>JAZRNV010000030.1:0-16996 GCA_045648425.1 Acutalibacteraceae bacterium | reverse complement strand
CAAGAGGGTACAGAGTCATTCCCATCAAATCTGTAAGCGGAGATGGGCTTTTAAACGCTTTCAAACCTGATAATTTAATTGCCGAAGCAAACAACAGGCATCTGCATATTAACGGGCTTATTGCAATAGGAAACACTGCCGAATCAAAAGGTTATCAAGCAACAATAGGGTTATACGCGCTGACAGTAGGAGAGGATATGGCTTATGTTTAAAATTATTAAAAGAATAATAGGTTATATTAAATTAAAAACTATAACCAAAGACATACATTATATAAACGGTGCCGATATATTACCTCAGCCGTTGGATAAAACTTCAGAGCAAGAGTTATTATTAAAGTACTCTCTCGGCGATAAAAGTGTTAAAGACAAACTTATAGTTCATAACTTAAGACTTGTCGTATATATTGCCCGAAAATATGATGCAATAGGTGCAAACATAGAAGATCTCATATCAATTGGCACGATAGGACTAATAAAAGCTGTCAACACATTTTGTCCCGATAAAAATATTAAACTTGCAACCTATGCATCAAGATGTATAGAAAACGAAATACTTATGTATTTAAGAAAAACGACACCTCTCAAACTAGAGGTGTCGATAGATGAACCGTTAAATGTCGATTGGGACGGAAACGAGTTATTATTATCTGATATTTTAGGCAGTGAAAGCGATATTGTAAACAAGGGTATAGAACAGCATGACGAAATAATAACTCTTCATAAGCTTGTTAACAAGCTACATCCCAGAGAAAAGCTTATAATGGAGATGCGGTTTGGGTTATCGGGGCAGAAGGAGCATACTCAAAAAGAAGTAGCAGACCGATTGGGAATATCGCAATCATATATATCGAGACTGGAAAAAAGAATAATTGAACGGCTAAAAAAAGAACTTGAAAAGGTAGGATGATTAACCTATTAAATCCTTCATTGAGTAAAGCCCTGCAGGTTTTCCTGACATAAATACGGCTGCTTTAACAGCACCATTAGCAAATATACCTTTAGAACGGGCAGAGTGAGAAATCGAAACGATTTCGTCATTACCTGCAAACATAACGGTGTGCTCGCCGACTATAGTTCCGCCGCGGATGGAATGAACACCAATTTCTTTTTCATCGCGCTTTTGACGAACCGAATGACGATCATAAACATCATAATACCCATCATCACACAAGGATTCTTTGATCGCTTGTGAAATCATTACAGCTGTGCCGCTGGGGGCATCAATCTTTTGGTTATGATGGGCTTCTATAATTTCAATGTCAAAGTTATCAGCCAATATACAAGATGCTTTTTTGGCTAATTCGATAAGTAAGTTAATACCCAAAGACATATTAAAGCTAAAGAAAACAGGTAATGTTACAGCCGCATCCTTAATAAGTTGAGTTTGCTCTTGTGAATAACCGGTTGTAGACAATACTAAAGCAATGCCTGTTTTTTTAGAATAGTCAATTAAAGAGTTCAGAACGGAAGGGTGGCTGAAATCAACTACAACATCTGCATCAATATCAATCTTTTCAATACAGTCAAAAACAGGATAGCTGTCACTTTGCGTATTAATATCAACGCCTGCAACGATTTCACAGTCATCACGTTGCTTAACAAGCTCAGTTATAACCTTTCCCATTTTTCCGTTACAGCCGCTTAATATAATTCTTGTCATAACTCAAATCACATCCTAATTGTTTTAAAAAACGGCGGGCATTGAGACCCGCCGTTAAGTTTATATAAGGCCAACCTTTAACATTTCAGCTTTAAGATTAGCAATAGCAGCGTCACTCATTCTTACCAGTGGTAATCTGCATTCACCAACATCAAAGCCCATTATATTCATTGCTTCTTTTACAGGAATGGGGTTAACATCGCTGAACAAAGCACCGATAAGGTTAACATACTTAATCTGCAAATCACGAGCAGCAGCTACATTTCCGTCAAAATAGTTGTAGCACATATCGTGAACAACCTGAGGTGCAATATTAGACAATACAGAGATAACACCGGAACCGCCCAATGACAAGCAGGGAAGAACCTCATCATCATTGCCGGAATAAATATCTATTTTATCACCGCAGGCAGCCATAGTTTTTGCCATCATACTCAAGTCAGCATTTGCTTCTTTTATGCCGACAATATTCTTGTGATCGGCAAGAATTGCATATGTTTCGGTTTTAAAAGCAGTACCTGTGCGAGAAGGAACATTATAAAGAATAATAGGAACGTTAACACTGTCTGCTACCTTTGTAAAGTGAGCAACAAGACCTGCTTGAGAGGTTTTGTTATAATAAGGAGTAACCATAAGCAAGCCGTCAACGCCCAAAAGTTCTGCTTCTTTTGAAAGTTCAACAGCAAAAGCTGTGTCGTTGCTTCCGGTTCCTGCAATAACAGGGACACGTCCTGCTGTGTGTTTTACAGTTTCTTTAATAACCTCTACGTGTTCTTCTGCAGTAAGAGTGGCAGATTCACCGGTAGTGCCGCAAGCGATAATAGCATCGGTACCGTTATTAATTTGAAAATCGATCAGCTCTCTCAGCTTATCGAAGTTGACAGTGCCGTCTGCATACATTGGAGTAATAAGTGCAACACCGGCACCTCTGAAAATAGTGTTTTTCATAATTATAGCACTCCTTACACTATAAAAATCAGTCGAGATAACCCTCGGCACAGAGAAGCTCCGCCATCAATACAGCGCCGCCGGCAGCTCCGCGCAAGGTGTTGTGAGACAAACAAACAAATTTATAATCAAATTGGGTATCTTCACGAAGGCGACCGATAGAAACAGCCATACCATCTTCAATGTTTCTGTGAAGCTTTGCCTGAGGCATATTGTCCTCAGTGAAATAGTGCAGGAACTTTTTAGGTGCGCTGGGCAACTCGAGTTCTTGAGGACGTCCGCTGAAATTCTCCCAAATTTCGATCATTTCTTCTTTGGTGGGTTTCTTGTCAAACTCAACAAAAACTGCAGCGGTATGACCGTCGGAAACAGGAACACGCAAACACTGCGCAGTAAAAGCGGGCCTTTGAGCGTTAACGATTACGTCACCTTCAATTTTACCCCAAATCTTCAAGGGCTCCTGCTCAGACTTCTCTTCTTCGCCGCCAATGTAAGGAATTACATTATCAATAATTTCGGGGAAGGTTTCAAAGGTTTTGCCTGCACCTGAAATAGCTTGATAAGTGCAAACCAATACACGCTTAACGCCAAACTTCTCATCAAGAGGGAAGAGTGCGGGAACATAGCTTTGAAGCGAGCAATTTGATTTAACCGAAATAAAGCCGCGTTTAGTGCCCAAACGCTTTCTTTGAGCAGCAATTATCTGTGCGTGCTCGGGGTTAAGCTCAGGAATAATCATAGGAACATCAGCTGTGCCTCGGTGAGCACTGTTGTTAGACATTACAGGGCACTCAGCTTTAGCATATTTTTCTTCAAGAGCACGAATCTCGGCTTTAGGCATATCAACAGCGCAAAAAACGAAATCAACCTGAGAAGCAATAGCTTCAACATCTGCTTCTGCATTCATAATAACCATATCAGCAAACTTTTCGGGCATGGGAGTGGTCATTTTCCACCTGCCGCCCAAAGCTTCTTTATATGTTTTACCTGCAGAACGGGGGCTTGCAGCCAATACTTTAACATTAAACCAAGGATGGTTTTCAAGTAAAGTCAAAAAGCGCTGACCAACCATACCGGTTGCACCGATAACACCAACATTGTACTGTTTCATAAATTACGACCTTCTCTGTAAAAATATTGTTAAAAAAAGCATTGAAAAGAACTCAACAATTTACTATAATAGTAAAAGCGTTGACAAATAAACGCTTGAATTCTCTACTTAATTTATTTATTGATGATACCATTTTTTTAATTGTTTGTCAAACACATTTTATGCTCATAAGCGCATATTTGTATACTTTATTAAATATTAATAATATTTCGGAGTTCCTTTTATGAAAACCAGTGATTTTTTTTACGATTTACCCGAACAGTTAATAGCTCAAACGCCCTTATATCCTCGAGATTCTTCACGTTTGATGACCATCTCAAAAGCAGACGGCAATATTAAACACAAAATCTTTCGTGATATAGTGGATTTGTTAAACCCCAACGACTGTCTTGTGCTCAACGACACCAGAGTTTTGCCTGCCAGAATTTTTGGCACAAGAGAGGATACAGGTGCAGTTGTAGAATTCGTCTTACTGAAACAGCAATCTTACGACACGTGGGAATGCCTTGCCGGACCCGGCAAAAAAGCCAAAGAAGGCAAAGTCTTTAGTTTCGGCAACGGATTGATAACCGCCGAAGTGATTTCAGTCACTTCTGAAGGAAACAGAATTGTTAAGTTTCATTGGCCTGACGGTGTTTTTTTGGACCTTCTGAATAAAATAGGGCAGATGCCACTGCCTCCTTATATAAAAGAAAAGCTTGAAGACAAAGAGCGCTACCAAACAGTATATTCAAATGAGCCGGGGTCTGCCGCAGCGCCTACTGCAGGGTTACACTTTACCGAAGAATTACTGGATGCAATCAAACAAAAGGGCGTTAAAGTTTGTTTTGTGACTCTTCATGTAGGGTTAGGAACCTTCAGACCTGTTAAGGTTGAAGATATAACAGACCATAAAATGCACACAGAGCATTATTATATGTCTGCAGAAACCGCCCGGATAATTAACCAAACAAAAGAATCGGGCGGAAGAGTAATTTGTGTAGGCACTACCAGCTGCAGAACAGTTGAAAGCATTGCACAAAAAGGTGACATTTGTGAATGCTCCGGCGATACCGATATTTTTATTTATCCCGGTTATAAGTTTAAATGTATGGATGCACTTATCACAAACTTTCATTTACCCGAAAGCACTTTGATTATGTTAGTATCAGCATTTGCCGGATATGATTTCACGATGAACGCCTATAAAGAAGCAGTAAAAGAGAAATACCGATTCTTTTCGTTTGGAGATGCTTGTTTCTTTTACTGATAAGGAGATATTATGTATAAATTATTAAAACAAGAAGGCAATGCAAGACGCGGTGAATTTGTAACGGTTCACGGTACAGTTCAAACGCCTGCATTTATGAATGTTGCCACCTGCGCTGCTATAAAAGGCGGCGTGGACGCCTTTGATCTAAATCAGCTTAAATGCCAGGTAATGCTCAGCAATACATACCATTTACACCTCAGACCGGGTGACGAGCTGGTTCACAAGGCAGGGGGATTGCATAGCTTTACCGGCTGGAACAAACCCATTCTTACCGACTCGGGCGGATTCCAGGTGTTTTCACTTGCGGGTTTAAGAAAGATAGAGGAGGAAGGAGTATATTTCTCCTCTCACATCGACGGCAAAAGAATATTTATGGGGCCTGAAGAAAGCATGCGCATACAGTCTCACCTCGGCTCTACAATTGCTATGGCTTTTGATGAATGCGTTGAAAACCCTGCAAAATACGATTATGCCAAAAAATCATGCGAAAGAACCACCAGATGGCTTATAAGATGCAAGGATGAAATGCAACGCTTGAACACACTACCGGATACAGTAAATCCTCATCAGCTTCTTTTTGGAATTAATCAGGGCTGTACCTTTGATGACTTAAGAATAGAACATATGAAGCAAATTGCAGCGCTTGACCTTGACGGATATGCAATTGGCGGATTGGCGGTAGGTGAACCTGCTGAGGATATGTACAGAATTATTTCTGCGGTTGAGCCCTATATGCCTAAGAACAAAATAAGATACTTGATGGGTGTTGGTACTCCTGCTAACATACTTGAGGCAGTCGAGCGCGGTGTTGACCTGTTTGACTGTGTAATGCCCAGCAGAAATGCCCGTCACGGTCATTTATTCACCATGGAAGGTGTAATCAACATATCCAACCAAAAATATTTTGACGATTTTACTCCAATTGACAGCCAATGTGATTGCCCGGTGTGTCAAAAGCACTCACGCGCTTATATTCGCCATCTGATAAAAAGCGGCGAAATGCTGGGTCAACGTCTTTGTGTTATGCATAATCTTTGGTTTTATAACACTCTTATGGAAAAAATCAGAGATGCTTTGGATAATGGCAATTTTGCTCAGTTTAAAAAGGAAATGTTACCGCTTCTTGACCGCAGAATATAGGAGAACAAAATGAATTTTAATGACAAGAAATATTTGATGTTTGATATGGATGGAACCCTTTTGGATTCAATGCAAGCTTGGTCAATGGCCGGCCCCGAATATGCAAAAGAGCTTTTAGGTGAAGATGTTATAAAAGCGGATGAAAGTTTTGCGCGTCTCAGTGTCAAAGAAGGGCTAAAAAAATTGGCAGAAGCAGTAGGCCCTGAAAAAGTTTCATTTGAGGGCTTTGCAAAAATTATATTGCGCCATTATCTTACCGATGTATCAATTAAAGAAGGCGTTGTTGAGTTTTTAGATAAGCAAAAGCAAGAAGGCAAGCATATGTGCATAATTACTGCTACGCCCAGAAGCGCTACCGTGCCCGGCCTTGAGCATCTCGGACTGTTAGATTATTTTGATTTTATATTGACAAATGAAGACTCTCCTAACGGAAAGGGCACTCCTGACATATTTTATAAAGCATGCGAGATGTTCGGATGCAATATATCAGAGGCAGCTATGTTTGAAGATGCACTGTACAGCATAAAAACATCAACATCAATAGGTCTGTATACAGTTGCCGTTGGAGAGAAAATTTACGCCCATCATAAAGAAGAAATCTTAAAAATCGCTGACGAATATTATGAAAACGGATTTTCAGATATTCTAAAAGAGGTCAATTAAATGCTTAATTTAGACGAAATATTATTAAAAGTTCAAAAGCCGGGCCGTTATATCGGTGAAGAACAGGGCTGTATTGTTAAAAACAGCAATGATATTGATATACGCTTTGCTTTTTGCTTTCCCGACAGTTATGAAATCGGTATGTCTCATTTAGGAATGAAAATACTTTATCACACTATGAACACCCTTGACTATGTGTGGTGTGAACGTGTATTTGCTCCTTGGGAGGATATGGAGCAGCAAATGCGCCAAAACAATATACCGCTTTATACCCTTGAAAGTAAAACACCCCTTTATGATTGCGATATTATAGGTTTTAGCTTACCTTATGAGCTAAGTTACACCAACATTTTGAATATGCTTGACCTCGGTGGAGTTCCCATCTTGGCAAAAGACAGAAAAGGTCTCAAAAACATTGTGATGGCAGGCGGTCCTTGTGTCTGCAATCCCGAGCCAATTGCTGAGTTTATTGATTTGTTTGCCATAGGTGAAGGGGAAGAGCTTAACAACGAAATTCTTGCCCTTTACAGAAAACACAAGTTAAATAATTCTTCAAAAGAAGAGTTTTTAATTGAAGCCGCTCAGATAGAAGGGGTATACGTTCCCGCGCTCTACAGCGTAGAATACAATGATGACGGAACTATTAAGTCATTTACTCCTGCAGGCAGCGCTCCAAAAACAGTTAAAAAGCGTATCATCAAGGATTTTGATAAGGTGGATTACCCTAAAGAGTTTGTTGTTCCATACGTTGAATCGGTTTTTGACCGCGCTACAGTAGAAGTGTTCAGAGGGTGCATTAGAGGATGCAGATTCTGTCAAGCAGGATTTATATACCGACCTGTTCGTGAAAAGTCCGCCGAAACAGTAAATGAGCAGGCAAAATGTCTGTACGACTCAACGGGTTATGACGAACTGTCAATACTTTCACTTTCAACAAGTGATTACACTCAGCTTAACGAAATGCTGGAAAAAATGTTACCCTGGACCGAAGCACAAAAAATCAATCTTGCCTTGCCGTCTTTGAGAATTGATAACTTTTCCGACGAGCTTTTGAAAAAGATTGCGTCTGTGCGTAAATCGGGATTAACCTTTGCACCCGAAGCAGGCACTCAGCGTCTGCGAGATGCAATAAACAAAAATGTAACCGAAGAAGAAATACTCAATACATGTCTTACTGCGTTTAAAGGCGGATATACTGCCGTTAAGCTCTATTTTATGATGGGCCTTCCCACAGAAACAATGGAGGATATCGAAGGCATAGCCGACCTTGGAATGAAAATAATTCATTTATTTGGTAAAATGCCCGATAAACCCAAGGGCAAAAGCGTGTCCGTCTCAATATCTTGCGCTACCTTTGTTCCAAAGCCATTTACACCTTTTGAATTTGAGCCACAGGATGATACTGATACTATTAAAGCAAAACAACAGCATCTCCTTGAATGTGTAAAATCACGCAAAATAAAGCTCAGTTGGCACGATTCTTCCACCTCAATTCTTGAGGCGGTTTTTGCAAGAGGTGACCGTCGTCTTTCCAAAGTAATATATACTGCTTGGAAATCCGGTTGCAAATTTGACAGCTGGGGCGAATACTTCGACAGCAAAAAATGGGATGATGCATTCGTAGCTTGCGGCTTGACTGCCGACTTTTATGCTCACAGAAGAAGAAACTATGATGAAATCAATCCTTGGGACCACATTGATATCGGAGTAACAAAAGAATTTTTAATTAATGAAGATAAGCTTGCGCATCAAAGCGCAACCACTCCGCATTGCAGAGCAAAATGTGCAGGTTGTGGAGCGGCAGTCTATGAAGGGGGAGTGTGTTTTGAAAAACGTTAGAGTTTTTTATAACAAAACTGGAAACATCAAGTACATCTCTCATCTTGATATGAATAGATTTTTTATGCGCATACTTCGTCGGTCGGGTATTCCTATTTGGTATACGGAAGGATTCAATCCACATCCACGTATTAATTTTTCGCTGCCTTTATCACTTGGTCTTGAAAGCACCAGCGAAATAATGGATATACGCATTTCAGATGACGATTATCCCTGTGAAGAGGTAGCAAAGCGTTTGTCAGAAGTAATGCCGTCAGGTTTGACCGTAACTCGTGTTGACAATCCGATAATGAAGATTGCCGATATTGCATTCGCATGTTTTACGGTCGAAGCAGAAGAATTACCCGATTTAACCGACTATTTT
Organism: Acutalibacteraceae bacterium; assembly: GCA_045648425.1. Lineage (GTDB taxonomy): Bacteria > Bacillota > Clostridia > Oscillospirales > Acutalibacteraceae > RGIG2206. The sequence goes on along the minus strand of JAZRNV010000030.1, from coordinate 8,017 downwards.
AATCAAGCAGAAATCATCACAATGAAGCGCACTAAAAGCGGCACCAAACCAACAGATATAAAACCTATGATTAATAATTATCTTATTCAGGGCAACACATTATTGCTTACACTCAGTGCAGGTGCCGTAAACCTCAACCCGAACTTGGTGATATCAACGGCTGAAGAGTTTTTAGGGCAAAAAATAAAGGTGACAAAGATAATCAGAACAGACGTACTCAACTCCAATTTTGAAAGTTTTAAATAATTATAAAAAAGTCTTGCATTTTCAAATGGTTTATGATATTATACTTGAGTATGTTGTTTCCGTCGTTCCTTTGCGACGGGCTTCATTGATAAATTCATCATTGAAACGGATGGTCCTCTGTCACAATTTTGTGAGTATGAATGTCTGAAAATAATTAAGGAGGAATATTGATGGATATTATTAAAGAATTGACCGCCGGTCAGATTAAAGAAAACGCTCCCAAGGTATCTATCGGTGATACTGTTCGCGTTCAAGTTAAGATTCGCGAAGGAGACAAAGAAAGAATGCAGGCATTTGAAGGTACTGTAATCGCAAAGAACGGTTCCGGTATTTCAGAAACCTTCACTGTTCGCCGTGTAACTTATGGCGTTGGCGTAGAGCGCGTATTTCCTGTTCACTCTCCCAATGTTGGCGATGTTACCACCGTTCGTCGCGGTAAGGTAAGACGCAGCAAGCTTTATTATCTGCGTGACAGAGTCGGTAAAGCCGCAAAGGTTAAAGAAAAGATCTGATTCAAAAAGGGACACGCAGCTTGTGTGTCCCTTTTACTTTTTATTTAGGTGGTGATTTTATGTCTGACATTCAAGATATTCAATGGTTTCCCGGGCATATGGCGCGAACAAGGCGACAAATACAAGCTTCTCTCAGCTTAGTTGACGCTGTTGTTGAAGTTGTTGATGCAAGAGTGCCGCTATCGAGCAGAAACCCGGAAGTTCCGCAGTTAACTAACAATAAACCCAGAATTATTTTACTTAACAAATGTGATGTAGCCGACAAAGAAATCACTCTTAAATGGATTGATTATTTCAAATCACAGAACATACCTGCCATTGCGGTTGACAGCAAAAGCGGCACAGGATTAAATCAGTTCATTCCTGCCGTGAAAAATCTGTTAGCCGATAAGCTTGAAAAAAACAAGCTCAAGGGAATTAATAAGACCTTAAGGTTAATGGTTGTCGGCATTCCAAACTGCGGCAAATCTTCATTTATTAATCGTATGGCAAAAACAGTAAAAGCCAAGGTTGAAGACAGGCCCGGTGTTACAAGAGGCAACCAGTGGTTTACTATCGCAGGCGGAATAGATTTGCTTGATACCCCCGGTGTACTTTGGCCAAAATTTGATGATAAAATAGTCGGTGAAAGACTTGCATTTACGGGTGCAATAAGAGATAATATATTAGATATCGAATCTCTTGCAATGAGGTTTATTGAATCACTGCCTGAAAAACATATTCCTATGCTTAAGCAACGCTATAAGCTGCCGGAATCTCTGCCGGAAGACTCGTATGAGGTATTACAGTTAATTGCTAAAAGCAGAGGTATGCTTATCTCCGGCGGTGAATATGACACCGAGCGCGCTGCAATTATGCTGCTTGATGAATTCAGAGGCGCCAAAATTGCCAGAATATCTTTAGAAACCCCCGAAAGGACTGAACAGAATAATGGATGACATCACCACAACCAGCACCGTCTCAAATGAGACGCAGCAAATCAAACCTTTAAAAACCGCGTTTGATTGGTTAGACTCAATAGTTGTGTCGGTTATAACTGTAATTGTTTTGTTTGCTTTTGTATTCAGAGTCGTCGGCATCATCGGAAGTTCGATGAACGATACCCTTTACAATGGCGACAGAATTGTTATTTTCAATTTGTTTTACACTCCCAAGCAAGGCGATGTTATTGTTGTTTCGCGCAACATCAGCAACAAGGTTGCCGATGAATCTACCGAAAACGGCCCCATTATTAAACGAGTTATTGCTTGCGAGGGGCAAGAGGTTGATATTCGTTCTGATGCAGACGGAGTATTGCACGTGTTTGTAGACGGAAAGCAATATGGAGAAAGCTTTGCCAAGGAAGATATGTACGATGTTTATATAGAAAATCCCGTTTCATTTCCAAAAACCGTACCCGAAAATCATGTTTTTGTTTTGGGTGATAACAGAAACAACTCTCTTGACAGCCGTTCTGCCAACATCGGAAATGACGGCATGGTTGATACCAGATATATTTTGGGCAAAGCCATATTTAAATTTATGCCAAAGGTTGAGATGATAAAATGATCAGCACTCCCGATTATTCATTTGAACTAAGCGCCAAAGCAAAGGGGTTTAATTTTGTTTGCGGTGTTGATGAAGCAGGGCGAGGTCCTCTTGCAGGCCCGGTCTATGCTGCTGCTGTAATTCTGCCCACAGACTGTATTATTGAAGGTTTAAATGACTCAAAAAAGCTCAGTGAGACGAAGCGCGAAGCGTTATACGATAAAATTACAGAAACAGCCCTTGCTTTTTCAATTGCATCCGCATCGGTTGAAGAAATCGAAGAGCTCAACATCTTAAACGCTACTTATCTGGCTATGACACGAGCAGTTGAAGGACTAAATATTTCCGCACAGTATGCACTTATTGACGGAAATCGAATTCCACCTCAGCTCAAAATTCCATGTGAATATGTGATAAAAGGTGACGCAAAATCTTATTCCATTGCCGCGGCTTCAATTCTTGCAAAGGTTACTCGTGACAGAGTTATGGACCAGATGGACACCATTTATCCCGAATATCAATTCAAAAAGCACAAGGGCTACGGAACTAAAGTACATACTCAAGCAATACTCAAATACGGTCCCTGTAAAATTCATCGCCTCAGTTTTTTGAAGAAGCTGCTCAACAAATGAATATTGGAAAAACCGGCAGTGCCGGCGAAATGATGGCAGTGGATTATTTAAAAAAGAAGAAATACCGCATCATATCCAGAAACTATCAAACACATTTCGGAGAATTAGATATAATTTGTTCAGATAAAAAGAACTTGGTTTTTGTTGAAGTAAAAACAAGATCAAAAAACTATATGGTAAGCGGTCGCGATTCGGTAACCCACCAAAAACAAAAGAGAATTATTAAAGCTGCTATGCAATATTTGCAGTCATATCCTACAAAGCTTCAACCTCGATTTGATGTTATAGAAATCACAATTGATGAAAAAGACAGTATAGTTCACTTTGAAAACGCTTTTGGTACGGAGGGCTATCATGGATTTATTTGATTTGCACTGCGACACGTTATACGAATGTTTTAATTCAAAAATGCAGTTAAAATCAAACAATCTTGCCGTATCATTGGAAAAAGGCCGTTGCTTTAAGCATTGGAGCCAAGTATTTGCAGTATTTACTCCCGATTCGTTGCGCGGTCAAGCCGCTGTCGATCACTACAATAAAATGGTGACGCTTTTTAAAGAGCAAGTTGCATTAAATTCTGATAAAATGTCCCAATGTGTTTCAAAACTCGACATTCAAAAGGCAACTTCCTCCGGTCGAATGGCTGCAATATTATCAATCGAAGGCGGTTGTGTTTTAAACGGCTCATCGGAAATGATAAACAGAATTATAAATGACGGAGTTAAGCTTTTTACGCTGACCTGGAACGGTGATAACGAATTAGCCAGCGGTGTATTTGGAAGCAATGGGGGATTGACCGAGTTTGGAATCTATGCCATTGAACAGCTTCAAAAAAACGACATCATAATAGATGTTTCTCATCTCAATGAAAAGGGTTTTTGGCAGGTTATGGATATAACAAAAAAGCCCGTTATAGCTTCCCATTCAAACTTTTCCGCCATACACAGTCATCCCAGAAATCTCTCAGATGAACAGTTTGAGGCCATTTGCAAAACCGGTGGTGTTGTCGGCTTTAACTTTTATGAGAATTTTCTTGGAAAAAACTGTTTTGAAAAATTGTATGGTAATATAATACACGCATTAGAATTAGGCGGTGAAAATCATATTGCGTTCGGCAGTGATTTTGACGGCTGCACAATAGAAAAATGTCTTGATTCAATTGACAAAACAAGTAATCTGTGCGATTATTTATTACAGAGAGGAATAAGCAAACCCATACTCGATAAACTTTGTTACTTAAATAGTTTAAATTTGTTTTAACCAAAGGAGTTCAGTATCGTATGTTGTACAACAGCACAAGAAACAAAAATGTTAGTGTAAATTCTGCAAAAGCAATCAATGACGGCATCTCAAAGGATGGTGGATTATTCGTTCCGGAATCAATACCCCATATTGACGCTGCTTTTATTGAAAAAATTAAAGGCATGGATTATATCGGCAGAGCAAAAGAGATACTTAAACTCTATCTCACCGTGTTTACTGAAGAAGAAATTGACGAATGTGTAAAGGGAGCATATTCAAACAATTTTGACAACAACATACCTGCTCCTATTTCTGATATGTCTGACGGCACTTATATGCTTGAACTTTGGCACGGTCCCACCTGTGCTTTTAAAGATATGGCGCTTCAGTTGTTGCCGCATTTGCTTACAAAATCCTCTGAAAAAGTAGGCGAAGGCAAGCGCACCGTCATTCTTGTTGCAACTTCAGGTGATACCGGAAAGGCGGCACTTGAGGGATTTAAAGATGTTAAAAATACCGATATTATCGTATTTTATCCCGTTGACGGTGTCAGCAACACCCAAAAGCTGCAAATGGCAACTCAGACCGGCAACAACGTATTTGTTTGTGCAATTAACGGCAACTTTGACGATGCACAGTCAGGCGTTAAAAAAATATTTACTGACCCTGAAATCGCTAAAAAGCTAGACGATAACAATATGGCTTTTTCAAGTGCAAACTCAATTAACTGGGGCAGACTATTACCTCAAATTGTTTATTACATCTCTGTTTATTGTGACCTTATTAACGCAAATGACGCTGTTGAAGCTTTTAATGTTGTTGTTCCTACCGGTAACTTTGGCAACATCCTTGCAGCATACTATGCAAAATGTATGGGAATACCCATCAATAAGCTTATTTGTGCATCAAACAGCAACAATATTCTTACCGATTTTATCACAACCGGCACATATGACCGCAACAGAGAATTCTATACCACAATTTCTCCCTCTATGGATATCCTTATCTCCAGCAATCTTGAACGCTTGCTTTATCACTTAAGCGGAAACGATGACAAACGCGTTTCCCGGTGGATGAAAGACTTGTCAGAGACCGGTAAATACACCGTAGACGAGGATGTAACAGCAGCGGTTACTGAGCATTTTGTAGCCGGATATGCAGATGATGTAAGAACAAAAGCAACCATCAAAAAGCTGTTTGAAAAATCAGGTTATCTTTGCGATACTCATACAGCTGTTGCTGTTTCTGTATACGAAGATTATGCAGCAAATACAGGAGATGCTACTCCTACTGTTATTGTTTCAACAGCAAGCCCTTACAAATTTGCAGCCGATGTACTTGATGCTGTTGAGCAGGGAAGCTCTTCAGGTTTAAACGGCATCGAATGTATGGACAATCTTTCGAAAGCAACATCCACACCCATTCCTACACCTTTGGAAGGCCTTGCCAACAGGGAAGTACGCTTTAAAAAGACCGTCGATCCATCAGATATGACTCAAGTGGTATTTGAATACCTAAACATAAAATAATTTTGAGGTGAAGCCTTGGCTCTGTTTACCATCTCAGATCTGCACTTATCTCTGGCCGGTGACAAATCTATGGAGGTTTTTCACGGCTGGGATAACTACGTTGATCGTATAAAAAACAACTGGTGCAAAATAGTAACAGAATCAGATTCGGTTATAATTCCGGGAGATGTGTCTTGGGAACTAAAACTGGAAACTGCAACGAAGGATTTTGAGTTTATTGATAAACTGCCGGGTAAAAAATACATCTTTAAAGGCAACCACGATTTATGGTGGAATTCGATGAAAAAGATGAATGAGTTTTTATCCGACAACAATTTTACAAGCATCAGTTTTTTAAACAATTCCGCAGCATTAATAGATGAAATAAGCGTTTGCGGCACAAGAGGTTGGCTTATTGAAGAAAGCGGCACTGATTCTAAGCTTATAAACCGAGAGGCAATGCGTCTTCGCGCTTCTCTGGAGGAAGGCAAAAAGCTTGGTGGCGAGTTGATTGTATTTCTTCATTATCCACCCATAACCGAAAGCCAGCAATGCACCGAGCTTATCGATGTTTTGCATCAATACAACGTAGCTAAAGTTTACTACGGTCACTTGCACGGCGGTTCTACCTTAGCAGCAATAAATGGGGTTGTTGATGGTATAAATTATCGCCTTGTTTCAGCCGATAGAGTAGATTTTACCCCCGTTTTGGTGTATTAGCATAAAAAATACGTAAAATATTACATTATTTTACCAAAAAAACAGTAGAATTTGACAGAACAATGTGCTATAATAAATTGTATGTGAAAATGTAGGAGGATTAACCAATGTCACTTAAAGCAACCAACAAAGTTGAAACCAACCGCTATGAACTTGAAATCGTTGTAGATGCAGATACTTTTGCAGCTGCACTCAGCAAGGCATATGCAAAGAACGTTAAGAAAATTGCCATTCCCGGTTTCCGTAAGGGTAAGGCACCCCGCCACATCATCGAGCGCATGTATGGCGAGAGCTTTTTCTTTGAAGATGCAATCGAAATCATCTATCCCGATGCAGTAGAAGCCGCCATTAAAGAAGCAGGCCTTGAGCTTGTATCAAACAACATCGGCTTTGACCTTGTAAGTGTTGACAAGGCAACAGGTGTTGATTTCAAGGTTACCATCACTGTTAAGCCCACCGAGATAACCGTTAAAAAGTATAAGGGTCTTGCTGTAGAAAAGGTTAAGGCAGTAGTTACCGACGAAGAAATCGATGAGCAGGTTAAAATGGTTGCCGAGCGCAATTCTCGTCTTATCAGCGTTACCGACCGTGCCGCACAGGACGGAGACACCGTAGTTATTGACTACGAAGGATTTGTAGGCGACAAGGCATTTGACGGCGGCAAGGCAGATGGTTACTCACTGAAGCTCGGTTCAAATTCGTTCATTCCCGGCTTTGAGCCCCAGATTATCGGCCACAGCATTGATGAAGAATTCGATATTAACGTAACCTTCCCTGAAGAGTATCACGCTGAAGAGCTTAAGGGTGCAGAGGCAGTATTTAAGATTAAGCTGCACGAAATTAAAGAGACTGAGGTTCCTGTTATTGATGACGAGTTTGCTAAAGATATCAGCGAATTCGACACTCTTAAAGAGTACAAGGCAGACCTTAAGGCAAAAGCACTTGATATGAAGAAGAAAAATGCTGATGACGCTGCAGACAGCGCACTTATCGATGCTCTGCTTGAGGGCTTTGAGGCAGAAATTCCTGTTGAAATGATTGAAGCTCGCATTGATGAAAGCGTTCAGGATTTTGCATATCGTTTGCAGATGCAGGGTCTTGACCTCAACACCTATGTTAAATATATGGGTGGCGATATGGCTGCGTTCCGTGACACCTTCCGTGAACAAGCAGACAAACAGGTTAAGCTTCGTCTTGCACTTGAAAAGGTTGCTGCTGATGAAGCAATTGCTTCTTCTGATTCTGATATTGAAGAAGAATACGAGTCACTTGCAAAGGCCTACAACACTGAAGTTGACAACGTCAAAAAAGCTATCCCTGCTTCTGAATTGGTAAAGGATATCGCTGTTCGCAAGGCGTTCGACCTCATTCGCGACAACGCAGTTATCACTGAGGTTGACGCTCTTACCGAAAAGAAGCCCGCAGCAAAGAAACCCGCAGCAAAGAAGACCACTACTGCTAAAAAGACCGCTGCTAAAGCAGAAAGCGTTGCTGAAGAAAAGCCCGCAGCAAAGAAGCCCGCAGCAAAAAAGGCCACTACAACCAAGAAGACTGCTGCTAAAGCAGAAGGCGCTGCCGAAGAAAAGCCCGCAGCAAAGAAACCTGCTGCAAAAAAATCTACCACTGCAAC
>JAZRNV010000029.1:0-9988 GCA_045648425.1 Acutalibacteraceae bacterium | reverse complement strand
TTTTCAAGAAGTTTTTTGACGTTGTCAATTTGTTGTTCGCTTGGTTTGTAATCAGGATTTGAACAACAAGGCATTGAGGGTTCTCTGCCGTCAGAATAATAGAAAGGTGAAAGAGTGTCCTCTCTCCACTTGTCTCTGTCGGCTTTGTTCCTGAAATCAGGGATGTCGTAGGGAACGCCAAACTCAAGCAAGCTTCTGTGGGCTAAAATTGCTACTGACGACAGTCGGGTGGCAAAGTAAACGTCAAAAACAGGCGTTTTATCCTGACTAATACAATCAAAAAACTCGCGGATAATACAGAAATCGCCACCGCCGTGACCTGCCTTCTTAATCAGTTCGGCATCTTTATCATCCCACTCGGGCATATAATAATTTGTCTTTTCCTTGCCTTCGGGAACAGTCCAATCATTATATCTGAGCATAATCTTACCCTCGGTGCCGCGCACGTTTTCAATAGTACCCTTATAACCACAAATACGGTAGGAATTATCACTGCCGCCAAAAGTGGAGCAACCGGTAAACTTAAAAACTGAATCATCATCGTTAAGGGTGGTGATTATTGCTGCCCGTTCCCCTACGTATGATGCACGGTTGCAGTCTGAAGGTGCAGGGCAATATACGGGCATAGCGGTAACTCTTACAGGCAAGGCCCCCGTCGCATAAGCAATAGGCGCAAGGGAATGAGTAAGATAATATGTTCTGGGCAAATAGAAGCGCCAATGCTTCAGACTGTCATAAAGTCCGTTCAGGTCAGCGTAGGTATTGACCGCGTGATTGTACTCGCCCTCGGCATAAAGGATTTTGCCCAAAGAGCCACCCTCGCACACCTTTTTCATCTCTTGATTAAAAAGCATAAAGGGGTAATTCTCTAAAAGCATATACTTGGCGCTGCTCTTTTCTGCCGCTTCAACAAGGGCAACACCCTCTGCCATAGTGCCGTTGGGAATGCACTCTGACAAAACGTGTATTCCTTTTTCAAGGCAACGGATAGCGTATGGCGCGTGCTCGGGGAAATAGTTGGCAAGAAGCACTGCCTCCATTCCGCTATGCTCAATAAATGAGTCAAAATCTTTATAATAGGTTGCCGTATCACCAAGTTTTTCCTTTGCCTTATTAAGAAACTTTTCGTTTTTTTCGCAAACGGCAACTATATCTCCGTTAAGAGCAAGGATATTGTCTGCCAAATGTCCGCCGCGGTTATAGCCAAAAATACCGATTTTTATACTTTTCATTTTAATTACCTCCAAGTGATTTTAAATATTACATCCGACGGCAGTAACACAAGTATTACCACCGCGGCAAAAGCCAACATAACTGCTGCAATTTCTTTTTTGGTAGGCTTGTTTTTGCCAAATAAGCTTATGATTGTGGACACAATCATCGTGCCGCCCGTTACAAAAGGATATTGGGCAGATGCAGGCAGACTTATAAGCGAAACTAAAAGCAGCCAGTTGCCTATTCTGCTCAAAATTCCCGTGCCTGCCATTGCAAAAATACAGGGCAGATTGATTTTGCGCTTTTCACCTTTTGTTACAAGCAAAAGAAAGGCGGAAAGGAAAATAGCAACGAGGGCTGTAAGCACCGAATAGCCGGCAGAGGATATTTTTTCAAAGGGTAAAGCTTGATAGGCCTTTGAAATTACCCCCGACATACCGTTAAATACAAACACGCCGATATAGTAAATAGTTCCCGATTTTTTGTTGTCCTTTTTAACTGTCAAGCAAAGCGCGACGGTAATAAAAATAAAGCAGACGATTTTGCCTACGGTAAGTCCCTCACCGTGAAAAAGTATGCCCGAAATAAATGGCAACGCCATTCCGCCCAACATTGAAAAAAGAGAGTATAAAGATAGGTTGATTTTGTCCAACGCCTTTAAACTGCAAAAAGAGAAAAAAAGAGCGTTAACAGCAGAAAGAACAGCCATTATAAAAGCAAAAAGCGAAAATTCAAATTTAAGTCCGTTTATAACCGCCAAGGCAATAAATCCGAATATTCCGCCCCCAAGACTCATTACGTATGTAGCGCAAAGCCCACTGCCGTAATTTCTGCGGAATATATCCTTAAACCAAAACATAAACCCAAACATTACGGTAGACAGGGTAAGAAGTCCGTAGCTTTGCATTTCTTCCATTATGCATCCCTCCTGTTACAAGGATATTTTATCATCGTTTTTTTAAATTAAAATAGATTTTTTCTATATAAACATAGGTTTTGTCTACTTTTGTATTGCTAATTATTCGCATTTGTTTTAAAATGTTGGTGGTGATGAAGATGAAATATAACGAAAACATATGCAAGTTTGCAAGCGGTAAAAGCAATCAATGCCTTACTACCTATGCCTTTGTGTATGAAAAAAACGCGCCGCAGGAACCTGCTTTTCGCACCAACGACTTTAATACAATTTATTTTGTGACTCAAGGAGCAGGCACGCTCGCCACAGAACAAGGTAAAAAAAGAATAAATGCAGGCAAGATTTTCTTTACATTTAAGCAAATCCCTTACAAAATTCAAAACACTGACAATATTCAGTATATGTATATTACCTTTGACGGAAGTCGCGCAAAAGATCTCTTTGCCCATTTTGGTATAACCCCTCTTAATTGCGTTTTTGACGGGTACGAGGGACTCGTTGCCTTTTGGGAAAGTTCAATCATCAAAGCCAGCGAAAAAAACCTTGACCTTATCAGCGAAAGCGTATTATATTACACCTTGGGCGAGATGGTTCCGTCTCAGTCAACGGGCGAACAACTGCTTTTAAGCGAGATTGTAAAGTACGTGGACGAGAATTTTATGGACGGCAAGCTTAATTTAACTGCTATTGCCACCCATTTTGGATACAACAGCAAATATTTGTCCCGTGTTTTTAAGGACAGTATGGGCATAACCTTTTCCGATTATCTTACCAATACCCGTATTCAGCACGCCGTTTTTCTTATTAAGCAAAACGTTACGTCGGTTAAGAATATTGCTCTGCTTTCGGGCTATAAGGACCCTCTTTACTTTTCTAACGTTTTTAAGGCGAAAATCGGTGTTTCACCCAAGGAATATATAGCAAAAACCAATTCAGCCAATTTGTGAGCTTAAGAAGGAGGCAAAAATATGATAAAGCTAAAAACAAGAGGCATTGCCGACAAAACTGCCAAGTTTTTTCAGTCAAAGCAACTGACCGACAAAGAACTGTGGGCAAAATTTGCGGATGTTTTTCGTATCCATCCTGACAGTGAAAAGCACGGCTGGAAGGGCGAATTTTGGGGCAAAATGATGCGAGGCGGATGCCTTGTGTACGAATACACTCAAGACGAAACTCTTTACAACATTCTGACCGACTCTGTAAAGGATATGCTTACCACCGCAGATGAAGACGGCAGAGTGTCCTCTTACTTGCGAGAGAATGAATTCACCGCTTGGGATATGTGGTGCAGAAAATACGTTATTCTTGCCTGCGAGTATTACCTTGACATTTGCAAGGATAACGCCTTTAAATCACAGATAATTGAGTTTATCAAAGGATGTGCCGACTATATCCTTTTGCACATAGGTGACGGCAAGACTAAAGTCACCCACACGTCGGGCTTTTGGTACGGACTTAATTCTTCCTCTATTCTTGAGCCAATTGTAAAGCTTTACAATTTGACAAAAGAGGAGAAATACCTGAACTTTGCTACCCATATCGTAAACGAGGGCGGAACAAGAAAGGTCAACGTCTTTAAGCTTGCGTACGAAAACGAATTGTTGCCCTACGAGTACGGGGTATCAAAGGCATACGAAATGATTTCGTGCTTTGAGGGATTGCTTGAATATTACTACGTCACAGGCGAAGAGTGGTGCAAAACCGCCGTTGTTAACTTTGCCAATGCCGTTGCTGATTCCGAGCTTTCAATTATCGGTTGCAGTGGCATAACCCACGAATTGTTTGACTATACTTCTGCCCGTCAGACGGTAAGGCAAAAGGAGGTTTTGCAAGAAACCTGCGTTACTGTTACCTGGATGAAATTCTGCTCTCGTGTTTTGGAGATGACTTCCGATTCACGTTTTGCTGACTGTATGGAGCAATCCTTTTACAACGCTTATCTTGGCGCTCTTAATACCAAGGGCAAGCACAGTCCCTCTGCCCGTGAGGATTTCGTAGACAGAAACGGCATCACCGATTTTAAAGAAACCCTCTTGCCCGTTGATAGCTACAGTCCTTTGTTATCTTCCAGACGTGGCTTGCAAATCGGCGGCTTGCAATTAATGCCCGACCACAGTTATTACGGTTGTTGCGCTTGCATTTCGGCGGCAGGCGTTGGCGTGTTTATGAAAAATATGATAACTGCAGATGAAAAAGGAATCACAATCAACTTCTTCGAAAAGGGCACTGCCACTGTGAATTTCAAGGGCGTAAAGGTTGAAATTGAGCAAACAACCGATTATCCCGTTGACAGTAAGGTTGAAATCAGCGTTAAAGCAGAGCGCCCCGTTACCTTTGAATTAAGGGTTCGTATTCCCGCCTGGACAGGCAAAGAGGACGGCTACGCAATCTTCAGCAAGGAATGGTCAAAGAACACTGTTACCCTTGATTTTGATATGAAACTCCGCACCCGGTTGCCGATAAAATGGGAAAAAGCGGTGGTTTATACCGATATGTCCAATACGACGGCAGATAACTACGTGGCCTCCCCCGTAACCGCTTATCATCGGGATGAAGAGGATAATTATATCGCTGTAATGCGCGGTCCTCTTGTGCTTGCGGCAGACTCCCGACTGGGCAAAGCTGCATCCTCAGTTTTTGATTTTGAGCCGGTCGGCACCATTTGTGCAGACAATGTGATTGTCGACGGTGAGCCATGCTTGCTTAAAATGGAATTTACCGACAGAACCGGTGAAAAGTTTTATCTTGTAGACTACGCCTCTGCAGGTAAAGACTGGCAGACCGAAATAGCCGCTTGGCTTAAAACCAAATAATAAAAGGTCGTTTCGGCATATTGCCGAAGCGACCTTTTTTAATGGTTATTTAAAATCGGGAGCCAGGGGCTTGCAGGGAGTACCGCCGCCACCAATAGAGGTGGGGCTGTTGTTGATAACAATGTAGAGACTTTGCACCAGCTTCATACAATCGTTATAGTAATTGCCTGATCCGCCGTTAAGAGTGTGACCGTATTTTTTTTGAACCTCTTCGCGCACTCCTGCTTCAGCACTCCAAGAATAGCTGTCCCACGCTGAGTCGTCTGCAATGTAGCAGCCGTAGTTCTGCAATGCATAGAAAAGCTTTTTGCCCACCTCGGTTTTAAGGCCAAGGCTTTCAGCGGTGACGTTTTGAGGAATGGTGAGCAGGGTGCCCATTCTCAGCTTGGGATTGGTGCCACCGTAGGCATTGTTGCCTGTGCCACCTGCATAACTATCGTGACGGTCAGCAGGCCATACGTAGCCCTTTTGAGAAGTTTTATCGAAATAGAGATACTGCTTAGCGTAGACGTTCAGCTTAAGGGCGTGCCTGATGGGCTCGTCTGAGGTAAGTTCGCCCTTGCGGATGGACCCGCCGATGGCCGATAAGCCGCTGCCGTAATGGGTGCCCTTTATACCGTCGCCATAGATATCCTGATCCTCGCTGTGCAAATATCCGACAATTCGCGCGTTGCCTGTTTCAAGTCGGCAGCAGGGCTCGAGCTGACGGATGGTGCGGCCGTCGGGCATCAAAAATGCGGCACAGTTGTTGGGGGTTGAGTTGGAGGTGGAATCGGCAAGGTAAAAATCGGCAGGGATTTGCATAGTGCCAAGTTTTCGGCTACCGGGCCAGCGTTGGCGCCAGCTGCTTGGAGCATAAACCTCAACGGTAGGTGAGCCCTCAGGCACGATAACGTGATATTCGTCGTCGATACCAATGTTTTTGGCCGATCTGAAATTGGCTTTTTCCAACTTGGCGCCTGAACCGATAGGCATATTCCAAATAGATGTAGCCGCAAAGGGCCAAAGCCACGGGTCGCGGGTGCCGCTGTATTTGCTGGCACCCGCGGGAGCATTACCCGAAGATGGCGGAAGAGTTGAAACCGTATTGTTTGAACTCGCCGACGAGTTTACCGAAGACAAAGATGACGAAGCTTCGCTTGATGAGTCGAGGGAAGCAGAGGCGCTTGAAGATGATGAGAACGTGCTTGACGAATTTTTAGAAAAAACGCTTGATAAAAAACTGCTGCTTAGCGAGTTGGTTCCGTCGGCAGAATTGGCGGTGCAAGCAGCAAGCAAAATCAGACACAGCAATACTGCTGTCAGCTTTATGTATTTTGGCATAAGCACTCCTCCTTTAAGTTGATTTAATTTTAAAATAAATTAGGTTGATATTCTATGGCAAAAATGGTAAAATATAAGACAAAATTAGTGTTTTAGGTGATAAACTTATGCTTTTTCAGCAAAATCATTCATTGCATAGGGATGAATTTACTCTTGTGCGAGGGAGATGCTTTAACTATTTATCTCACTTTCACAGTGCTTTTGAGCTGTATATTCAAATCGAGGGCAAAACCATAGTTACCGTGGATGATACCCAATATTATTTGTCACCGGGTCAGGCGGTTTTGATTTTTCCCTATCAAAATCATTCTTATTCATATAAAAAAGGTGAGCGCGGTAGTTACTGTATGGGCATATTCTCACCCTTTTTGGTATCAAATTTCGGCAAGTTTGATATGGTGCCTACTGACAATAGGTTTGATTTTAATTTACCTGAAAAGATAGATATAAGTAATTCCTTTTTACGCCAGGCATTGGCCTACAGCATATGCGGAAGCTTTGATAAAGGCAGGCAGTATAAAAAAAGATACAATCATATTTTAAGTGAGGGTCTGGTAGCGGTTATATTATACGCCAATGAAAATTTCAGAACCGAGTGTACATTGCAAAAAGCGGTATCTCATGTGGGCTATGACTACGGATATATTTCAAAGCTTTTCAAAAAATCTGTTGGCGTAACCTTTAATCAATACGTTAATTTTTTGCGAATTCAGCACGGCCTGACACTGCTGAAAATCACCAACACAAGCGTTACTCAAATTGCATTGGATAGCGGATATACCAATCTGCGCACCTTTAACCGCAGATTTTTTGAACAAATGGGAGTTACGCCCAACGAGTTCCGTAAAGGCATAGAAAAACCTCTTTCACCAGAAAGGTGAAAGAGGTTTTTGCCTTCGTTTATATTATTTCTTTGCGAAGGACTTGCAGTCGGTGCATTGATCCATAGTGGGATTGCACTCGTGAGTGCCGATAAGGATTTTATCCAAGGTGCAGTAGTTGTTGGCTGCGTGGTGACGGCAGCTTGCCACGGTGCATTCAATGCAGGTGTTGCATTTACAATCCATTGTACATACCTCCATTTCTCGAAGTACAAGGTTAGTATTAGCACAACTGCAAGTAATATTCTCGATTTTAATTGCTATTTTTTAGTGAAAAAACGCAGCCGCAATAGTCCTGACGGTAAAGCTCGAATTGGGCTGAAAGCTCAATTGAGCGCTTGTAGCCCTCTTTCTTTTTAAAATCAGAGGGAAGCCAGCGCACGCCGTATTTTTTCACAAGCTCAAAGCCGCTTTTGTTGATGCTTTGAGCGTTTTTGTGTGGGCTTACCGTGAGGGTCGTGGCAAAAAAATTAAAATTGCCAAGGGCGGCCATTCTCGCGGTGGAGTCGAGGCGCTCATCTATACAAAGGCGGCAACGCTCGCCTCCTTCGGGCTCGTTTTCGCTGCCTTTGACCGCATCAAAAAAACGCTCCGGCAGATAATCTCCCTCTATAAGTATTGCACCGCCCAGCCGTTGAACCAATTTCTTTTGGGTTTCAAGTCGGTGCAAATACTCCTCACGGGGATGGATGTTGGGGTTGTAGTAATAGACGGTGATGTCAAAATAATTGCTGAGATATTCAATAACGTAACTCGAGCAAGGGCCGCAACAGCTGTGAAGAAGCAAACTTGGCTTGCCCTGCAGATTTACTAAAAGCTCGTCCAACAGCTTTTGATAATTTATCTTTTCCACATCAGCCACCTATATATTTGCACAGGGTCAGCAGCAAGGGCATGGTGATTATTGACAGCAGGTGAGATATGGACACAATACGACTTGCTTGCTCGGCATTGTCGGAATATTTTGCGGCCATCATCATAACAAGGGCCGCGACGGGAGCGGAGGCGGGAATAACACAGGCGGTCAAGTCGTTGCCCGAAAAGCCGAACCCTTTGAGGGCAAACATACAAATGAGGGGCACAAGCACAAGACGCAGGGCTATAGACAGCACCATTTTGCCGTCTCCCTTGCGAAGCTTTATGCCTGCGTTGGCGAGATAGTAGCCGATGACAATCATCGGCAGAGGAGTGTTGAGTGCCGACAGGTGCTGCAGGGGAAGCATAACCAGCTTGACCTCCGACAGATTGACTCGACACAAAAATAGGATTATACCCAGCACCACGGGAATAAAGCCGGGATTAATAAACATCTTTTTAACGTTGATTTTTTGGCCTGAAATAAGGGTAAGACCGATAGACCATGCCACAATGTTGAAAACGCCTACAAAAACGGTTACAACAAAAACGCCCACATCCCCAAGGATGGCCTGAGCCAGAGGCAAGCTCATAAATCCGCAGTTGCTGCAAAGCACGGCGGAGGTGTAAATCTTATTATATGTATCCTTTTTGCTTCCGAAAAAGGCAATTCCCACCAAAAAAGAGACGGCGTGCACAAAAATCGCTGCACCGGCGGCCATAAGCAAACGATTGACATTTTCGGCAGAATAGGTGATTTCGCCACCCACAAAGGCCTTTAAAATTACGGCAGGGGTTACAAAATAAATAACAATATCGGTTATTTGCTTTGCGCCAACCGATGTGAGAACCTTTGCCTTGGTCAAAAGAACGCCAATGCAGATGAGTATAAAAAACACAATTACCTGAGTGGAAACGTTGGTAAAATAACTGATAAGATATTCCAAAGCGGTCGCTCCTTTTTAATAATCAAATTTCATTATAATGTTTATTTTTTGCTTTTGCAAGAGGTTTTGACGCGGTTGACAAAGAGTTTAGCGCGATGTATAATAAATTTCGAAAAAAAGAATTTTCGGAGGGCAAATTTTTTAACGCTTTGCCTCCGAAAATGAGCCGCATTTTTACCCCTTGTCTTTAATAGGGGTGTGGCTGAGGTTTTAATGTTAAAGATAATCCCGGCATTCGAACTAAAACGGAGTTAGCGGCCGTTTGAGCGGCTTGCAAACTCTCAACGTAAGGAGAAAAAGAATGAAAGTTATTGTTGGCGCCGACGTTATACCAACCGATTCCAATATGCAAGCTTTTTTGCAGGGCGACGCTCTTGCAATAGTGGGCGAAAAGGTGGTAGATTGGATTAAAGATGCCGATTTTCGCGTCTATAATATCGAAACACCTCTTTGCGATGAGCTTAAGCCCATCCATAAGCAGGGCCCAAATCTGATTGCGCCTACCGAAGCCATAAAGGGCTATATTGCCTTGGGCGCCGACCTGCTTTCAATGGCTAACAATCATATTGCCGACCATGACCAGCAGGGCATTTTGTCCACCTTCAAGGTGGTTGACGAGGCCAATATCGGCCGCCTGGGCTGCGGCACCGTGGAGGAAGCGGCAAAGCCCTATATTATTGAGGATAACGGCAAAAAAATAGGCATTTATTCCTGTGCCGAGCACGAGTTTTCCATCGTTAGTGATGAAAAATTGGGCGCCAATCCCTTTGATCCTCTTGAATGCCCTGACCATATTGCCAAGCTGAAGGAGCAGTGCGATTACATTATCGTGCTTTATCACGGCGGTCGTGAATTTTACCGCTACCCTCTGCCACAGCTGCAGAAAAATTGCCGCAAGCTGGTTGAAAAGGGGGCTGACCTTGTTGTTTGTCAGCACACCCATTGCGTGGGCTGTTATGAGGACTATATGAGTGGCAAAATCATCTATGGCCAGGGCAATTTTGTGTTTGACCGCAGAAGCGATGAATATTGGAACAC
>JAZRNV010000028.1:0-3458 GCA_045648425.1 Acutalibacteraceae bacterium | reverse complement strand
ATAGCAAAATTAAATTCTATGATTTAATTTTGCACAACATTCATTGCAATGGATATGGACAAATTTTCAAAGAAAATTTGCCGCAAAATCAAAGATTTTGTGTCGAAACAAGTTTGTTTCGACTAACCATAACCATTATACTGGCGGTTAGTTTATCAGTTTAAATTCTGACAATGGCCAGATTTTGCAAACAATTTTACCTACTATCTGTTCCTCGGTAACACAGCCGATTACACTGCTGCGGCTGTCAATTGAGGTTTCTCTTTTGTCACCCATCACAAAGTAACTGTTTTCAGGCACCTGATAAGGAAACTCAACGTCACATTCACCCAATGCCTTTTTGCTTATATAGGGCTCGTCCAACGGTTCGCCGTTAAGATAGACGGTGCCATCCGACTCAATCCATATGTAATCGCCGGGAGTGGCTATTACCCGTTTGATAAGAACTTTGTTTGAATAGTAAAAGGCACACAAATCGCCCGTTTTAAGGTTTTGCTTTTTTACCAGCAAAACAATGTCGCCGTCATTAAGACCCGGCTCCATACTGGTACCCGTTATCTGAAGCACGGGCATAATAAGCGTTGCAACCAGTGCCGCAATCGCGGCAACAACAATGAGTACGTTTATGGTGCTTCTGAGCAGTCGGCGAAATCTGCGCTTATATCGTTCTCGTTTTAACTCCTCTTTCAGAGCGCCAAGCTGAGGAACATCCTGCCCCTCTTGCTTTTTTATATGTTTATCTGTCTGTTTATTCATAGCTGTCATTCACCCTTGATGCGCCTTGCCTCTGCCAAGGCGTCTGCAAGAATCTGTGCACCCTTTTTGCAGGCGTTTTCTTCTATTTCTGCGGCGTGCTTTTTGGCAGCTTCAAGATACATATCGGCAGCTTTCTGCGCCGAGCTAAGCACTCCGTTTATTTGCAGAGAGGCCTCAGCTATAGAGCCCAACTCGGCAATTTTTATCTCTTGTGCTTTAAGCTGCTTCTCTGTTTCATCGAGAAGGGACTGCAGTTTATCTGCACGCTCGGTCTGAACAATCAGCAGTTCAAGCAGCTGATATCGGTTTAATTTTTTTAGCTCCTTCTCTGTCACAGAAAGCACCTCCTTGATTTCAAGCCGATTTTTAGGCATATTTTGAGCAATACATCTCTAATGTACACATTATCACAAAAAAACAATCGTTTCAAGTAGTTTTATATAATAATATATTATATAAACGCTTTTTTTGTGCTTTTATGTCAAAAAAAGAAAACGGCCACTCTTAGGGAGCGGTTTATCCCTAACCGCAACTCCCACAGTAGCCGTTTATCATATGAGTTTTTATGCATTTATTGTTTCAAAATCGGTAAAATAACGGTTGATTATGGGCAAAATCGACTTTGCTCATTTGTTAAACATATCCACAATGGCCCGCATCATTTCCCCGTTAACCTCGCTGTATAAAGCGTGATCTACACGTTGACAGAACTCTGCCTGCTCCTCCGGTGTAAGGTCACGGTCCAGCTCCTTCTTCATCCGCTTCAGCTCTTTTTCCACCAGCTTTTGATAGGCAACCGCCCGTTCTGAATGCAAAATGGTGTTGTGCCCCCCGTGGGCATCGGTGCCCACGTAATAGGTCACGTTGTTTTGCCTTATCTCATCTTTATGAGAAATTACCGACTGATAATTGAAGCTGATTACAAAATCACGATCGCCGTGGGCTATAAAGACAGGCACATCGATGCTGTTTATGCCCTTTACTGCATCAAGCTTTGTATAGTTCTTAAAAAGCAGCTCTTGATAGGTATCCAAAAACTTCTTGGGGAATCCGCCCACAAGGGTGTCGGTGAGAGAACCTGCATATTCCTCCCCTTTTTCTGCAATCAGTGTGTAGCCACTGTTAAAGGGAGCCACCGCAGCACATCCGCAGATGTTTTTGTGAAGTGAAAGCACCGAGGTTGCTGCAAAGCCACCCCAGGAATGGCCAAACAAATAAAGCTTATATTTAGACAGCTGCCGATCGTTTTCAATATAGTTCAGCGCATGATCCAAATTCACCAGCGGTGTGCACATACCCACACTGGAATCGCCCTCGGAAGCGTAGGTGCCCTGACAATCGTATGAAAATACTGCAAATCCGTTTTGCACAAAGTATGCGATAAAAGGAAGATAATCGTCTGAGCCGGCATGCATACCGTGGCAAACCACAACCATTTTTTCTGCGCCGCAGCAGGGGTAAAAATATCCCTGAAGCTTCCACGAACCGCTGGGAAAAAAGAAGGTGGTGCGCATCAGCTTTTCCTCTACACGGCTATAATCAAATTCGCCGAAAACAGTTGTTATATCTCGCTTTTCGTATCTCGGAAAGAAAGAGTCATAGAGAGCTTTTGCACCCAGAATTGTTCCCATTTGCAGGCCGGTTTCCAACGCAATCTTTCCAATAATCATTGCGTTATCTTTTAGGTTTTTTCCAAAGCCGTTAGTGCCCATATGTAAACCCCTTTTCTTGAATTTGTGCACAGCTGCACAATACTCCTTGCCTATTTATTTTAACGCGGATTTTCGAAATTTTCAATAGGAATCCGTCGCCCCGCAAAAAAACAAAACGAAGCTACGAATTTACATCATAGCTTCGTCAGTTTATGGCATATGCTGCACAATTTGATACAATGCAACGCAGTTTCGCCCAGCGTTGCCTTCGTTAAATCACCGGAACACCCTGACAATCGAATATCCGATATAGAAAAACACTTCCCTTGCCAAGAATGGAAGCTGTGTTTTTGCACTTCTGTACATAGTTGTTGGTGTTGGGGAGGAACAGGCATCGATGCCATAGTCACTTGCCATTAACATAGCTCGCTTCATATGTAGCGGATCACTAACGATGATCGCCGTATCTAACGAATGCTCATCCATGATTGCTTTTGCGTGTTCCAGATTTTCCTCGGTAATCGTAGATTTTTCTTCAATCAGAATTACCTGCTCAGGAACACCCTTTTTAATTGCATATTGCTTTGCGGCATGGGCATCCGACATTTCGTTTCCTTTGCCTATTCCGCCGGTTAGGATCAAATAATCAACATATCCGTTCTCATAAAGCCAAATGCCGTGATTAATTCTTTCGCGGTACACAGGGGAAACTTCTCCACCTGATGTGGCCGCTCCCAAAACGATCGCAACATCACAATGCGTTTTCTCATCCACTTTGCCGTATTGGGCAATGCCAGCCGCAGTAATCATTGCGCCGAGTATCAGCAGAAAAACTATGAGTAAAGAAATCAAAACAGTTAACTTTTTCCCGCGTAACTTTTTCACCTGTGTTCACCACCTTCGGTTTTATTATATCGAAAATTTTTGACTGTTGCAATACAAACATAAAAACCGACCCTTAATGACACGCATTGTATCAATAAGGGTCGGCTATTTGGTGCCGGTGACCGGACTCGAACCGGTACGCTTTTTAGGGCGAGGGATTTTAAG
>JAZRNV010000027.1:0-2441 GCA_045648425.1 Acutalibacteraceae bacterium | reverse complement strand
GTGGTACTTCCCGGCGTTCCTCGTCATGCCCGTCTGCGGACTGCGTCCGGGAGAAGCCTACGGGATCCAGACGGGAGACATCAAGGGAAATGTCCTCACCATTCGCAGAGCTGTCAACAACAAGGGCATCATCACGGATGGTAAGAACAAGAATGCCAGGCGTGTTATTCCGCTCCCTGCTCTCGCAAAGAGCATCCTTGACGATACCATCGCAAGGAACAGAGCTTGCGGATACAAGACTCCGTGGGTGTTCTGCAACGGCGCAGGCGGTCCTCCCATACCGAACACTGCCAGGCACCAGTGGAACGATCTGAAGGCCGAGCGTGGCCTTCCCGGTTCACCGTACTCGTTAAGGCACACCTTCGTCTCGATCGTCAGCTCACAGACCCACCTTGCCGAGGGTACTCTCAAGGCCATTGTCGGCCATTCAGAGAACATGGACACGTTCGGAACATACAAGCACACGGTTGAGGGTGAACTTGAGGGTGCAGCTGACGTTATCAACCTCACATTTGAGCGCCTGAAAGCCTCCGAAAACTGAAAACCATACATTAAGTCATACATTGAGACATAAGAAAAACCCCGCAAGCCTTGATCCTACGGGGTTTTATTTGGTGGAGATGATGGGAGTCGAACCCACTGCCTATAGTTCACACGTGGACTGAAAATGCCCGAAAAGTCCTATTTTTAGGCATTTCCTGAAAAACACCCTTGTGGTTGTCCATCGCAGAAAACACAAAAGTCATACAAAAAGTCATACATTTTGTTATAATGTAATTGCCACTCTATCACCTGTTGTTTTAACATCAGGCTGGCCGCCCCCGTCATCGTCGTGGGGCGGTTTTTTATTGCATAAAAAAAAGGACCCCCAGCCGAAGCCGAGGGTCCCCGAGGTTATATGATCGCGCCGCAAAATATAGACAGAAAAATAACGTATAGAAGGTAAACGTGTCAGGTGAATCATGGGAGTAGATACGGCGCGAAAATATCAAACTTTTTTCATCCACTTGCCGTATGCCCAGCCCGTTTGCCCCTTGTAGGTGGTACGAAGCCAGCCGTTTTGTGAACCGCTGACAGTGACCTTCGAGCCGTTAGGCATCCAGCAAATCAGTGTACTTTTGGCGTTAGGTGCCACCCTGAGCGCCAGTGTCGAGCCGTTGGTCTTGACCTTGTAGGTGTCAGCACTGGGCGCGGGTGTTGGTGTTGGTGTTGGTGTTGGTGTTGGTGCTGGCGTTGGTGCCGGGGCGGGTGTTGCATCTTCGGTGATGAGATTGCACTGGCCCCAGTAGTCCCACGTCTCGTCAAGGTTGCTGATAACAACCCCATATTTGTGTCCCTTTGCCTCGATGATCTTGCCGTCACCGACATACACACCGACGTGCGACATTTTACCTGGCTTGCCCTTGAATACTAAGCGGCCAGGGATCTTGTCGAAGGTGTCGATTGAGCCCTTGAGGTTGCAATGCTGATAAAAGGCTGTTGCGCCGTAATCTGTCGCCGCGTTGTATTTGGGCGCTGATGTAGGTGTCGCGGACCATAAATAACCTTTTATTAGCCCAGCACAATCGTGCACCCTTTTGCCGTACTGGCTTTTATAGTCTGATGCCGTGTAATACTTTGGGTATTGCGCCTTCTTGCTTGCATACAAGCTCGCCGATGCCGTTTGCCCGAAGGTACCGTACCAATACGGGAGCCCGAGCTGAGCGCGGCAATATTCAATCAAGCCGTTATTTGTTTTCGACATCAGATTCACCGCCTTTGACTTTTGCATATTGCATAGAGCTGATGCCCAAAAGGGCGCCCAGGAAGGTCGCCACCGCTGCGATCGTCGCGCCGACCGGGACCGTAATATCAGCGAAGCCCCATATTTGCCCGATGACAAGTGTCAACGATGCAAGTGCTGGCAAGCATACTGTCGCAACCCATTTGAGTACGTTGTAAACTTTATCATTAAAAATCATAAGTTATTCCTCCTTGCCTTGTAGTAGGTCAAGCCGATGATGCGCTGATTTGACGGACTGCTCAACAATGATTAGTCTGTCATTAAACTCGTTGTGCTTTTCGACCTTTGCCGTCAGGTCGGTTATTTTTTCGAGCATATACTTCATACGCTCATCGACAATTTTGTCGTGTGCCTTGTTTGATGTCACTGTCGCAATGATCGTGGGTATTGCCACCAATAACCCGCTGACCGCTGCGCTAATTAGATTTACCCAGGCATCATCCATACAATCACCCCCTCAATAAATAACCCCGCGTGATGCGGGGCTGTTTTCGTTTTTGTCAAATCGTTCCAATTCCTATTTTGGTGAATTGCTTAATGCTAACTATTTATGCTATACTCTTGTTGTGGATAGGTCGCTCCTATCTGATTTGAGAGTTGCGCTCGACACCTCAAAGAGTAATGACAAAAATCAAGGGCACATTTTATTAACTCTTTT
>JAZRNV010000026.1:0-17044 GCA_045648425.1 Acutalibacteraceae bacterium | reverse complement strand
GCCAGATTGTTTAAGGATATATGCTCCCTTTTAAACAGTTGATGACCGACTAACGGAGGAACGACTATGAAACTTAAAAAAATATCTGTTATAGCCCTTATTGTTGGCGCGCTGACGGTGGTTGCAAGTCTGGCGTATCCCATTGTTATGCTTAACATCCGCATAGCGCAAAAGGGGCCCATTGCCATTATCGGTGGCGCCGATATGCCAATCTTCAGGCATTTGTATATGTCGTGCTGGTCCGGTTGGCCAATGGTTATCACCTTTTTAGGTGCCGCTGTGATGCTGAGTGCATTGTTTTGCCTTATATTCAACAAAACCGTTAAATAACCTTGCTCCGTAAAAACCTCTGCCTTTAGGCGGTTTATACCTAACCGCAACTCCCTTTTCAGTCTGTTTTGGAGGTAACTGCAAGGACACTAAAGTTATACTCCTAATTGATTGCTCTGAGAAACCGACGTTTATAAACTATACTTCAGCGGTAAAGCGTGAAGAACATTGTTAAACCCCCGCTCATTAAGAATGAGCGGGGGGTGATTTTTATTTTATTATCCCAAAAATTCAATATATTCAAGCCACGCTTTAAGCATATCTGCCCATCTCGCAACATAAGGCGAGTTGGGGGCAAGGCCCAGGCCGTGCTTGCCCGATGGGAAAACGTGCAGCTCGAACAAAATGTTGTGGTTGCGCAGCGCTTCGCCGTATCTTAAGCTGTTTGCCACGTTGACGGTTTGGTCGTCAGAGGTGTGCCATACAAATGCAGGGGGAGTGGTTTCGCTTACCAGCTTATCGCAAGAAAAACGAACACTTTGGGCGTGATTGCCCTTGCCAACAAGATTGTCGTAGCTGCCCACGTGAGCCACCAATGAGTCGGGTGAGCAAATAACGGGATAGCACAAAATTGTTGCGTTGGGGGCGGGTGATTGATTGTCAATTTCGTCTGCGCCTTCAAAGTCAATCGGTCGGGTATATGTAGAGGTCAGCGCGGCAAGATGACCGCCGGCTGACGAGCCCATAATGGCGATTTTGTCTTTATTTATACCGAATTTTTCGGCATTGGCGCGCACAAAGCGGATGGCGCGACGAGAATCCAGCAGGGGCAGAGGAAAACAGTGTGGGCTGACTCTGTATTGACATACAAAGGCATCCATTCCAATAGAATTAAAGTAAAGAGCATAGCCCTCGCCTTCGTGAGGCGCTCTCATCCCATAGCCGCCGCCGGGCAAAATAACAACGGTGGCATCGGTCACCTTATTTTGGGCAGGATAGTAATCAAGCACGGGTGTTTCTTCACAAAGACCGGGCACATTGTCCCAAAGTTTAAATGTTTGCATGATGTAAAACCTCGCTTTCAGCAAAATTTTACATCATACTGCCAATATTGTCAACAACCTTGTCTACCATTTTTGATGCTTTGCGCTTGAGGGATTTCATATTGCCGCGATTGTAAAGGGCGGCACATCCCATCGCGCCCACTGCGGCGGCGGAAACGGCCACAAGCATATAGGTTCCCACGGGGGGCTTTCTTCTGAAAAACATAAAAATCACCTCGCTTTTTATTATCTTAACCAAACACTTGATTTTTAGTACGATTAGGGTTAAAATAAAAACGAAAACGAAAACGGAGGAATTTTAAATGGTTCAGATTTCACCTTCAATGCTGGCGGCAGATTTTGTTGAGTTAAGCTCAGCCCTTAAAAAGTTGGAAAAATCCGGCGCCGAAATGCTTCATATTGATGTTATGGATGGCATATTTGTGCCTAATCTTTCTATCGGTTTTCCTGTAACCGAGTCCATTTATAAGCACACCGATATTCCTCTGGATGTGCATTTGATGATAACCAAACCTCAGCTTTATGTTGAAAAATTTGCGAAGTTTGCACAGCGTATCTCCATCCATTATGAAAGTGACTGTGACGTGCGCGAAACCCTTAGAATGATAAAAAATGCCGGTGCTATTCCCTCAATCACCATCAAGCCCGCCACCCCTGCCGAGGCCATTTTTGACCTGCTTGACGAGGTGGGTATGGTGCTGGTTATGTCGGTTGAGCCCGGCTTCGGCGGTCAGTCATATATTGAAAGCGCCACCGATAAAATTGCAGCAATTCGTGCTGAGTGCGACCGCAGGGGCCTTGAGATGGATATTCAGGTTGACGGCGGTATCAATATGAAAACTGCGCCCATTGCCGCAAAGGCAGGCGCCAATATTCTTGTTGCGGGCAGTGCTGTGTTTAACGCTCAGGATATGGCTCAAGCGGTGCTTGAGCTTAAAGCGGTTTGTGAGCAATAAGGTTGTCACTTATCAGCCGACCGTGCTCAAGGGTATGTAAAAGGGCGCTTTTGCCGCCCACCTTTCGGGCAAACTCGCTTAATATCAAATCCACCGAGCTGCCTTTTTTTACACCGGTCACAAGTCTGTATCTGTCTTTCAGCAGGTACAGACTTGTTTTTTCTTTTAAAAAGGGACGCAATGCCAACAAGGCGTCAATCAAGCTGTCGGTGTCCGGGAACTCCCATATGCAGGGGGAGTGTTCAACGTGGTGCCTTTTGGGCAGAATGGGTGCCGCCAGTGTGAGATAGATGGTGCATCCCTCTTTGCCGTCGGGAAAAATCTCTATAACCAGTCGGCGGTCGGTGACGCAAAAATCCTTCTTGGCTCCTATTCTGTCAAGCAGGTCATCCAACAGCTGCCGCGTATCGGCCGAGGCATAGTCAAGTCGGCTGTAGCTTGTTCCCAGCTCCTTCAGGTCGGTGGCGGTCAGTTGAATTTTGAGCCGCTCGGGGTTTTCAAACTGTATGTTCATATGTCCTCCCATTATTGAGGTTGTATATAAAAATGATAATGCTGTGTGGAAAACTAATCAAGCAGTAATATATGGATGGTTATATATTACATTTTATTCCTAAAGGGCATAAATGCCTATGGTTTAGCCCAAAATAACAACGGTGATTAAATGGAGCATATAGAAATAGTGGAAAAAAGCGGATGGCGCACCTTTTTTAAGGCGGCAGGCATAACCCTTGCGGCGGTGCTTTTGGTGGCAGCCGGATTTTTCGGCGCTATGCTGGTGTCGAATTATTGGATGTAGACAAAGGCACTTTTTAGCGCTGAAGCACAAAGAATCCCGATTCTGTTGAATCGGGATTCTTTTATTCATTATACATAGCTGTTGACAGATAGCGATCGCCTGTGTCAGGCAGCAGCACTACTATATTTTTGCCCTTGTAGTTCGCCTCGTTTGCAAGCTGCAGGGCGGCGTGAAGGGCGGCTCCTGAAGAAATGCCCACCAATATGCCCTCGGTTTGGGCAAGACGGCGGCCTGCCTTATAGGCCTCGTCGGTGGTGACTGTGATGATTTTGTCAATAAGAGAGGTGTCAAGATTTTTGGGCACAAAGCCGGCGCCTATACCCTGCAAGCCGTGGGGGCCTGACTTACCCTCGCTTAAAACGGGGGAGTCGGCAGGTTCAACGGCAACTATTTCAATGTGGGAATTTTGCTCTTTGAGATATTTGGCAACGCCCGAAAGGGTGCCGCCTGTGCCTGCGCCTGCCACAAAAACATCTATTTTGCCGTCGGTATCGCGCCAAATTTCGGGCCCCGTGGTTTCATAGTGGGCGAGGGGATTGGCAGGATTTTCAAATTGCCCCGTAACCAAAGAGTTGGGGGTGCTGCGGCAGATTTCTTGGGCCTTCGCAATGGCGCCCGACATACCCAGCTTGCCGTCGGTCATAATAACCGTGGCACCGTAAGCAGCCATAAGATTGCGCCGCTCAACAGACATGGTGTCGGGCATAGTGATTATCACCTTGTAGCCCCGACGGGCGGCTATGGCGGCAAGGCCTATACCTGTATTTCCGCTGGTGGGCTCAATTACCGTTGCTCCCGGCTTGATGAGACCCTTTCGTTCGGCATCGTCAAGCATAAACAGGGCAGCGCGGTCTTTGACCGACCCTGCAGGATTAAGGTACTCCAGCTTAAGAAGAAGGGTGGCATCGGCACCCTTTGCAAAATTGTGAGGGCAAAGCAGGGGAGTGTTGCCGATAAGCTCTTCTATTCGGTTTTTAATATTCATTAAAGCACTCTTTTCAAGTTATCTTACAAAATTAAGGTTAAGAGAATCAATTTGGGTTTTGAGCTGTGTAAGCTTGACACCTGCGGCATTGAGCATACGCTTTGAGGCGATGGTGGCCGGTGTGTCGGCATACTTATCATACAGATAAACCACCTCTTTTATACCTGACTGAATGATGGCCTTTGCACATTCATTGCAGGGGAAAAGGTCTACATATATTTTTGCGCCTTTGAGACTGCGACCGCCTGCGTTGAGAATGGCATTAAGCTCGGCGTGCACAACGTAGGGATACTTTGTCTCTTCACCGTCGCGCTCCCAAGGAAATTCGTCGTCGGAGCAACCGTAGGGGAAGCCGTTATAGCCGGTTGAGATAATGACGTTGTCGGGGCTGACAATGCAGGCGCCAACCTGAGTGTTGGGGTCTTTGCTGCGCTTTGACGCCAGCAAAGAAACGCCCATAAAATATTCATCCCAATTAATATAATCCTGTCTTTTCATATCTATACCACCTTTTAAGTGTTAAAAATCAAATCTGCCACACGCTTTGACGAATGACCGTCGCAAGC
The DNA here is from genome assembly GCA_045648425.1 of Acutalibacteraceae bacterium. GTDB lineage: Bacteria > Bacillota > Clostridia > Oscillospirales > Acutalibacteraceae > RGIG2206. The sequence goes on along the minus strand of JAZRNV010000026.1, from coordinate 12,404 downwards.
CGACATACTTCCCTTGCGGATGTGCTCACAGCCAAAGCTGTCATAGTTGCCTTCTTCAAGAATTTGCACCAGCTGCTCAATGGTTTGGGCCGAATGTCCGTCGGCATATTGCTCAAAGGGCATATACAAATCTCTTGCGCGGCAATATTCCTCCATATCGGGAACGTAAAAGATGAGGGGCTTGTTAAGCAAAGAATATTCATAAATAACCGATGAATAGTCGGTTATAAGCAAATCTGCGGCAAAGAGAATATCGTTTATTTCTCGCACGTCACCGGCATCGGCAAAAACATCCTCATACCCATCAGGCAAGGTGAAACCGTGAATAAAGGGGTGCATTTTGAAAATAATAACGGCATTGTTTTTGCGACAGTAATCACCCAGCAGCTTGAAATTGATGAATTCGTGGGGATAATGGGCTGAGTTGAATCCGTTACCGCGGAAGGTGGGGGCAAACAGAATAACCTGCTTGCCTTTTGCAAAGGCAAATCGGTCAAAAAACTCTTGCCTTTTGAGGTCGGCATAAGCTGAGTCAAAAAACATATCGGTGCGGGGCACACCCGTGGCCTCGATTTTTTCGGCTGATAATCCAAAGGCCTCGGCGTAGTAGGGGATAATTTGCTCTCCGCTTACGGTAACCGTGGTGTAATTGCGGTGGGTAATATCGTCGGGCTGAGGAGCCCCCGATTTGCCGAGACGGGAGTAGCCCACCGTCTTAAATGCACCGCAAGCGTGCCACAGCTGAATGACGCGGTCGTTTTTAAAATTGAGTCGGTATATAAGAGGAAAATAGTCATCAACCACAACGGTGTGACATCTTCCTGCCATAAAGGCGGTTTTGAGGTAAAAGGCAAGGCGATTGCCCGACTTAAATGAGCATATAAGCTCATTTCCTCCGAAGTTTTCGTGCGCGGCCTCTGCCACATACTGCATATTTCCTGAAAGAGACTGCCTTGTTTCGCTTGCAAAAAGCACGCGCTTTTTGTTGCCGCGAAGCCATTTGCCAAAGGTATAGGGCAGTCGTAGTCCCAAGGTGGTCAAACGGTCTCTTAATCCCACTTTGGTGGGGTGATACAGAGTGCGAACATAGAGAGTGCCCTTTTCTGCAAAGGCAGCAACCTCAAAACGGCAAGAGCCCTTGCTGAAGTCTTTGCTTATTGAGGGGAGACCTTGCTCTGCCTCGGCACCCACAAGGCGCCAAAAGCCCGAAGGGATGCACCCTTCGTCACAGCAAGAGGCCAGGTTGAAGAGGGCGCGACTGTGCCCTTCGGTTTGCAGACAAAAGGAGGGGTTTATTCGCTGACCGTTGTCGTTTTTGAAATGTATATCCTGAGCGCCGGTGAAGTCTATGACAAGACTGCTGCGCTCGATGGCTATGCGGCTTATTATACCTATCATAGCTTAACCCTCTGATTTTTTTGGCTCGTTGCCTAAAATCAGCCAATCGATTACGCGGTCGGTTGAACCGCCGTCTCTGTACTCAAAGTTGCGGTTGCAGAAGGGCTCAACCTTTTCGTGCTCAAAATCGCCCTCGTAAACAGCGGTCATAAGCTCATTGAAATCGGATACGATTTTGCCGGGCACAAAGGTCTCAAAGGGTTCGTAAAAATCGCGCTTTGAAATATACTCCTGCAGGTCATAGGCGTAAAAGAGCATAGGGATATTGAGGGTTGATGCCTCATACACCACCGAAGAGTAGTCGGTAATAAGAAGGTCGGTTATAAAAAGCAGGTCGTTAATTTCGCGATAGGCGGTGCAGTCAACGATAACATCGCTCAACTCATCGGGAATAATTACGCTGTTGTGCACAAAGGGGTGCATTTTAAAGATGAAAACAGAGTTGGTTGAGCGGCACATATCTGCGATGGCCTGCATATCCAGCATTCGCATGGGGTAGTGGCCCGATTTTGCACCGTTACCTCTGAAGGTGGGGGCGAAAAGAATCACTCGCTTGCCCACTGCGGCGGGCACCTCGCTGAGCATACGCTCACGGGTTTCGCGGCGGTAGTCAGGGTTAAAGAACACATCGGTACGGGGCACACCGGTGGGATAAACCATATCGGAGGTCATACCGAAGGCCTCGCAATAAAAACGGGCAACGTGGCTTGAGCTGGCTATGGCATGGGTGTAAACGCGGTGATTGTTGTTGGTCACAAAGGGACCGCCCGATTTGCCCAAACGGGAAAAGCCCACAGTCTTAAAGGCGCCGCAGGCGTGCCACAGCTGAATAACCTTAACAGAGGGCTTGTATTTGCACTGCTTAACGGTAGGATTAAAATCGTCAATAACGATGATATCTGCAATAGCAAGCAGGAAGGGAGCGCGAAATTTGTCGGCAAAGTTGCGACGGGCGCTGACACTTTCTTTAAACAAAAAGCGGATTTTAAACTGCTTGTCCAGTCCGCGCTCAACCATACGGTCGTGAACATCCTTCATATTGCCCGACAGCTCTTTGCGAGAATCGGATGCAAAAAGCAAAATATTGCCCTTATGGGGTGCAAACAGCTTGGTTACCGAAAAAACGGTATCAAAGCCCAATCTCATCAAAAAGTTGATGAAGGGGGCAAAAATCTTTTTGGTTCTTCTTACAAAACGGCCAAACAAGGTTTTTCGCGGAGGGGCAATAAGGGTTGACACCAAGCTCAATTCGCCCGACTCGCTCATGTTGACCGCCAGGGTGTAAGAGGAAGACATACCTTTTGTGACCTTTTTGGTGAAGCGCTCCAGCTTTTCTTCGTTGGGAGCACCTACAAAACAGTCGTCTATGCCCTCGTCGCTAAACATACGGGAGTTGGCTAATATGGGGAATATGGCACCGTTTGATCGACTTACAGCCACCAGCGCCCAGCTTCCGTTGGGAAGCACTCTGCGGTCGGTGTAGATGGTCACCATATTGAATCTTATAAGAAAACGGTCGCCTTGAAAGATAATGTCATCGAGCTTTACGCTTTCACCCGACAAATTGTTGGTGAGCATAAAATCAATATTCTCGTGATTCAAATTGCTTATGTGACCGACAATGTTAAGTATAATCCGTTCCCATTTTACAAGGTCAACCTCGACCCTGGGTGCAAATGAAATTTCAGACATATTTAAACCTCAACTGTTTTGAATATCATATTGGAAGAAGGCAATGCCGCTTCCTTTATAGTCATCTCCCTCAACCGAGAAGGGAACGCGGTTGGCAAAGCCCACGAAAAAGGTGGATTCACCCTCCCACAGTTCGCCTGACAGCATATAACTGCCGTCAATAAGGTTGGGGGCTTTTATGACAAACTCAAGATGATGGTCGCCGATTTCGCTGTTAACGAGATAACGGTCATCGTGCTTGGGACTCATAAAAATCTCGCGCTTTTCGGCGTCTCGCAGCGTAAAGCAGAAATAGAGTCGGTTGACGGGGCGCTTAACCTTATAGTCAAAGCTGACGGTAATGGAATCCCCCGGCGAGAAAGAGGTGGTTGCTTCACCTGTTGAATCGCACATTTTAAAATTGGAGGTGCTTACTATATCCTTTTTTTCAAGAGGAGAGTCATCGCCCAACGCCCGACGCTCATCAAGCATACGGCTTTTTTCTTTTTTCAAAAAGTCCTCATACAGCTTGATAACATCACCAAGCTGACCGTAGGCCTGCAGCTTGCCTTGGTTTATCCACATACCCATTGTGCAAAAGGCCTTGACGGTGAAAAGGGAGTGGCTTACAAACAAAATGGTTTTGCCCATATTGCGAAACTGCTTCATCTTTTCAATGCACTTAAGACGGAAAATATCGTCACCGACCGCCAAAACCTCGTCAACCACCAAAATATCGGGGTCAACGTTGACCGATACTGCAAAGCCCAGACGGGATTTCATACCGCTCGAATAGGTGCGTATGGGTTGATTGATGTGGTCACCGATATCGGCGAAGGCAATGATTTCATCCATTTTTGCGGCAATATCTTTTTTGGGAATACCCATTGAAAGTGCCTTGAGATAGATGTTTTCAACACCTGTCAGCTCGGGGTCAAAGCCGGAGGTAAGCTCCAGCATAGCGGCAATGCGACCTTTGGCCTCTACCTTTCCCGAGGTGGGGCGCGTGACCCCTGTTATTATTTTGAGCAGGGTAGATTTACCACTGCCGTTTTTACCCAAAATGCCTATAACCTCGCCCTTAGGCAATTCAACCGAAAGGTCGTCAAGGGCGGTGAATTCTTTGCCTTTGTGTGAGCCGGTAAGGGCATCGGTTATGCGATTCATAGACGATTTGTAAAGGCGGTATTTTTTTGTAAGATGCTCAATTTTTACTGCATAATCCATATTACCACCTCACAGAATATCGGCAAATTCGCCCTCAAGTCGCTTAAAGATAAAGCTACCTAACAGAGCCAGCACAACCATTTCTATCCAAAAGCAAAGGGTGCCCGCCGCATCGGTGAAAAACCAGCCGCCCAAAAAGGCGTTGCGGTAAACCTCGATAACATAGCCGATGGGATTTAGACGGGCAACGTAATAAATGAAGGGGTAATTCTTGACGCTGTCAATACGCCACAGAATGGGCGAAATCCAAAAAAGCATCTGGGTTGCCGATTTAAGCATAAATTCAAAGTCACGGCTGACTGCCACAAGGGCACTGAAAAGGATGCTTATTACCCACATCATAACAAACAGACAAACAAGGCCGTATAAAATTTGCACAAAATGCCAGCCCATAAAGCCGCACACGGCAAAAATAACCGTTGCAATGGCAAGCAGCATCAAATGAGTGACAAAAAAGCTTAGCTCCACAAAGGTGGGAATGGTGGCAGCAGGGAAGACCGATTTGGTTACAAGATGTCTGTTGCCGCGTATGGACGTGCCGCATATAACAAGAGTGTCGGCCACAAAAAACCACGGCAGAATGCCTGCCATCAGCCACAGAATAAAAGGCACACCGTCATCGGTGGGCTTGCCGCCTCTGATGCCGACCTGAATGCCAAACCAATAAACCAGCACAAAAAGAGCCGGCTTAACAATGGACCACAGCACGCCCAGTGCCGAGCTTGAATAGCGTTTTTTAAGGTCAATGACAGCCATACCCCAAGTGCGGTTTGCACTTTTAAGGTTGTCGGCGATAACCCGTGCTAAAGCAGTAAACAAATCTACCCCTCGCTTTTATAAAATCAAATACTCCATTTAATGACCGTTTTAAAGGGATTGGTCATATCAAGGTCAAAGGCATCGTAAATATCTTCAATGCTCTTAACCTCTGTCACCTCGGTAACAATGCGGCTTACGCGGTCGGCCATACCGGGGGTGCGCAAGAATTTAACAACGTTTTCAAAGTCTACCCTGTCAGAACGGCTGCTGCCCACAAGGGTAAGACCTCTTTCAAGCACCATACGGGTGTTGAGTGGCACCTCTTTTTCGGAAACGCCCATAAGCACAACAGTGCCTTGCGGATTGATAACATCTATAATCTGGTTGCCTGCATAGTAGCAGCCCGAACCGCCACAGCACTCAAAGGCGTGGTCGACGTGAAAATCTTCAGGCAGGGCGGTGGAATTGTAGGTCTTGTCGGCAAAGGTGAAACGGCTGAGCTTGGTTTCGTCAAGGCCGATAACCGTAAGCTTTGCCTTGGGGTAGAGATACTTAAGCACCAACGCAACAAGATAACCCAAACCGCCGTCGCCCCATACACCGATAGAGTTAACGTCGGTTTGACGGGCGCGCTCAAGGCGAGCGGCAGCATGAAAGACGACGCTTATAAACTCAGAAATTGCGGCAATGGTGGGGTCAATACCCTCGCAGGATACTACTCGATCGGCAGGCAAATCAACCAGCTCGCGCATAAAGCCGTCATAACCGCTTGAGCAGAAACGGCTGTCGCGCAAATAGTTGGGATATACATTTTCAACGGGAGTGCCGGGCACATTTGGCACCATAACCACCCGTTCACCCACTTTAAATGTGCCGGTGGGATCGCACACAACGCGCCCCATCGCCTCGTGAATGAGAGCCATGGGCAACTTTTTGCGAAGCACTGCGGCATCACGCTCGCCCTTGAAATAGCGTTGGTCGGCGTGGCAGATAGACATATATTCGGGGCGGATGATAACATTGCCCGAATCGGTCGCAATGTTTTTGTATTTAACGGTAATGGTGCGGGGCTTTATAAGCTGATAAACATAGTTAATCACAATAAATCACCTTTATTTAATTAACAGCATGGCTCGTGCCATCTGATAGTCACCGATTGTGGTAATCTTAAAGTTAAGAACCTCGCCTTCAACCAATGCAACGGGGATGCCCTTGAGCACGCAAATCTTGCAGGCGTCGGTAAGAATAGCGCTTTCTTCTGCCGTCATTTCTGCAAAGCACTTGTCAAGCATATTGATTTTGAAGGACTGGGGAGTCTGGCCTTGATAAAGGGGCTTGCGGTCGGGGATTTCGGTAATGAAGTCGCCGCCCTCGCTGCGAACGATGGTATCGCTGGCTTTGACAACGGTATCGCAGGCGCCGTGCTTTTTGGCGGCATCAATATTGTCGTCAATAATGCGCTGGGTGAGGAAGGGACGAACGGCATCGTGGGTGACGATGATATCGTCATCGGCAATGGCGCCGTGGGCTTTGATGTCGTCAATAATGTTGATGATGGTGCCGTTGCGGTCAGCGCCGCCTGCAACAATGCGTACGCGGTCACCTGCACAGCCGTGCTTTATCACCAGATCTTCACAAAATGAAAGCCAAGAAGGATTGATGCCGATATAAACCACGTCAAGGCGGCTGTTCATCAGCATTTTTTCAAGGGTGTGGATGATGATGGGCTTGCCGTCAAGCTCCAAAAATTGCTTGGGCATATCGGTGTTTTGCATTCTTGAGCCCACACCGCCTGCCAAAATTGCTCCGTATATCATATAAGATCTTCCTTTCTTAATAAAAAACTGATTTGTTTGAGTGCATAATCACTCAACTTGAATTATATCATACATTTGTCAATAAATCAACTAGCAGTTAATACTCGTGGCATTAGCGACATATCAAAAATTTACCAAGAAATTGATATGTACAAAAAAGCCATTTGTGCAATGAAAAAGTAACTTTTTGCACTTGAACTTGCAAATAAAAGCGGATATACTGATTAGGTAAAATGGGCAGAAATAGGAATCTGGAAATTCTTGCCGCAAAAAACAAGACTTCTATGGAGGAATTTGTTATGAAAAAAATCGTTTGTTTCGGTGAACTTATGCTCCGTCTGGCCCCCGAGGGCTATTACCGTTTTGTGCAGGTTGACAAGCTGGGTGCAACCTTTGGCGGCGGCGAGGCCAACGTTTCGGTATCTCTTGCCAATTACGGTATGGATGCCGCCTTTGTTACCAAGCTTCCTACCCACGAGATAGGCCAGGCCGCAGTTAATTCTTTACGCAAGTTTGGCGTTGACACCTCAAAAATTGTTCGCGGTGGTGAAAGAGTGGGCATCTATTACCTTGAAAAGGGTGCTTCTATGCGTCCCTCAAAGGTTATTTATGACCGCGCTTATTCTGCTATCGCTTTGGCCAAGCCCGAAGATTTTGATTGGGCTGCAATTCTTGAGGGTGTGGATTGGTTCCACTTCACCGGCATCACTCCCGCTCTGGGGGATAATGTTGCCGATATTTGCCTTGATGCAGTGAAATTCTGCCGTCAAAAGGGTATTACTGTCAGCTGTGACCTTAACTTCCGCAAAAATTTGTGGACCTCCGAAAAGGCAGGCAAGGTTATGGGCGAGCTTATGAAATACGTTGACGTTTGCATCGCCAACGAAGAGGATGCCGAGAAGGTGTTCGGCATTAAAGCGGCTGCTACCGATGTTGACAGCGGCAAGCTGAATCACGAGGGATATAAGGATGTTGCCAAGCAGCTGGCCGATACCTTCGGCTGCAAAAAGGTGGCTATCACTCTGCGTACCTCTATCAGCGCCAATGATAACAACTGGGCCGCAATGCTTTATGACGGCGAGGGCTACTACTTCTCTAAGGAGTATCCCATTCACATTGTTGACCGCGTAGGCGGCGGTGACTCCTTCGGCGGCGGACTTATTTATTCGGTTCTCAGCGGCTTTGACAGCCAAAAGACCATCGAGTTTGCCGTTGCCGCAAGCGCACTTAAACACACCATCGAGGGTGACTACAACCTGGTTAGCGTTGCCGAGGTTGAGGGCCTTATGAAGGGCGGCACCAGCGGCCGCGTTCAGCGCTGATTTAAGTTAAAACAAAGCAAAACCGCTCATCGATTGATGAGCGGTTTTTTATTGTAAACGAAAACCACGCGATAGTCGCGTGGTTCAAAAGAGGTTTGCCGATGAACAAAAATTGCAGAAATCAAAGGCAAACGCAGAAAGCGCTTTATGTCCTGCCTCCCTCTGACGAGGGAGGTGGATTTTTGCGAAGCAAAAAGACGGAGGGAGAGATAAGGAAAGACTACCCCTCAGTCGACTGCCGCCGACAGCTCCCCTGACAAGGGGAGCCGGCAAAGACTTACAACCCGTTTACGGGTCGCCGATGACCGTTGCGTGGCTGGCAGGCCAATCCTAAGCGCACTTGTGCGCCGCCAGTATCACATAGGGCTATGCCCGAAAATGAAATACCCCCCGCTATGCGGGGGTCTTTTTTGTGTGCTCTTTTGTTTTTAAGAAAGAAAACTTCCCTGGGATTGCTCTGAGCTTTTGTTTTGTAACAAATGCACAAAGATGTAAGTGAAAGTTGAGTAGAACTGCCCATATATATTATTGACGGTCAATGTTGAATTTTTTGTAATTTATGGTATAATGAAGCAGAGTGGAGCATTGTATCTAATACAACATAATCCATTGTTTATAAGTTCACATTCTTAAAGGAGGAATGCGTAAGATGAAAAAGATTTTGGCAGTTGTGCTTGCGCTTTGCTTGGCATTTACGATGTTGCCTTTTGCAGCAGTTGCAGCAGAGCCCGAAATGCACGAGGTACACAGCCACAATCATATCCATGGACTTGCCGATTTGGCAGAAGAGTCTGTGCTTGAACCGTTAACTGGTGTCGGTATCGAGTTCAACAAAGAAACACCTGCCGTTGCAGAGGATTGGACTTTCTCCAAAAGTTCAAGCGGTGTCAATGCAACTACCGGTGGCATTAATTTGGCAGACGGCTCTAACGACACTACCCAAACAGCCACCTATAACGAAAGTTTCACCCTTTCAAACGGATTTACGGCTACATATACCGTGTCTACTGCATCCAGCAAAAACTTGGCTAAAAACGTTAAGGATTATCTTGGCGTTAGCGTAGGCAACATAACGGCTGTAGTTCGTCCCACGTCATCTCAGGATGCATTGACCTTGGTTATCAAGCTTGACGGCAATGTCGTTGCAACCAGTGCATCATTCTATGACAGCACCTGCGAAGGATGGAATGCCGAGAAGGGCGGCCCCGCAAATATTGAAATCTTTATTGCAAACACCCTTAAAAATTATGAATTTGTTTTAGACTATGATCCCGAAACAAAGACTATCACCTATAAAGCAATGACTAAGGGTGAGGTTAAGGGCGAGGTATCCTATGCAGTCGAGGCAAATGCCGTTGCAGTTAACGATGCAACCGTTAAGTTGACTCACCGCACCGCATGGGGCGTACACGCTTACTACTCTGCCTTCAAGCTTGAGGGCAAGGCTCCCTCTCTTAAGGATATCTATGTTACCACAGGTGGAATAGACGTTGACGGCTTCAACACCACCGATTGGACCTCTTCTATAGATGGTGTTATTGCTGATGACAGCAATGCTCTTAATGCACAGAAAGACCGCAACACCGTTAAAGCCACCTCAAATGGCACCTACACCATCGGTGACGAGTTTGAGATGTCCTTTACTTATGCTGTAGGTAACTACAACAACTACTACGGTGACGGCGTAATCACCTTCGGCACCAACAAAATCGGTGTTGGCAACCTTGGTACTGATGCAGCTGCTGTTTTCCACGCTTATGTAAAGACCAGCGCAGGCATCGTTGCAAAAGCACATGTTGGCACCAAAGACAAAACTGCCATCGACGGCGTTTATGTATTCACATACAAAGACGGTATGCTTTCCGGTACTGTTGACGGCGTTGCTCTTAATTGGGACGTTGCCGACGGCACCGCAACCGAAATCGCAGTTACCTTTGACGTGGCAACCGACGTTAACTTTGTTGGTTCTATCACCGGTAACTACGGTGACGGCAAATACATCAAAAACTTCTCTTGGTATGAGGAAGGCACTACCTACACCTTGCACGAAATCAACGAAGCAATGGGCACTCTTGCCGATGCTTCTCTTGAAACCTATGCAGAGGCAGCAGCAACCATCGATGTTGTTATGCCCTTGTTGAGCCAAGGACATAAGGATTTGCTCACCAACCTTGCCGTATACGAAAAGTATAAGACTGATTATGCCGAGTATCAGGCATATATTAAGGCTGATGCAGAGATTATTTCCAAGAACGTAACCTACACCCTTATCAACGGCCTTTATGCCGAAGATTGGAAGGACGTAACCGGCGGCTCTTTCTACAGAGGCAACACTGTTTTCGGCGATGTAACAGCTACAGGTGACGGCTTCTATGCAAACGGCCGCGCCCGGTACTCTATGACCAGCGCATATCCCCTTGCAACTGCTAATAACTACTTCAAGATTGTTCAGAAGTCTACACAATCGGAATATAACGACACTAACTTTAAGTGGACCATCGGCGATTTGACCATCGGCATTTATGTCGACGGTAACAACGCCTCAAACTCTTACGGTGACACCGGTTATAACGATGGCAAGAAGATGGCTATATTCCAGATCTTTTACAAGGGCGAGCTTGTAAAGGTTATCACCGGTGAGGCCAACAACTACGGTTTCGACACCTCTGTTGACCCCTGCTCAACCTGGATGCTTGCCAACTGCGAGTTCACCATCACCTATGATAACGGCAATCTTATGATTACCTTCGTTAACGGTGTAACCAAGTACGTTACTCCTAAGACCGGCTTGGATCTTAACACCCTTATTGACGGTTTCAACTACAACCCCAACGGCAATCACGTTAAGCTTGATATTTTCGCCAGCTATTCACAGCTCAGATTCAACAAGCTCACCATCACCGGCAAGGCAAACAAGGCAGCTGTAGATAACCTCGCAGCACTTGCTCAGACCAACCCCGGCGCAGCAAAGCATATCTATGATTCTATCTCTGACAAGTCTATTGTAGACGATGCAACTGCAGCTATCCTTAACGGCGAATTTGCAATTTCTGCAGCGGGTCCCTATGATGTAGTTATCGGCAACGGCAAATACAATTCTAAGGCTTACAGATATGGTGACACCGTAACCTTTACTGCCGTTGATAATGAATGCTTCATCTTTACCGGTTGGTATGACGGTGAAGGCAACTTAATCAGCGAAGACCCTGTTTATACGTGTGATATTGTTCCCCACAAAAGCTTGGTAGGTACAATTGATGAGATTAACAGCAAAAAGCATTGTGATTCACACACTGTAATTGAAAACAACGTAGATCCCGAATGTGAGACAGAGGGAGCTTATGACAATGTTGTTTACTGTGATTATTGCGGCGAGGAACTCAGCCGTGAGACTATCACTGTTGATGCACTCGGTCATACTGCAGGCGAAGTTGTTGTAGAAAACAACAAAGCTCCCGACTGTGTAAACGACGGTTCTTATGATAACGTAGTTTATTGTACCGTATGCGGTGACGAACTCAGCCGTGAGACTATCACCGTTGACGCACTCGGTCATACTGCAGGCAGCGTTGTTGTAGAAAACAATGTTGATCCCGACTGTGATACTGCAGGTTCTTACGATAACGTAACCTATTGTACTGTTTGCGGCGAAGAACTCAGCCGTGAGACTATCACCGTTGACGCACTCGGTCACAAGTACGATGCAGTTGTTACCGATCCTGACTGTGTAAACGGCGGTTATACCACCTACACTTGCTCAGTTTGTGGCGACACCTATGTAGACAACTACACTGATGCACTTGGTCACGATTACGATGCAGATGTTACCGATCCTGACTGTGTAAACGGCGGTTACACCACCTACACTTGCTCTGTATGTGGCGACACTTACAAGGCAAACTACACCGATGCACTCGGTCACGACTATGACGCAGACGTTACTGCACCTGACTGTGTAAACGGCGGTTACACCACCTACACTTGTGCTTGTGGTGACTCTTACATCGCAAACCAGACCGCAGCTCTTGGTCATAACTACACCGGCGAAGTTACTACCGCTCCTACCACTTCTAAGAAGGGTGTTAAGACCTACACTTGTGGTAACTGTGGTGATACCTATACTGAAGAGATGGATGTACTTCCCCAGGCAGTTGTTGAAAACTTGGGTGCAACTACAACCGTTGTTGACAGTTACTTCATTTACAACTTG
>JAZRNV010000025.1:0-63321 GCA_045648425.1 Acutalibacteraceae bacterium | reverse complement strand
CTCTCAAAGCTCCAAGTGGTCAAGCTGGTTTAAATTTGAGCGTTGGCCCGACAAATGCAGCTGCTGGTGGGGCGTTCCCTCCTTGCCCGAAACGGTTGAAGAGGATGAATCCTTTACCGAGTTTATATGCGGAGAAAAGGGCGTTTTGCGCCACTGGATGCGCCTGGGCGCATCGGGTTGGCGGCTGGATGTGGCCGACGAGCTGCCCGACAGCTTTCTTTACAGAGTAAGACAAGCCGTAAAGGCCGAAAATCCCGACGCCCTGCTTTTGGGCGAGGTGTGGGAGGATGCCTCCAACAAAATCAGTTATGGCGGTCGCCGTCGGCTTTTGTTGGGCAAACAGCTTGATTCGGTGATGAATTATCCCTTCAGAAATGCCATTATCGATTTCTTAAAGGGGGGCGATGCTTTTTCTCTTAAGGATGTGGTGGAAAGCATTGTCGGCAATTATCCGCCACCCGCTCTTAACGCTATGATGAATCACATCGGAACTCACGACACCGAGCGTATACTGTCGGTGCTGGGGGACGCTCCTTTGGGTCTTAACAGAGAAGGACAGGCGGGCGTCAGCTTGAAGGAGGAACAGCTTCAGCGAGGCAAACGGTTGCTTCGTCTGGCCGCAGTGCTGCAATACACCCTGCCCGGCATACCCTCTCTTTATTACGGTGATGAGGCCGGGCTTGAAGGACTCAGAGATCCCTTCAATCGCAAGGCCTATCCTTGGGGACGCGAGGACGAAGAGCTGATTAAATTTTATAAAAAATTAGGAAAAATCCGAAAGGAAAAGGCCTTTGCGGGCGGCAGCTACACAACTCTTTATGCAAAGGACGGAATGTTTGCTTTTGCCCGTCAAAAGGATGACAGCTTGATGCTTGTGGCGGTAAATTCTACCTGCAGGCGCCAAGAATTTAATGCTTACGGCCGCACCTTTGCCGTTGATGGACAAAGCTGGCTTGTTGAAAAAATTTAAAAAATTAAGAATAATGCTTGTCATATCTGTAAAAACTATTTTTGAGCCAATGATAGCGCAAAGACCTGCAGGGTTATTTTCGCTATCCCAAAAAGGAGTTGAAACAGATGCTTGACAAAACCGCATTGGTGCTTACTATTATCGGCGCTCTTAACTGGGGCAGTATCGGCCTTTTCAGGTTCGATTTGGTTGCGTGGCTTTTCGGCGGTCAAACGGCCATTTTAAGCCGTATTGTTTACACACTTGTAGCCCTTGCAGGAGTATGGTGCATATCACTGCTCTTCCGTGACCGAAACGAGACAGTGGATACTATGGAAGATAATCGCTAAAGCAAAAAACAAGGTTCAAGCTTGGCTTGAACCTTGTTTTTTTACTGTTATTTCAAAATAAAATCGTCATTAAATGCGGCAGAGGAATCTTCAGCGGTCGGAGGGGCTGCCTTTTTCACTTTTTTGCCTTTGGTTGCCAGGCAGACAATCAAAACGACGGTAACCGCAATAAAGGCGGCTGTCAGGGGGATTATTACTATTAAGCCGTACTGACCGAACAAAGAATCTTTCGTTTCGATAACGGGCTTGCCGGTGGACTGATTGCTTTGGCTGTTGCCCGAGGGAAGCGCACCCATATATCTTTGCAGAGTGCCATCCTCTTTATCATAGCAATAGAGGGTGGTTTCGCCCTTTGCATTACATAAATAAAGCAGATAAAAGTCACTGAATGAGCTGTTCTGCCAACCTTCATAGCTGCCTTCACCAATGGTGACGGTGGTGGGCTCAAAGCCCTGAGGCGCACGGGTGGTTGAGGGCATGGGCATCAAGAAATAGTTTTGCCCCAAAACGGTTATGGGCTGATAGAGATAATAAGAAATATCGGTGCTGTTATAAATGTAAAAGGCCGTTTTACCCTGAGGGTCTTTCAGATATATCATCGTAACGTTTTCGGCCTCGTTGATAATTGACATTACCTCTTTTTCGCCAAGCTTGGTGACCGATGCCACAAAGCCCTGAGGGATAACTGATGGGGATAGCTGCTCAACAACCTCCATCTCAACACCGTCAATGTAAATAACGTCGGCTGATGGCGGTTCGCTGCTTACAGGCGGTTGTGAAGAGGGGTTAGATACCGTGCTTCCGTCAGCGGCTGCTCTTATGATTGTGATGGTATAGGTGCGTGTGCTCCCGTTTTGAGCGGTTACCGTTACCTTTCGGGTGTTGTTGCCGACCTTGAGGGTCGAGCTGCCCGTTACCTTTGTGGTTGCGGTGCTGTCCTCAACGGTGGGGGTAAGCAGCATTTTTTCGGTTGAGTTGGGCACCTTGACGGTGTAGTTAAGCACGCTTTTTGAAAAAACAGGGGAGAGGGTGCCGCTTGAAAGCTTAAGAGATTTAAGATAGTTGTTGGTTGACAGTGGTTTTTCCTTTTGAACCGATACAGTGGCGGATGCCCCGGTATTGGTTATGCTGCCAAAGTTTACATCGCTTATTTCGGTGGTGGTAAAGCTGAAGTTGGAGGAACCCTCTGCCTTGGCCTTGAAGGTGATAACAAATTTAAATTCGTTGACACCGTTGCCCGTTGAATCCCACTGAGACAGTACAAGAAGTCCTCCTGCGCCGTTTGTACCGCTGCCCGAAATGAATTCAACAATATTTGAGTTGTAGCTCAGCTTGCCTTCAACACTGCCCATCTTGGTTGATGAGGAAACTCTGACTGTCAAAGTGAATTGAGCACCCGGCTTAACGGTGGTTGAACTGGCAGACAGTGCGGCATTGGCCGATGCTGCCGAGGCAGAAAAGACGCAAACACTTGTCAAAATGATAATTGATATGATAAACGAAATAATTCTTTTCATAACTTCACCGCCTTATTGTTGAATGGTATAGGTGCCTAAAATATGTTTTTGACCCATAAAGAGGTCAACGGTAGAAATCTTGCCGTCTTTGTTAATATCGGCGGCTTCAAGGCGGGCGTCCGTAAGGGTATAGGAGCCAAGCACCTGCCTTTGACCCATAAAGAGGTCAACGGTAGTGATTTTGCCGTCGCCGTTGATGTCACCGTAAACGACTGTATTATAGCTCAGATATTCGGTTCCGTCGGTCTTATAAATGATAACCTGGTCGCCCGAGCAAATATGACCCTCGATGCGGGATGTGCCTTGGCTGTCTCTGATCTCAACCGAGCCGTTTTCAACACCCAGCTTGGCAATAAAATCGGCAACTGCCGTTTCGGGCGCAATGCCTGTAATATAGGTGCCGACGGTGTAATTGGTGCCTGAAATAACAGGGGTGGGAGGTGTTGTGCCCGGATCGGCGGGCTGCTGTCGGCTGATGATTATGGTGTAGGTGCGCTTGGTGCCCGATTGGGCGGTAACGGTTACGCTTACGGTGTTGTCACCGTAGTTAAGCGAAAAGGAGCCCGTGCCCGTCACAGAAGCGGCCACATCGGCTGTCTTTGCCTTTACTTCTACCTTTTCTACATCGCTTTCCACAACCAGCTCATATTCATAGGTATAGGCCGAGAAGGCAGGCGAGAGGTTATGCCCCTCAACCGATAAGCTTGACAAAAGGTAGTTGTTGGCTCCTTTGCCCGTGGGCTTGGGGCAGACGCTTTCGGGCATATTTCGATAAACGGGAATCTTGAAAACAAGGTTACTGTTCATCATTTCCTGAGTGATGGCTTTTTTGAGAGTGGAGGCCTCACTGAAGGCCACCTGAATGTTGGTCATATACTGGTGATTGTAATAGCCACCCTTGGCAATGAGGTCAAACTTTTGCAGATAAAGGGTGTCTTGCCCAACACCGATATAACCCTCGGCAAGAAATTGGGCGCCGCCCAAAATAGATTTGTAAGGGGTGTCCCAGCCCTTGCTTTTAGCGTGAATGGCACCCATTGTAATGTTAGAAATACTGCCGTTGTTATAGGCGTTTATGTTAAAAAAGTTATAATATCCCACATAGCCGGAAACATCACCCCGTGAAAGAGCCGAGCCGTTGACGCCCTGCTCTTGACGGCATCGGCTTGCCAGATGGTAGGCGCTGACACCTGAAATTTTTGCGGCGGCCAAAAATGCATCGGCATAGGTGGCGTGCTCGTCAAATTCGGCGGGATAGGCCCCCTCCATAAAGGTGCCCTTCAAAATGCCGTTAACATTTTCTACCGTTTCGCCTTGAGAATAAGAAAGACTTAAAAAGGCGTAAATGTAACTCTCGGTAAGATAGTTGCGAGGGTCCATACAATATTCAACCAGCTCCTCCGAGGCCTGCACCCAGTTGCTGCCGTCAAAGACGACATGGGTATCGGTATCGGGGTTGTAGGCACCCTGCTGATAAGAAAAATAAGCGTCGGGGTAGCTTGACAGCTTTTGCACCAAGCTGCGCCTGAGTTGACTTTCTGCCTTTACCGAAGCGTTCCAGTCAAGGTTAGGATCAAAGGATTCAAACACCCAGTTGGGATGAGCGGCGTGCAATGTTCTCAAACTGTCTTTGTAGCTTTCGGGAAATTTTTGCTCGTTAAGATACTGCTCAAAATCCATATCGGGGGTGTATTCGGGCGCAGGAACATTAATTCTTATGTATTGGGCTGAAGCGTATCCTACATTGCCGTTATAGCTTACCTTGTACCAATCTGCATTGGTGCTGTCAAGAATGATAATAGTTGCACCTCTGGGCAGTTCGCCTATTTTTTTGCCGCTTGGCGCATCACGCAGGGTGAGGGGGTCATCTTGCGTGATGACCGTGCCCGTCACAACGGTGTCTGTATTTGTAGCAAAAGCCGATGAGGCAGAGGGCACAACAAAAACAGCAATGGCAATG
The DNA here is from genome assembly GCA_045648425.1 of Acutalibacteraceae bacterium. GTDB lineage: Bacteria > Bacillota > Clostridia > Oscillospirales > Acutalibacteraceae > RGIG2206. The sequence goes on along the minus strand of JAZRNV010000025.1, from coordinate 58,545 downwards.
ACTAAGCTTATTAAAACCGACAGGGCTTTGTTAAACAGACGCACTCTGCACACATCCTCTCTTTTAAAATTCTTACAAAATTGTAACTAATTATCATTATAATAACTTTATGTTGTTATGTCAATCGCTTGATTGTAGAAAAAATTGAAGAATTTTTGCCAATAATAACAAAAAACCTTTGCCTGTCAGAACAAAGGTTTTTGCTTTAATTTTCTTTAAAATCAATTTAAATAGAGTTTCACCGAGTTGTCGGTAATGTTGTTTTTGCCAATATTAACGTCTTCACAGCGGGTAGTGATAACGGCATAATAGATGCCGTCGCCGCCCATACCCGTCAGAGTGTTGTTGCTGAAGTTCAGACCTTTTAGCGAGGTTGCCTTAATGGCAGAGGGGCAATTAAGGAAGGTGTTGCTTTGAACCGTCAAATTGCGATTAACGTCGGCGGGATAGTTGGAATCCATATCGTGAGAGGCGTGGGTGATTATGGCAGACCCTGCCAGCTTGCCGCAGTTTTTAAAGGTGTTACCGATGAGAGTAATGTTTTTGCCGGGTGATACCTCGCCCCAATATTTGATGTCGGGGGCGATAAGCACGGCGGCCAAACGGGTGCCCTCAATGGTGCAGTTTTTAACTACGGCATTTTCGGTTTGAAGCAAAAATGCACGGGCACGATTTGATCTTACGGTGCAGTTGGTGATCTCAACTGAGGGGTGCATGGTTTTGTTGGACATAACGGTGCCGTTGGTTACACCCTTGGGCAGCTTGTCAAAGGTCATTTTGCCCGAATGTGAATTAACCTTTTTAACCTTGGCAGTGCCAAGCAGCTTAAAGGTGGATTTATCATAAAACTCGATTTCATCACCCTTAGCGGCCCATTCGTTAAGAATGTTGGTGTTATACCTTTCCATATAAGCGGTCAGTGAGTTGCCGTTAAGGTTGGTTACCGAGTAGGCCATACCATGAACGTTTACACAGTCGTCGCCCAACTCTTCAAAATTGCAGTCCTCGATTATAAGCTGACCGCCGATAGCACCGATGTGAACACCGTCAGCATTGGAAGAAAAGTATGACTGGGGATTGTCAGATGAAATATCAATCTTGCGTAGAGTCAGATTAAAGGTTCTGCCGGTGGTAAAGAAAACGCCTGAAAATGCGTTGCACACCTTAACATTTTCAAAAACCAGGTCAGAGCTGTTCATAATCTGAAACACGCCGTCACTCATCATAGATGCTCTGAGTCCCACACGGGTGCCTACGCTCAAGGCCTGCACCTCATTCATGCTTAAGCCCATTATGCACACGGTTCCGTCAGCCATCAACTTTTGACTAAAGCCCGCCTCGTTATATTTTTCAAGCTCGGTGGGAAAGCCGTTTTCGTCAAAGACGTTGATGGCACCGTAAACCTCTTTGCCTGTGGGCTTAAAGCTGTCATAGGGCTTGATGTATATTGCGCCGCCGTCAACCAGGGTTGACACTATCTCGCCTGAAAGAGAGGTCAAGGCGTCATACTTAACGGTTATGCCGCAAACGGTTACGTTTTGGGATTCAAGTATATTCAAAACAGAGCAATTTTTGGCAGAAACGGTTGACGTGTCAAGACCGGTCTTGACAAAGATAACGTTATCACCCTCGATTTTAATATTTTTCTTTTTTGAAATCTCAAGGGTTTTGGTCAGGTAATAGGTGCCTTTTTCCAGCTTCAAAATCTCACCCGACTTAAGGGCAGATATGGCCTTTTGAATAGCGGTGGTATCATCCTTACCCGACGGAGTGAGGGTGCCGCCGGTTTTGTTTACGCTTGCGGCAGATGATGAGGTTGCGCCGGATGACTTGCCGCTTTCGTCAGCAGGGGCAGTGCAGCTCGAAAGGGTGCACACCGATAAAAGACCGGCTAATAAAACCGATAAAAATTTGTATTTCATAAGTACCTCCAAGCAGGGTTTCTACATTATTATATATACATACGCGAGTCGAAAAATCAAGAAAAAATCGAATGTTGGGCAAGTAAAATTTTTAGGCAAAATAAAAAATTTGCAAATGCCAAAAAAACCCTTGACATTTGCAAAAATTGGTAGTAAAATATTATACTGCATAAATAATGGGTGTCTGTGCCCGTGTGAACTTTACTGAGGGTTATTATATCAAATAAAGTGACCCTCGTCAAGTAAAAGTTTCATCCGAAATTCAGGCCCCGTGACTATTGCTTTCAGCAGGTATAAAGACCGCCTTTTAGGCAGCCTAATCAGATGAAGGAGTGATAAAGCCGATGGTGAAAGTCAAACCTGTCCATCTTGGCAAAAATGTCCGTATGAGCTTCTCCAAAATCAACGAGGTTTTGGATATGCCCAATCTTATCGAAATTCAGAAAAACTCTTACGAGTGGTTCCTTGGTGACGGCTTGAAAGAGGTTTTTGCCGATATGTCGGCAATTACTGACTATTCCGATAACCTTGTGCTTAGCTTCATCGACTACCGTCTTGACGACAAGCCCAAGTACACGGTTGAAGAGTGCAAAGAGCGTGATACCACCTATGCCTCTCCCATGCGTGTGCGCGCACGCCTTTTAAATAAGGAAACAGGCGAAATCAAAGAGAACGAGGTGTTCATCGGAGATTTCCCCCTTATGACCGAATCGGGTACCTTTGTTATCAACGGTGCCGAGCGTGTTGTTGTATCACAGCTTGTTCGTTCTCCCGGCGTCTATTACGATGTAGAAATCGACAAATCGGGCAGCAAAAAGTTCAGCGCAACCGTTATCCCCAACCGCGGTGCATGGCTTGAGTATGAAACCGATGTAAACGACATTCTTTATGTGCGTATCGATAAAAACCGTAAAATACCCGTAAGCACCTTTATTCGCTCACTGGGTGTATTTACCGATACCCAAATGACCAATGCAGAAATGGAAGAGCTTTTCGGCAAGGATATTCGTCTTGAATATACCTTTGAAAAAGACACCTCCAAAGACGTTGAGGATGCATTGCTTGAGGTTTATAAAAAGCTCCGCCCCGGTGAACCCTTCACCGTTGAGGGCGCTAAGGGCTATATCTACGGCCTCTTCTTTGATCCCCACCGTTACGATATGTCACGCGTTGGCCGCTATAAATATAATAAGAAGCTTTCTTTGGGCGCACGTGTAGTGGGCAAGGTGCTTGCACGTCCCGTTGTTGCACCCCTTACAGGTGAGCTTTTGGCCGAAGCAGGCGTTATCGTAAGCAAAGAGCTGGCCGCAAGCTTTGAGGCCTCAGGCGTAAGCCAGGTATACCTTTCGGTTATCGAGATTGACGGCTCACAGAGCGAGGTTAAGGTTATCTCTAACGGTATGGTTGACCTCAGCAAGTTTGTTGATGCCGATGTTTACGACGCTGTTAAGGACGTTGTAAACGAGAACGTTCGCTTCTCTGTTTTGTGCGAGATTCTTGAAGCTGCCACCGATAAGGATGACCTTGTTGCCACCCTTATTGAGCGCGTTGCTGAGCTTATTCCCAACAACATCACTCTTGACGATATATTTGCCGCAACCAACTATTTCATCGGCCTCAATCACGAGGTTGGCGTTACCGATGATATTGACCACCTGGGCAACCGTCGCATCCGTTGCGTAGGTGAGCTGCTGCAGAACCAGTTCCGCATCGGCTTCTCCCGTATGGAACGCGTTATCCGCGAGAAGATGTCCTTGCAGGCGCAGGATCTTGATGCAGTAACTCCTCAAAGTCTTATCAACATCCGTCCTGTTGTGGCCGCCATCAAAGAGTTCTTCGGCTCATCACAGCTGTCACAGTTTATGGACCAGACCAACCCCTTGTCAGAGCTTACTCACAAGCGTCGTTTGTCTGCCTTGGGCCCCGGCGGTCTTTCTCGTGACCGTGCAGGATTCGAGGTTCGTGACGTTCACTACAGCCACTACGGCCGTATGTGCCCCATCGAGACTCCCGAAGGTCCCAACATCGGCCTTATATCCTATCTTGCAACCTATGCCCGTATCAACTCATACGGCTTTATCGAGACCCCCTTCCGCAAGGTTGAGCTTGACGATAAGGGTGTGCCCTTCGTAACCGACAAGGTTGAGTATATGACTGCCGATACCGAAGACGATTATATCGTAGCACAGGCCAATACTCCCCTTGATGAGAATGGCTATTTTGTAAATAAGACCGTTACCACCCGTTTCCGCGATGAGTTCCTTGAGGTTACCCCCGACCAGGTAAGCTATATGGACGTATCGCCTAAGATGGCCGTTTCGGTTGCAACCGCAATGATTCCCTTCCTCGAAAATGACGATACCAACCGTGCACTCATGGGCTCAAACATGCAGAAGCAGGCCGTGCCTCTTCTTAAGACCGAGTCTCCCATTGTTGCCACCGGTATGGAGTATAAGGCAGCCGTTGACTCAGGCGTTGTTGTGTTGGCAAAACGCGCAGGCGAGGTTGTTGTTGCCTCTGCCGATAAGATTGAAATCAAGGTAGACGGCGGCGAGACTGACAGCTACAAGCTTATCAAGTTCCTCCGCTCCAACCACGGCACCTGCCTTAATCAGCGTCCTATCGTTGAGGTTGGTCAGCAGGTTATTGCCGGCGAGGTTATCGCTGATGGCCCTGCCACCTGCAACGGTGAAATCTCACTGGGTAAGAACGCCCTTATCGGCTTCATGACCTGGGAAGGTTACAACTACGAAGACGCTGTTCTTCTTAACGAAAAAGTGGTAAGAGATGACGTGTTCACCTCTGTTCACATCGAAAAATACGAAATCGAAGCACGCGACACCAAGCTTGGACCTGAGGATATCACCCGTGATATTCCCAACGTTGGTGAAGATGCACTTAAAGACCTTGACGAGCGCGGTATTATCCGCATCGGTGCCGAGGTTCGTGCCGGAGACATTCTTGTTGGTAAGGTTACCCCCAAGGGCGAAACCGAGCTTACCGCAGAAGAGCGTTTGCTTCGCGCCATCTTTGGCGAAAAGGCCCGCGAGGTGCGCGACACCTCTTTGCGTGTGCCCCACGGTGAGTACGGCACCATCGTTGATGTTGACGTCTTTACCCGTGAAAACTCAAGTGAACTCAACCCCGGTGTAAATACCGTTGTTCGTTGCTATATCGCCCAGAAGCGCAAGATTTCTGTTGGTGACAAAATGGCCGGACGTCACGGTAACAAGGGCGTTGTTTCCCGCATTCTTCCTCAAGAGGATATGCCCTTCCTTCCCGATGGCAGACCCCTCGATATCGTGCTTAACCCCCTCGGCGTTCCTTCCCGTATGAACATCGGTCAGGTGCTTGAGGTACACTTGGGTATGGCCGCCAAGAACCTTGGCTGGAAGGTATGCACTCCTGTATTCGACGGCGCCCACGAAGGCGATATTATGGAAATGTTCGAGCAGGGCGGATATTACCGTGAGGTAATGTTCAATAAAGAAAACGGCAAGTTTATGGAGCCCTTGGGCGGCAAGATTCTTGTTGAAGAAACCATTCGTGAGGACGGCAAAAAGGATATTGCCCGTCTTGACGAAGAAACCGCTAAGGATATGGCCAAGCTTACCGAGCTTGCATTCCAGGATAAGCTTAAGGTTATCGACGGTAAGACCTTCCTTAAGGATGGTCGCACAGGCGAACGCTTCGACAACCCCGTAACCGTTGGTTATATGTATTACCTCAAGCTCCATCACCTTGTTGATGATAAGATTCACGCCCGTTCAACCGGACCTTACTCACTGGTTACCCAGCAGCCCTTGGGCGGTAAGGCACAGTTCGGCGGTCAGCGTTTTGGTGAAATGGAAGTTTGGGCTCTGGAGGCATACGGTGCCGCCTACACCCTGCAAGAAATTCTTACCATCAAGTCAGACGATATTGTTGGTCGTGTAGATACCTACGAAGCCATCGTAAAGGGTCAAAACGTACCCAAGCCGGGAATTCCCGAATCCTTTAAGGTTCTTATCAAAGAGCTTCAGGCCCTCGGTCTTGACGTTCGCGTGCTTGATAAGTACAACGAAGAGATTGACCTTAAGCAAACCTTTGCTGACGATGATATGGGTCTTGTTCCTGCCGATGCACCCGTGATTGCCACCGATACCGATTTTGAAGGCGATTACACCGGCTTTACCATTGAAGATAACGAGGGCAACCCCGTTATTGATGAATCAGAGGATGACGATTACACCGATTCCTACACCGATGACGAAGAATAAGGAGGGCATAGATTATGGAATTTAATGAGTTTGAATCAATAAAAATCGGTCTTGCCTCTCCCGAACAGATTCGTTCTTGGTCATTTGGCGAGGTTAAAAAGCCCGAAACCATCAACTACCGCACCCTCAAGCCCGAGCGCGACGGTCTTTACTGCGAGCGCATTTTTGGACCCACTAAGGACTGGGAATGCCACTGCGGCAAGTATAAGCGCATCCGTTATAAGGGCAAAATCTGTGAGCGCTGCGGTGTTGAAATCACCCGTGCCAAGGTGCGCCGCGAGAGAATGGGCTCTATTGAGCTTGCTGCTCCCGTGTCACACATCTGGTACTACAAGACCATTCCCTCAAGAATGGGCCTTGTGCTTGACGTTACTCCCCGCGTGCTTGAGCAGGTTCTCTACTTCTCTGCCTACATCGTAATTGATCCGGGCGACACACCCCTTGAGAAGAAGCAGCTGCTTAACGAAAAGCAATATCGCGATATGCTTGAAAAGTATGAGGACTCCTTTACCGCAGGTATGGGTGCCGAGGCAATTCAGGCATTGCTTAAAGAAATCGACCTTGAAAAGCTCAGCGAAGAGCTGAAGGCCGAGCTTGAAGATGCAAACGGCCAAAAGAAGGCCCGCCTCATCAAGCGTCTTGAGGTAGTCGAGGCATTTCGCACCTCCGGCAACCGTCCCGAGTGGATGATTATGGACGTGCTGCCCGTAATTCCTCCCGATTTGCGTCCTATGGTTCAGTTGGATGGCGGCCGCTTTGCCACCTCTGACCTTAACGACCTTTACAGACGCGTTATTAACCGTAATAACCGCCTTAAGAAGCTGCTTGAGCTTGGCGCCCCCGATATTATCGTGCGCAACGAAAAGCGTATGCTTCAAGAGGCAGTTGACGCCCTTATCGACAACGGCCGTCGCGGCCGTTCGGTAACCGGCCCCAACAACCGCGCTCTCAAATCCTTGTCAGATATGCTCAAGGGTAAGCAGGGCCGTTTCCGTCAGAACCTGCTTGGTAAGCGTGTTGACTACTCAGGCCGTTCCGTTATCGTTGTCGGCCCTGAGCTCAAGATGTATCAGTGCGGTCTGCCTAAAGAAATGGCTATCGAGCTCTTTAAGCCCTTCGTAATGAAGCGCCTTGTAGAGACCGGTGTTGCTCAAAACGTAAAAACCGCCCGCAAGATGGTTGAGCGTTTGCGTGAAGAGGTTTGGGATGCACTGGGCACTGTAATCAAAGAGCATCCTGTTCTTCTCAACCGCGCGCCCACACTTCACCGTTTGGGCATTCAGGCCTTTGAGCCCGTACTGGTTGAGGGCCGCGCTATCAAGCTGCATCCTCTGGTATGTACCGCTTACAACGCCGACTTCGACGGCGACCAGATGGCAGTTCACGTGCCCCTTTCAGCCGAGGCACAGGCCGAAGCAAGATTCCTTATGCTTGCTGCCAACAACCTGCTTAAGCCCTCTGACGGTAAGCCCGTAACCGTTCCTACACAGGATATGGTTCTCGGCTCCTACTACCTCTCACTCGTTAAGTTTGACGAGGCGGGCTGCAACAAGGTGTTCCGCAGCAAGGATGAAGCCATAATGGCATACGAAAGCAAGGCGGTCGGTCTCCATTCTCCCATTCGTGTGCGCGTCACCGGTGAAAAGGATGGCCAACCCATCAGCCGTATGATTGATGCCACCGTCGGCTTCCTCATTTTCAACCAATCAATCCCTCAGGATTTGGGCTTCGTTGACCGTTCTGTTGAGGGTCACGAGCTTGACCTTGAAGTTTGCTTTACTCGCAAGAATCCCGAAAAGGCAATTCTTGAAAGCGAAGAGGATATCGTTCAGTGCAAGGCAGGCAAGAAATTGCTGGGCAAGATTATCGACCGTTGCATTAAGTATCACGGCACATCTGCCTCTGCCATCTACCTTGACAACATCAAGTCTACCGGCTATAAATATTCAACCCGCGGTGCTATCACCGTTGCTGTTTGCGATGCCATCATACCTCCCCAGAAGGCCGAGTATGTAAAAGAGGCAGAAGCAACCTTGGATATCATCAGTGCCAAGTACCGTCGCGGTCTTATCACCAACGACGAGCGCTATCGCCTGGTTATCAAGGCATGGAACGAGGCAACCGATAAGGTTTCTGACGCACTTCAGAGCAACTTGGATGAGTACAACCCCATCTATATGATGGCTGACTCAGGCGCCCGTGGTTCAATGAACCAGATTCGTCAGCTTGCAGGTATGCGCGGACTTATCGCCAACACCGCAGGCCGCACCATTGAGGTTCCCATTCGTGCTAACTACCGTGAAGGCCTTAACGTTTTGGAATACTTCATTTCATCTCGTGGTGCACGTAAGGGCTTGGCCGATACCGCTCTTCGTACCGCTGACTCAGGTTACCTCACCCGCCGTCTCGTTGACGTTTCTCAGGATGTTATCATCCGCGATGACGATTGCGGCTCTGATGAGGGTCTGTATGTTCGCGATATCAAAGACGGCGACCGTATTATTGAGCCCCTCAGCGAGCGTTTGTTCGGCCGCTATCTCATTCACGACCTTGTGGATGAGGCAACCGGTGAGGTGCTTGTTGATAACGAAACTATCATTGGCGACAAAGAAGCCAAGACTATTTGCAACTATCTTGAAGCACATTGCAAAGAGAATGAGGTGCCCGGCATCTCTATCCGTTCAATTCTCGGCTGCCGTGCCCGTCACGGTGTTTGCCGCAAGTGCTACGGCGCCAACCTTGCCAACGGCCAGCCCGTATCTGTGGGCGAGGCAGTAGGTATCATTGCCGCCCAGTCCATCGGTGAACCCGGTACCCAGCTTACCATGCGTACCTTCCACACCGGCGGTATTGCAAACGCAGAAGATATCACACAGGGTCTTCCCCGTGTTGAAGAACTCTTTGAAGCCAGAAAGCCCAAGCGCGCATCTATCATCAGCCAGATTGACGGTCGTGTACGCTTCCAGACCGTTAAGCGCAACACCGAAATCGTTGTAACCTCTGATGAGGGTGATGAGCGCAAGTATGTCATTCCTTACGATTCCCGCATCTGCAAGGGAATTGAAGAGGGTGTCTACATTGAAAAGGGCACCAAGCTCACCGAGGGTGCGCTTAACCCCCACGACCTGCTTGAGGTTCTGGGCCATGAGTCGGTGCAGGATTATATCATCGACGAGGTACAGGGCACCTACCGCAGCCAGGGTGTTGAAATCAACGACAAGCACATCGAAGTTATCGTTCACCAGATGATGCGTAACTTCCACGTTGTTGATGCAGGCGACACCGGTCTGCTTGAAGGCACCAATGTTGAACGTGGCACCTTCTTTGAAGCCAACCACATCATCAGCGAGCGCATTAAAGCAGGTGAGACCGACCTTCGTTACGCACAGTACGAGCACACCTTGTTGGGTATTACCAAGGCATCCTTGGCAACCGACTCCTTCCTGTCAGCCGCCTCCTTCCAGGAGACTACCCGTGTTCTTACCGATGCCGCTATCAAGGGCAAGGTAGACCGTCTGTTCGGCCTTAAGGAAAACGTTATTATCGGTAAGCTTGTTCCTGCAGGCACCGGTATGAAGTGCTTCTCCGGCTCATCGGATGATGACAAATACGGCTTTGCAGGATTGGCAGATATTGAGTCTGCCGTTGAGGACGATATAATCACTCCTCCCACTGAAAGCAACCCTGCAGACGAGTAAAATTCAATAAAAACCGGATGTTTTGACAAAAAACATCCGGTTTTTTGCCCCAAATGAAAAATCTTTAAAAATTTTCCTTGACAAAAGGGTGCAAAGAGTGTTATCATCATAAAATGCGTGGAGTATGTCTCTGCGCGATTTGTGCTGTAAAAAAAGCACCACAATATGTTGATTTACGGCCCTGCCGAATCAAATATTACAACTTAAGAAAGGAGGAAAAATATGCCAACCTTTAACCAATTGGTCCGCAAGGGAAGAGAGGCCCAGGTTCGCAAGCCCACCGCTCCTGCTCTGCTTAAGAGTCTTAACACCAAGAAGCGCGTGCTTAACGATCACAGCTCACCTCAAAAACGCGGTGTTTGCACCAAGGTAAGTACCGCCACCCCTAAAAAGCCGAACTCTGCACTTCGTAAGATTGCCCGTGTTCGCCTTTCTAACGGTATTGAAGTAACCTCTTACATTCCCGGTGAAGGTCACAACCTTCAGGAGCACAGCGTAGTGCTTATCCGCGGCGGCCGTGTTAAGGACTTGCCTGGTGTACGTTACCACATCATCCGCGGTACCCTTGATACTCAAGGTGTTGCCAAGAGAATGCAGGCCCGTTCCAAATACGGTGCAAAGAGGCCCAAGGCTTCAAAGTAAGACAGCGTAATATTACTGCTGCAAAAGTGTTCAAGCAGCGGCGTTTATATATATTAATGTATCCGCCTTGCTTGGCCAACGGAGTAAAACTCCGAGTACCAATGATATCATTATGTGAAGGAGGGAAGCGAAATGCCAAGAAGAGGCTTTATTGCAAAACGTGATGTTTTGCCCGATCCGCTTTATAATTCAAAGATCGTAACCCGTCTTATCAACAACGTTATGCTTGACGGTAAGAAGGGCGTTGCGCAAAAAATCGTTTATGATGCATTCGAAATCATAAAGGAAAAGACCGGTAAGGACCCCATCGAAGTTTTTGAGGCAGCAATGGAAAATGTTATGCCCCAGCTCGAGGTTAAGGCACGCCGTGTAGGTGGTTCTACCTACCAGGTTCCTATGGAGGTTCGTCCCGAGAGACGTCAGACTTTGGGCTTGCGTTGGCTCACCACTTACAGCCGCGCTCGTTCCGAAAGAACTATGAAAGAGCGTCTTGCCGGTGAAATTATGGATGCAACCAACGGTTTGGGCGGTGCAGCCAAAAAGCGTGACGAGACACACAGAATGGCAGAGGCAAACAAGGCCTTTGCTCATTACAGGTATTAATAACGGCCTGATGTTTAAAACCGCTTAACGCGGTATTGGAGGATTTTATGCCAAGAAAAGTTTCACTTGAAATGACAAGAAACATTGGTATAATGGCTCATATTGACGCCGGTAAGACCACCACCACCGAACGTATCCTGTTCTACACAGGTGTTAACCGTAAGCTTGGTGAGACTCATGACGGTGCCGCAACCATGGACTGGATGGCTCAGGAGCAAGAGAGAGGTATTACCATCACTTCTGCTGCTACCACCTGTTTCTGGAATGACCATCGTATCAATATCATCGACACTCCCGGACACGTTGACTTCACCGTTGAAGTTCAGCGTAGCTTGCGCGTACTTGACGGCTCTGTAACCGTTCTTTGTGCAAAGGGCGGTGTTGAGCCTCAGTCTGAAACCGTTTGGCGTCAGGCTGACGAGTATCGCGTACCCCGTATGATCTACATCAACAAGATGGACATTATGGGTGCCGACTTCTACAATGTTCTTAATATGATCGACGAGCGCTTCCAGTGCAATCCCGTGCCGATTCAGTTGCCTATCGGCTCTGAAGACACCTTCAGAGGTATTATCGATCTTATTAATATGAAGGCCGAGGTTTATTATGATGACCTTGGTAAAGACGTTCGTGAAGAACCCATCCCCGAAGACATGATGGAGCTTGCTGAGAAATATCACAACGAGCTTATCGAAAAGGTCGTCGAGATGGACGAAGATTTGATGGAAAAATACTTCGAGGGTGAGATTCCTTCTGTTGAAGAAATCAAAAAGATCATCCGTAAGGCAACCATCAACAATGATATGGTTCCCGTTGTTTGCGGTACCTCTTACCGTAACAAGGGCGTTCAGCTTCTTTTGGACGCTATCATTGACTTTATGCCTTCTCCTACCGACATTCCCGCTATCAAGGGTGTAAACCCCGATACCGACGAGCCGGAGGAGCGCCATGCATCCGACAGCGAACCCTTCTCTGCACTGGCATTTAAGATTGCAACCGACCCCTTTGTTGGTAAGATCTGCTATTTCCGTGTATATTCGGGTACCGTTGATTCAGGTGCAAGCGTATATAACACCTGCAAAGACAATAAAGAGAGAATGGGCCGCATCCTTCAGATGCACGCCAACCACCGCGAAGACCTCGAGACCTGCTACGCCGGCGATATCGCTGCTGCAGTTGGCCTTAAGAACACCACCACCGGTGACACCCTTTGCGATGAGAAGCACCCCGTTGTTCTTGAGTCTATGAACTTCCCGGATCCTGTTATCCGTGTAGCTATCGAGCCCAAGACTAAGGCAGCTCAGGAAAAGATGGGCGTAGCTTTGGCAAAGCTTGCCGAAGAAGACCCCACCTTCCGTTGCTATACCGATGAAGAGACCGGCCAGACCATCATCGCAGGTATGGGCGAGCTTCACCTTGAAATTATCGTAGACCGTTTGTTCCGCGAGTTTAAGGTTGAAGCAAACGTAGGTAAGCCCCAGGTTGCTTACAAAGAGACCATCCGTCAAAAGGTTGATCACGAGTGCAAGTATAAGAGACAGTCTGGCGGTTCAGGTCAGTACGGTCACGTTAAGATTATTGTTGAACCCAACGAAACCGGCAAGGGATACGAGTTTATCAACGCTGTTACCGGCGGCTCCATTCCCAAGGAGTTTATTGCTCCTGTTGATGCAGGTATCCAGGGCGCAATGAATTCCGGCGTATTGGCAGGTTACCCTGTAGTTGACGTTAAGGTCACTCTGTACGACGGTTCTTATCACGAGGTTGACTCTTCCGAAATGGCATTTAAGATTGCCGGTTCAATGGCATTCAAAGAGGCCACTCGCAAGGCCAATCCCACTCTGCTTGAGCCCGTTATGAAGGTAACCGTTATCGTTCCCGAACAGTATATGGGTGACGTTATCGGCGACCTTAACTCACGCCGCGGCGAAATTGCCAGCTTTGAGGACCGTTCAGGCGGTGTTAAGCAGATTAATGCCCGTGTTCCTCTGGGCGATATGTTCGGTTACGCAACCGACCTTCGTTCCAAGACTCAGGGCCGTGGTCAGTATGTAATGGAGCCCGATGGATATAAGGAAGTTCCCAAGTCCATTGCTGAAAAGATTATCAGCACTCGCGCCAAGGCAGACTGATTTTAAACATTTTTTAAAAAATGCTTGATATTTTTATCACTTATTGTTAATATATAGGTGTTAGCATCAAGCTAAAAACAAAACTAATTAATTATCTGTTAAGATAAGGGAGGATTTTTACAATGGCAAAGGCTAAGTTTGAACGTAGCAAACCCCACGTAAACATTGGTACCATCGGTCACGTTGACCATGGTAAGACCACATTGACCGCAGCAATCACCAAGTACCTTTCTCTTAAGGGTCAGGCATCTTTCGAAGATTATGCAAACATCGATAAGGCCCCCGAAGAGAGAGAGCGCGGCATCACCATCAACACTGCTCACGTTGAGTATGAGACTGACACCCGTCACTATGCTCACGTTGACTGCCCCGGACATGCTGACTATGTTAAGAACATGATCACCGGTGCTGCTCAGATGGACGGTGCTATCCTTGTTATCGCTTCTACCGACGGCCCCATGGCTCAGACCAAGGAGCACTTGCTTCTCGCCCGTCAGGTTGGCGTTCCTTACATCGTTGTTTTCATGAACAAGACTGACCTTGTTGACGACGAAGAGCTTCTCGAGCTCGTAGAGATGGAAATCCGTGAGACTCTTGACAAGTACGAGTTCCCCGGCGACGATACTCCCATCATCAAGGGCTCTGCTTTCCAGGCACTTGACAGCGCTTCTAAGGATCCTGAAGATGCAGTTTATGCTCCTATCGCTGAGCTTATGGATGCAGTTGACTCTTATATCCCCACCCCCGAGCGCAAGGCAGACCTTCCCTTCTTGATGCCTATCGAAGATACTATGACCATTTCCGGTCGTGGTACCGTTGTTACCGGCCGTGTTGAGCGTGGCCAGTTGAACGCAGGCGACGAAGTTGAAATCGTTGGTCTTACCGACGAGCTCCGCAAGGTTGTTGTAACTTCTATGGAAATGTTCCGTAAGACCCTTGACTACTGTGAAGCCGGCGATAACGTTGGTGCTCTTCTCCGTGGCGTTGCCCGTGACGAGATCGAGCGTGGTCAGGTTCTTGCAAAGCCCGGCTCTATCAAGCCCCACACCAAGTTCCACGGCCAGGTTTATATCTTGACCAAGGAAGAGGGCGGCCGTCATACTCCTTTCTTCAACAACTATCGTCCTCAGTTCTATTTCCGTACCACTGACGTTACCGGTGTTATCACCCTTCCCGCTGGTACTGAAATGTGCATGCCCGGCGATAACGTAGATATGGACGTTGAGCTTATCACTCCTATCGCTATCGAAGAAGGCCTCCGTTTCGCTATCCGTGAGGGTGGCCGTACCGTTGGCTCAGGCGTTGTTACCGCTATCAACGGCTAATTTCAGCCAAATAAAATCCCACAGTCCTGCGACTGTGGGATTTTTATATTATCAATCAAAAAAGCCGCTCGTAAGAGCGGCTTTTGATTTATAGCAGTGTTTTATTCTTCCTCTTTGGGCTTTTCAAGCTCGGTTCCAAGCAACAGGGAAATGCTGCCGCTGTAAATTCTCATGGGGTCGTCCATAAAAGCGGATTTTACAACCTCGGCTTGTTGGGTGTCGGGCACCCACAGCACAATTTTGAGCAGCTCCATATCACGGTCGGTAACAATGCACTCAACGTTATAGCCCGTCTCGGTCTGAAGAATGTTAACCTTGTTCTCTTTGGCGACACGAATTTTGGTAAGCATTGCAACAGCGGCTCTGACCGCTTTCTTTTTAACGGTAAAGGGGAGCATAAACTCAAGCTCTTTAATGGCCTTGCTGCCTTTTTGGGTGAGAGAAAGCATTTCCTCACCGTTTTCTGTTACTATATCTACGTTGTTTTCTTCAACAAGGTCATCGATGGCCTTAATCACCTCAAAAAGGTTGGCCAGACCTTCGTATTGTAATATTTCAGGCAAAATAGCTCTGCCGATTGTAGTCTTAATTGAGCGCAAAATGTAGCACACCAGCAGACGAATTTGCTGAGTATTGTTAAGACCGCCGGGTTCAACACCGGCTATCAAAGCATCATATTCCATAACAAGCTCCTTTGAATCGTTAAAATGCAAAAAAATAAAAAAATGTGTTGACAAATGGTGCAACCTATATTATAATACCATTTGTTATCGATGCTGATATGGCTCAGGAGGTAGAGCGCATCCTTGGTAAGGATGAGGTCACCAGTTCGACTCTGGTTATCAGCTCCAAACGAAAATCCGTTCACGAAAGTGGGCGGATTTTCGTTGTATTATTCATTTTTCAATATTCATTATTCATTATTCATTAAAACGGATTTTCGAATGAATAATGAAAAAATGAAGTCGCTTTGCTGATGAATAATGAATAATTTTGACAAATAACCTGTATGTACTATAATTATCTAAAGGATGTGAACAAATGAAAGAAAATATTTTGGTGGATAAATCCTTATTATTTGCAGCAAGAATAGTAAAACTGCATGACTACCTAATTCAAAACAAGAAAGGGTTAACTATTGCAAAGCAATTGATTCGCTGTGGTACAAGCATTGGCGCAAATATAAACGAGGCAAATTACGGCCAAAGTCCGGCCGACTTTATTTCTAAAATGCATATTGCCCTGAAAGAGACGGCAGAAACCGAATATTGGATCAAATTGCTTCATATGTCCGAATATATTGATGAAAAATTATCTAATTCTTTGATTAATGATTGTTTAGAAATAAAGCGGATTCTAGTTGCATCAATTAGAACTTCTAAAGAGAATAGTAAATAGTCAAAATCCGTTCACGAAAGTGGGCGGATTTTTTTGTTTTTCTGTTAAAATCGGCCGCAAAAACATTCTATCACATTTCTTTTAATTTTTCAAATATTTTATTTGAAAAATGGCACAACTTTTGATATAATAGAAAAGATAATAGGAGGATTATACCCATGACACATATTAAAGCAATTCTTTTCGATTTAGACGGCACTGTTAACGACACCGTAACCGACCTTGCGGTATCGGTTAACTATGCATTGAATAAAAACGGATTACCCACTCATCCTGTTGATGCATACAAGCTTTTTGCAGGCAACGGAATGAGAATTATGGTGCAGCGCGCTATGCCCGAGGGCCAAAAGGAAGGGGAGCTGTACGAGCAGGTTGTAGCTGATTATGCCGACTACTACGCCCTTCATTCTATGGATAACACCAAGCCCTATGACGGTGTTTGCGAGCTTATAGACGAGCTCAAAAAAATGGGCTATCTGACCGCAGTTGTTACCAACAAGCCCGACGTTCAGGCCAAGCCCCTTATAGCACAAATGCTGCCCGGCAAATTTGACGTTGTTATCGGCCAGCAGGACGGTGTGCCTGCCAAGCCCGACCCTGCCATGCCCCTTATGGCCATGAAAGAGCTGGGTGTAACCCCTGACCAATGCGTTTTTGTGGGCGATTCGGGTGTTGATATACTTACCGGCCTCAACAGCGGCGCCTATCCCGTAGGTGTTTTGTGGGGCTTCAGAGGCAGAGAGGAGCTTCTTGCTAACGGCGCAAAGGAGCTTATCTCAAAGCCCTGCGAGCTGATTGACATATTACGGAGGTGACTCGACTTGTCTTGCAATGTAACTCGTGTTACTGCCCAAGAGGTTGAAAAACAGCTTGAATATGCCAAAAAAGCCGCTCCGTTGCTTTTTGAACGGTTCGGCCACACACCTGTGGCCTTTGTGCACTCTTACGGCTGTCAGCAAAATGTCAGCGATGGTGAGCGCATAAAGGGCTTGCTTGTGCAGATGGGGTTCGGCTTTACCGACGCCCCCGAAAATGCCGACCTTATCCTTTTTAACACCTGTGCCGTCCGCGGCCACGCTGAGGATAGGGTGCTGGGCAATGTTGGTGCCCTTAAGGCCATTAAGCGGGCTCGCCCCCAAACCATACTGGCTCTGTGCGGATGTATGGTGCAGCAAGAGCAGGTGGCAGAAAAGGTGCGTAAAAGCTATCCTTACGTCAATTTGGTTTTCGGCACCCACGCTTTGCACAAATTACCGCAGCTGATATTTAATCTGATTAAATCGGGCAAGCGCGTTTTTGAACGCCCCGAATGCGACGGAGTTGTAGCCGAGGGCATTCCCGTTTGCCGCGACAGCACCTTCAAGGGCTGGTTGCCTATAATGAACGGCTGCAATAATTTTTGTTCATACTGCATCGTGCCATACGTCCGTGGCCGTGAGCGCCCGCGCAAATTTGAGGATGTAATGGCCGAGGCGAAAGAGATGATAGCTGCCGGCTTTAAGGATATAACCCTGCTTGGTCAAAACGTTAACTCATACGGCAAGAGCGAAGGATATGAAGTTGATTTTGCCAAGCTGCTCAGAATGCTTAACGATATTCCCGGCGATTTTCAGCTTCGTTTTATGACCTCTCACCCCAAAGATTGCACCCTCGATCTGCTTGATGCAATGGCTGAGTGCGACAAGGTGTGCAAGCACTTGCATTTGCCCTTCCAATCGGGCAACGACAGGGTGCTTAAGGCAATGAACCGCCACTACGACAGGGCAAGGTATTTATGGCTTATTGACGAGGCCCGACGCAGAATGCCCGAGCTCAGCATTACAAGTGATGTTATAGTGGGCTTCCCCGGCGAAACCTACGAAGAGTTTTGCGATACGCTGTCTCTTGTGGAGCAGGTGCAGTTTACCTCTCTGTTTACCTTTATCTATTCCCCTCGTGAGGGCACACCGGCCGCAAGGATGGATGACCCCGTCAGCCACACTCAAAAGGCCGAATGGATGCAGCAGCTGCTTGATTTGCAAGAGGGCATCGCAGCCAAACGGTGCGCTATGTCGATGGGTAAAACCTACCGCGTGCTGTGTGAGGAGCATCATCCCGATGGCAAGCTTTTTGGTCGCACCGACGGCAATATCGGCATAACCTTTGACGGTGACGCCTCGCTGGTGGGCCAATTTGTAAACGTAAAAATAACCAAGGCCCTTAACTGGGTGCTTGAGGGCGAAATCGCCCTATAAATTAAGGAGGATAATTATGGATGTTATTTTAGCAGCCCGTGCACTGGGCAAGGCCCTTCAGGCCGACGAGCGTTATATGGAGTTTAACCGTTGCCGAAAGGCCAACGATGAGGATGAGCAGCTTCAGCAGCAGATTCACGAGTTCAATCTTGTGCGTATGCAGGCAAGTGAAGAGGCCAACAAGGATGAAGATCGCAACGAAGAGCGCTTTAAGCAGCTTAATGCCCGTATGCGTCAAATTTATGCCGAAATTATGGTTAACGAAAATATGATTGCATACAACAAGGCAAAGGGCGAGCTGGACGCTCTGCTTCAAAATATGAATGGGGTTATTGACCTTTGCATACAGGGTGAAGATCCCGACACCTGCGAGCCCTCTTCGGGCTGCACAGGCAGCTGTGCCACCTGCGGCGGTTGCCACTAATCAACAAAAGTAATAAAAAACAGGAGCATAAAAATGGCAGAACTATCTCCTATGATGAAGCAATACCTTCAAATCAAAGAAGAAAACCCCGACACCATACTTTTTTTCCGCTTGGGTGACTTTTATGAGATGTTTTTTGACGATGCCAAGCTGGCATCCAAAGAGCTTGAGTTAACCCTGACAGGTCGAGATTGCGGCTTAGCTGAGAGGGCGCCTATGTGCGGTGTGCCCTTTCACAGCTATGAAAACTACGTTTCCCGACTGGTTGAAAAGGGCTATAAAGTAGCAATATGCGAGCAAACCGAAGACCCTGCTAAAGCAAAGGGTCTTGTTAAGCGTGAAATTATTCGTGTTATAACTCCTGCCACGGTTATAGAAGACAGTATGCTGGTTGAGTCGCGCAATAATTATCTGTGCTCTGTTATGGTTGAGGGCGATAAAGCTGCCATTTGCTTTGTTGATGCTTCTACCGGCGCCCTTTACGCTACCTCCTTTTCGGGGGACAGCTTGTCCACCCGCATTATCAGTGAGCTTGGGTGCTATCAGCCCACCGAGGTTATATTGAACGCTCCTGCGGTAATTGAGCCGGGCATTGTAGATTTTCTTCAAACCCGCCTTAAATGCCGTTTCGAGCCCCGTCCCGACAGCAGCTTTGACCCTCAAGAGTCTGTTTTGCTGTGTGAGACCCACTTTGGCAGATCTGTGGCTGCTTTGGGTATGGAGGATTTGTCGGTGGTCAGGGCGGTTGCTGCTGCCATTGAATATTTGCAGCAAACCAAGCGCACGGGTCTTAACTGTATCAACAAGGTTAACGTTTACACAGAGGCACAGTTTATGCGCCTTGATATGTCTACTCGCCGCAATCTTGAAATCGGCGAAACTATGCGTGGCCGCGATAGCCGCGGCTCGCTGATGAAGGTGGTTGACGACACCTGCACTGCCATGGGCAAACGCCTTTTGCGCCAATGGATAGAGCAACCGCTTTTGAATCCTGTGGTTATCAACAACCGTCTTAACGGCGTGCAGGAGCTTTATGACCAAACCGAAATACGCTGCGAGCTGCGGGAGATGATGGGCGGCGTTTTCGATATTGAGCGCCTTATGTCAAGAGTAATTTACGGCAGCGTTTCACCTCGCGAATTACGCAGCTTGGCCTATACCATCAGCCGTTTGCCCGGCATCAAGAACTATCTTGCTATGTGCAATTCGGGCATACTGTGCGACACCTACAAAAAGCTGGATGAGCTGCAGGATGTTTATGCTATTATAGATAGCGCCATATCTCCCGATCCGCCCGCCTTGCTTAAGGATGGCAACATCATCCGCCCGGGCTATAATGCCGACATTGACCAGCTGCGCCTTGATATGAACGACGGCAAAGGGGTCATCAGCAGGGTAGAAGCCCAGGAGCGTGAGCGCACAGGCATAAAAACCCTTAAAATCAAATACAACAAGGTTTTCGGCTATTGCATTGAAATAACCAATTCCTTTAAAGATATGGTGCCCGACACCTACATACGCAAGCAGACGCTTACCAACTGCGAGCGTTATATAACCGAAGAGCTCAAAGAGCTTGAAAGCCGCATTTTAGGCGCGTCTGAGCGTCTTGCCCGACTTGAGAGGGAGCTTTTTGACCAAGTGCGAAACGAGGTAGCTGACCGTCTTGACCGAATTCAGTCTACGGCTGCCGCCATCGGTCGGTTGGATGTGCTTTGCTCCTTTGCCCATACTGCGGTGAACAACGGTTATTGCCGTCCTCTTATAAATATCGAGGGCCGAATTGAAATTCACGGCGGCCGTCATCCCGTTGTAGAGAGCTTGCTTTCTACCCCCTTTGTGCCCAATGACACCTATCTTGACAAAAGGGATGACCGTTGCGCCATTATAACAGGCCCCAATATGGCAGGTAAATCTACCTATATGCGCCAGGTGGCTCTAATTGTGCTTATGGCCCAGGCGGGCTCGTTTGTTCCTGCGGCATCGGCCGATATCGGCATATGTGACGCTATCTTTACCCGAGTGGGTGCCTCTGACGATTTATCGGCAGGTCAATCTACCTTTATGGTCGAGATGAGCGAGGTTGCTTATATTCTCAAAAACGCTACCTCCGAAAGCTTGCTGGTTTTTGACGAGATTGGCCGCGGCACCTCTACCTATGACGGTATGGCTATAGCCAGAGCCGTGCTGGAGCACGTTTGCAACAAATCAAAAATTGGAGCAAAAACCCTTTTTGCAACCCATTATCACGAGCTTACCGAGCTTGAAAACACCCTTGACGGAGTTAAAAATTACAACACCTCTGTCCGCAAAAAGGGTGATGATATAACCTTCCTGCGCCGTATAATCCGCGGCAGTGCCGACGGAAGCTACGGTGTAGAGGTGGCCAAGCTTGCAGGCATCCCCGATGAGGTAGTGCGCCATGCAAGACGCATTCTTAAAGACCTTGAAAAGGATGTACCTCGCACACCTGTTCAAACGAGTGATGCTGATGAGGGTGTGCTGTCCTTTGGTGACACCGCCACCCTTCAGCTTATTGACGAGCTTAAAGCCACCGATGTTAACGGCCTTACGCCCCTTCAGGCCATGAGTCGACTTGACGAGCTGGCCAAGCTTGCCCGTTCACTGTAAATTACGAAAAGGAGGAACCTAAATGCCCATCAAAGTGCTTGACAAACACGTTGCCGAGCTGATTGCTGCAGGAGAAGTTGTAGAGCGCCCTGCGTCGGTTATTAAAGAGCTGGTCGAAAACTCAATAGATGCCGGTTCCTCACACATCACTGTTGAGATAAAAAATGGCGGCATTACCTTTATGCGCATCACCGATGACGGTTGCGGCATACCCTATGACCAGGTGCCTACCGCTTTTTTGCGTCACGCTACCAGCAAAGTAGCCACCGAGGCAGATTTAACAGCCATCGGCACTTTGGGCTTCCGCGGCGAGGCATTGGCATCGGTGTCGGCTGTTGCCCGTGTTGATATACTGACTGCTACCGCCGATGGTGACGGTACCGCTTATTCCATCCACGGTGGGGAAGAGGTGTCTTACGAAAAGGCAGGTTGCCCCAAGGGAACTACCCTTATAGTCAGAGATTTGTTTTACAACGTGCCTGCCCGAATGAAATTTCTTAAAAAAGACAGTCGCGAGGGTGTGGCAGTGGCCTCAATTATGGATAGAATGGCCCTCTCTCATCCTGAAATATCCTTCCGCTTTATATCCGATTCCAAGGTGCAAATGCAAACCCAGGGCAACGGTGATTTGTCGGCTACGGTATATTCGGTTTACGGACGGGAGTTTAGGTCAGGACTCATTCCCTTGCAGTACGAAAGCGACGGATTCCGCCTGGGCGGATTTGTTTGCAAGCCCGAAGCGGCCCGAAAATCCAGAGGAATGCAACACTTTTTCATCAACGGCCGCTATGTCAACTCCAACACGATGCGCGCCGCGCTGGAGCAGGCTTATCGCGGCTCCATAATGACGGGTCTTTTTCCCTCGGGCGTGCTCTTTTTGACGATGGATGCTTCTCAGGTGGATATTAATGTTCATCCTGCCAAGCTTGAATGTCGCTTTACCAACGAAAAACCGATTTTTGACACCGTTTATTACGGGGTTAAATCAGCTCTGGGCAGCGGCTACCGTATGAATGAAATCAAGCTTGCATCTACCAAGAGCCCACAAAGCATACCGCAGGCAGAACAGACCAAAGTGTTTGATATTCCTCAAGCGCCCGTTGTACCGCCTGCAAGACCTCAGCCCAATCCTTTGCGCCGCGATGATTATTTTCAGCATATTACTCCTGCCGCTGTCACCTCGGCACCGTCGAGTACAGTTTTAAGAGAGCCCTCTTTCAACCTGACAGAGCAACCTAAAGCAGCGATAAACCTTGATATAGCGGTGGAGGATGAGCCAATTGCCGTTTCTGCCGCCGTCACCCAAAAGCCCACAGCACCTATTGAGGAGCCAAAGGCAGAGGAGCAACCCTCACCCCCTCAAAAGTCGGATGATTTTGACGTCATTTTTGTGGGAGAGGCCTTTGCAACCTATGTGCTGGTGCAATGCGGTCAAGAGCTGATAATCATTGATAAGCACGCCGCCCATGAGCGGATATTGTACGAAAAACTAAAGGCATCGGCCACCGTCAGCTCTCAGCTGCTGCTTGAGCCGGTTGCCGTCACCCTGTCGAAGGATGAATATGCCGTAATTATGGAAAACGCCGACCAAATATCGGCGGCCGGTTTTGAGCTTGAAGAGTTTGGCGGCTCCAGCATTTTGGTAAGAGCGGTCCCCTCCGTTTTGACCGAAGAGGATGTTTCTGCTCTTGTTACCGAGCTGGCGGCAGGTCTGGCTGACAGCAGAGGCAAGGTGCAGCTTGACAAGCTGGATTGGCTTTATCATAATATGGCCTGCCGCGCTGCCGTTAAAGGTGGCGATAAATCGGGCAAAGAAGACCTTATCCACCTTGCACGCAGGGTGGCGCTCAGTGACGATATAAGATACTGTCCCCACGGTCGCCCCGTGGCTTACAAATTGACCAGAAAAGAGCTGGAAAAACAGTTTGGCAGACTTGGATAAAAAAATCAGAATAATAGCTGTGGCAGGCCCTACTGCATCGGGTAAAACCTCTTTGGGAATAGCCCTGGCCAAGAGCTTGCAGGGCGAGATAATATCTTGCGATTCTATGCAAATTTACCGCGATATGTCCATCGCCACGGCTGCGCCTACTGAGGACGAAATGCAAGCTGTGCCTCATCATCTGGTGGGCATTATTGACCCGAATGAGCCCTATTCGGTGGCGCAGTACTGTGCAGACGCCAACCGCGTGACCGATGAAATTGTCGGTCGCGGGGCTTTGCCTGTTTTGGTGGGTGGCACAGGGCTTTATATGAACAGCTTTTTAGATAATATAACCTTTTCGGGAGGTAACTCCGCCCAAGTGAGAGAGCAACTGCACAGTCGCCTTGAAAACGAAGGTGCAGAAGCTTTACTTGAGCAGCTGGCCACGGTTGATCCTCAATATGCGGCCAAGCTTCACCTGTCGGATGTTAAACGCATCACCCGTGCGTTGGAACTTTATTACACCGATGGCACCACTATGTCTGAGCAGCTCGAGCATTCTCACGATACCCCTTCCCGATTTGAGCCAATCATAATCGGCATCACCTTTGATGACCGTCAACGTTTGTACGACCGCATTAATCAACGGGTTGATATTATGCTGCAAAACGGGCTTGTGGATGAAGCGCGGCAAACCTATTTAAACCGAGGCAGCACCTCTGCACAGGCCATCGGTCATAAAGAATTGTTTGGCTATTTTGACGGCACCTCCTCTTTGGAAGAGTGCGTCGAGCATCTTAAAATGCAAACAAGGCGCTACGCCAAGCGCCAATTAAGCTGGTTTAGGCGGGATGAACGCATACAATGGTTGTACGCTGACCGTGAAAACGAAAAAAATCTCGCAGAACAAGCCCTTGATATTATTAAAAAGGAGTGGCAGCAATGAGCTTGACCTTTAAACGAATATGCTCGATTTTATTGGGCGTGCTTTTAATAACCTATCTGTGCTACCACGCCTTTGTGGTGCCCTATCAAAGCGTCGAAACCGAGCAGGCGGTATCCTATACCGCCCGCGACGCCATCGAGGCGAAAAACGCATATATAATCCGAACCGAAACTCCCGTTGTGGGCAAGGTGAGCGGCTCCTACCGTTATGCCGTCGGCAACGGTGAGCGTGTATCCGCAGGGGGCGTAATTGCCGATATTTATCAAAGTGACAGTACCATCCGAACTTTATCCCGTATAGATGACCTTGACCGACAGATATCTAATCTTGAGGCCCTCAGCAACTACTCAAGCGGAGTTGTTGTGGATATTGACCAGCTCAACGAGCAGGCAAACGAAGGACTTGTCGACCTGCTTAACTCAGTGGAGCAAGGGGATTTCAGCCAATGTAACGATAAAGCTCAGACCTTCCTTTCGGTGGTCAACCGCCGTCAGACGGTAACCGGCCAAGGGGCAGATTTCACCGCCCTTATAGCCGCTCTTAAGCAAGAGCGAGAGCAGCTTTCGGCTGCTGCAGGCAGCTCCATTGGCAGTGTTACCGCTCCGGGTGCAGGTTATTTTATATCCTCGGTTGACGGATACGAGGGAATTTTGAGTGTTGAGGATATAGATTCTCTTACTCCCGAAAAGCTTGAATCCATAAAAGGCCAAAAGCCCAACGAAAACGCCGTGGGCAAGGTGGTCAGCGATGTCACCTGGTATATAGCTGTGGGCATAACCTTTGAACAGGCCTTGCAGTTTTCGCCCAACGACAAGGTGAGTGTGGATATTTCCACCTCGCGAGTGGTCAACGTGCCTGCAACCGTACTGCAGGTTAACAAAAGCGCCGCCTCCGACAAAGCGGTGCTGGTGCTTAGCTGCAGCTATATGAACAGCGAGCTTTCTGCCCTTCGCACCCCATCGGTCAGCGTAGTTTTGCGCAGCTATGACGGGCTCAGAATATCTGACAAGGCCATCCGCGTAAAGGATGGCAAAAAGGGCGTTTATGTATCCAATGGCACAACCATTGAGTTTGTGCCCGTTAAGGTGCTTTACACCGGCAACGGATATGTTATTTGTCAGCGCTCTGACCCTATGGAAAAAGGGTTGCATATTTATGACGACGTGGTTGTAAAGGGGAAAAATTTGTATGATGGCAAATCTCTCTAAAGAAGAGCTTGCGGCCAGATGCCGCCTCTTTGATGAAAACTATAAATACGTTCTTGAACGAATTGAGGCAGCGGCCTTTTCTGTTGGCAAAAGCGCAAAGGATATACAGCTTCTTGCCGCTACAAAAACCGTGCCCGTTGAGGTTATCAATCACGCCATCGGCAGAGGAATAACCCTTATCGGCGAAAATCGCGTTCAAGAGATGTGTGAAAAGTATGATTTTCTTGATAAAAGCGCCGTAAGGCATCACATCGGTCGCTTGCAAACCAACAAGGTAAAGCAGGTTGTGGGCAAGGTTTCCATGGTGCAGTCGGTGGATTCTCACCACCTTGCGGCAGAGCTTTCAAAGCGCAGTGTCGAGAAAGGGCTTGTAACCGATGTGCTGGTAGAAATCAACATAGGTGACGAGGCCTCAAAATCGGGAATAGATGCTTCTCGCGCAGAGGAATTTTTGTGCCAAATTTCCTCTATGGAGGGTATAAAGGTCAAAGGATTGATGTGCATCCCCCCAATCTGCGAAAATGATAAAGAAATTTGCGGATTTTTTGATAAAATGTATCAGATGTTTATTGACCTTTCAGACAAAAAATTATATAATGTTGATATGGACTTTTTGTCTATGGGAATGTCGGGTGATTTTGAGCAGGCCATCAAGTCGGGCGCTAATATAATCCGCCTTGGCTCGATACTGTTCGGCGCCCGTGAATACAAATGATTTTATTATTTTTAAAGGAGAATATATTATGGGCTTTAAAGAGAATTTCAAAAATTTCTTCACTCCCGCAGATGAACCTGAAGAAGAGGTTGTTACCGAAGAAGAAGTTGAAGAGGCACCCCGTCGCGGCGTCTCAAGAGCTCGCAGCGATGCTCCCAAAAATGTTGTTAATATCAATAGCGCACCTCAGCTTCAGGTTGTGCTTGTAAAACCCGAAACCTTTGAGGACGGTTTGGCTATTGCCGACCATCTTTGCGCCAAGCGCACCGTCGTCGTTAATCTGGAGAATGCACCTAAAGATGTTGTTCGCCGCTTGGTTGACTTTTTGTGCGGTGTTGCATATGCCAACAAGGGCACCATCAAGCGTGCCGCCAACAACGCTTTTGTTGTAACCCCCAACAATGTTGATGTTATGGGCGATGTTCTTTTTGAAGACGTTGAGTCCGGTTCTTACTTCCGTCCCTAATGTCAGACAACATAAACAGCGAAGACAAGCTTATTATCAGCCGCGTTGAGGATGGGGTTTTCTCCGCCCAAAAACGCTACACCACACGCTTTATCGGCTTTCTGGACAGCCATGGTGTATCGGTCGCCAAAAAAGCGGCCGACAACTACGGCAATGTGGCCTTTTACGGTGGCTACGATGGGGCCGAAAGGGTATATATGTGTATCTACCCCGAATATGAGCAGATAACCGCCGACGATTATCCTTTGCAGGCAGTTACGGCAACTGCACGTCCTACCGCTCAACTGACCCATAGGGATTGGTTGGGCAGTTTGATGTCTTTGGGTATCCGTCGTGATGCGGTGGGCGACATACTTACCGATGGCAGCCGAGGTGTGATTTTTCTTTCATCCACCGTTGTTGACTATGTTATGACTCAGCTTGACAAGGTAGGCGGTGAGGGGGTAAAGCTGCAAAAGGGCTACACCCTACCTCTTCCCATTGGCGGTGGCTTTCAAGAAATCCGTTTAACCGTGGCATCCGCCCGACTCGACTGCGTTGTGGGCGCGCTGTGCTCTTTTTCACGCAGTAAAGCCGAAGGGGCGATAACCTCAGGTCTTGTGGCGGTAGATTCATCCGAATGTCTGTCAACCTCAAAACGGGTTGCCGAGGGCAGTATGATAACCATCAGGGGCAAAGGCAAGTTTATAATTGACAGTTGCTCGGAAATGACCCGAAAGGGCAGAACGGTGCTGTTTGTAAGAAAATATATCTGAAAACTCGAAAGGCAGGAAAATATAATGTTAACATCCGAACAAGCTTTGAACTATCAGTTCCAAAAAGCAGGTATGAGTGGCTATCGCGCCGCTGAGGTTGATGAGTTTATATCAACCGTGGCCGAAACTCTTAGCTTTCAAGAGAAAAAGATTCGTGAAATGCAGCGCATAATTGACGAGCTTAAAAAGAATGAGACCATCATTCAAGCTACTCTTGTTAACGCACAAAAGCTGGCAATGCAAATAACCGACGAGGCCAAGCAAACCGCCGAGCGCACCATTGCTGAGGCAGGAGTTAAGGCCGAGGCAGTTACTGCCGATGCCGATTCAAAGGCCGAAGCCGTGCTTGCCGATGCCATCGCCCGTTCAAAAGAGCTTACCGCTCAGGCAGAGACCGCCCTCGAAACTGCCACCGCAGAGGCAGAGGCACAGGCCTCCAAAATGCTTGATGAGGTGCGCCGCATAGCCGCTGAAGAATCAGCAAAGCTTCAAGCCGAGATTGATGAACAGCGCCGCCTTTACGATGCTCTTAAGAGCGAGGTTTCCACCTTCCGTGCAGATATACTCAACCGCTATAAAGAGCAGGTGTCTCTTATCAAAGACCTGCCCGATTTAATGCCTGAGATTCAGCTTCCCCCTCAGCAAGAGAGCTTTGTGGCTCCCGTGCAGGCAGCTTTTGAAGCTGCCGAGCCCGTTGCTGCCGAGCCCGTAGTTGAGCCCGTAGTTGAGCCCGTTATTGTTGAGGAAGATGACGATATTCCCGTCGCTCAAATTTCTTTCATAGATTCTACTCCCGTGGCAGAGGAGTCAACCACCACCGCCGGCAGTGATTTGCTTAAGCTGATGGGCGATATGCAGGCCAATGAAGAGCAGGCCGCCGCGGCTGTTGAAGAGGTTGCTTCTCTTACCGCTGAGGCCGCTCCCGCTGTTGAGCCGGCTCCCGCTACTTCTGCAACTACCGGCTTCACCATCCTTATCGATGACGATGAGGACGAGGATGACAACTCCTTCAGCGGCAGAATTCAAGTCAGTGATGACGAAAACAACTAAGGTAATTACTCACATATCAGATTGGAGATAAAACAATGGCACAGGATTATAACCAGACACTTAATCTGCTTAATACCGAGTTTCCTATGCGTGCAGGTTTGCCCGACAGAGAACCCGTCGCTCTGGAAAAGTGGTATAGCGAAGAGCTTTACGAGCAGATAATGAAGCGCAACGAGGGCAAGCCCCTTTACACTCTTCACGACGGCCCTCCTTATGCAAACGGTAAAATTCACTTGGGTACTGCACTTAATAAGATTCTTAAGGATTTTGTTGTGCGCTACAAGAACATGACCGGTTTTAAAGCACCGTATGTGCCCGGCTACGATACTCACGGCCTTCCCACCGAGCTTAAAGCACGTAAGGCCGCAGGTATGAAATCCTCCGAGCAGGTTTCACCCCTCGAGCTTCGTAAGATTTGCCGCGAGTTTGCACTTGGCTTTGTTGATGACCAGCGCGACCAGTTTAAGCGTCTGGGCGTTTTGGGCGAGTGGGATAACCCTTATCTCACCCTCAAGCCCGAGTTTGTTGCCAAGCAGGTTGAAATTTTCGGCGAGATGGCTCAAAAGGGCTATATCTATAAAGGACTCAAGCCCGTTTACTGGTGCCCCGAGTGCCAGACTGCTCTTGCCGAGGCCGAAATCGAATATGCCGAAGATCCTTGCCATTCTATCTATGTTAAGTTTAAGGTCAGCGATGACCTGGGCAAGCTGGCTCAGTATGGCTGTGACCTTAACAAAACCTATTTCGTAATCTGGACCACCACAACATGGACCTTGCCCGGCAACGTAGCTATTTGTGTTGGCCCCAACTATGATTACGGCGTTTATAAAGCAGGTGACGAGTTCTACATTATGGCCCAAGAGCTTGCAGGCAATTCTTTTGCCGCTGCAGGCATTGAGGATTATGAGCTTATCGCCACCCTTATGGGCAAAGAGCTTGAGCTTATGTCAGCCGAGCATCCCTTCCTTGACCGTCAAAGTCTTGTTATCGTGGGCGACCACGTAACTCTTGAAAGCGGCACGGGCTGTGTTCATACCGCTCCCGGCTTTGGTGTTGACGACTTTGAGGTTTGCCGCAAATATCCTCAGGTGCCTATGATTGTATCGGTTGATGCCAAGGGTATTATGACTGAGGATGCAGGCCAATTTGAGGGCCTTTCCACCGATGAAGCCAACAAGAGCATCGCTATGCATTTGGATGAAACAGGTCATCTGTTTGCTCTTGCTAAGATTATTCACCAGTATCCTCATTGCTGGCGTTGCAAATCACCCATTCTTTTCCGCGCCACCAAGCAGTGCTTCTGCTCCATCAAGGCCTTCTCCGACCAAGCTCTTGAGGCCATTAAGTCGGTTAAGTGGATTCCCGGCTGGGGTGAAGACCGCATTTCAGGTATGGTGCGTGACCGTTCCGACTGGTGCATTTCTCGCCAGAGAACCTGGGGCGTGCCCATCCCGCTCTTCTATTGTGAGGATTGCGGTGAGCAGATAATTTCCGAACAAACCATCGCCAAGGTGGCCGATATGTTCCGCAAAGAGGGCGCCGACGCCTGGTATGCACACACCGCCGCCGAGCTTATGCCCGAGGGCAGCGTTTGCCCCAAGTGCGGTTGCACCCATTTCACCAAAGAAACCGATATTATGGATGTTTGGTTTGACTCCGGCTCAACTCACGCCGCCGTTCTTGATGAGAGAGACTACCTCGGCCATCCTGCCGACCTCTATCTCGAGGGTGCTGACCAATATCGCGGCTGGTTCCAGTCAAGCTTGCTTACAAGCGTTGCCACAAAGGGCATTGCTCCCTATAAGGCAGTTGTTACCCACGGCTGGGTTGTTGACGGCGAAGGCAAAAAGATGTCAAAATCCATCGGCAACACCATCGAACCTGAAGAAATTGTTAACCAGTACGGTGCCGATATTCTTCGTTTGTGGGTTGCATCCAGCGACTATCACGCTGACATCCGCATTTCAAAAGAGATTCTTAAGCAGCTTTCAGAGGCCTACAGAAAGATACGCAACACCGCCCGATTCATTTTGGGCAACATCCACGATTTCAATCCCGATACCGATTGCTTGCCCTTGGCAAAGCTTTCCGATATGGATAAGTGGGCGTTGGCACGACTCAACGAGCTTATTGAAAAGTGCCGCGAGGCCTATGAAAACTTTGAATATCATATTATTTTCCACGCTATACACAACTTCTGCGTGGTTGATATGTCTAATTTCTACCTTGATGTTATTAAAGACCGTCTTTATGTTGAGCGCGCCGACAGCGAAACCAGACGTGCCGCTCAAACAGTTATGTATCGCATTCTTGACAGTCTTACTCTTTTGTTGGCACCCATCATCTCCTTCACCGCAGAAGAGATTTGGGAGTATATGCCCCACGCCTCTGACCGTGATGGCGGCAGCGTGATGTTTAACGATTTCCCCGCTGCTGTTGAGCTTGATGTTGATGACAGCTTTATGAACCAGTGGGAAAAACTCCACGCCATCCGCGATGATGTTAAAAAAGCCATTGAGCTTGCCCGTAAGGATAAGATTATCGGTTCATCTCTTGATGCGAAGGTGGTTGTATACTGCACCGACGATTGGTTCAAAATTGTGCACGATACCGCAATCTCCTTGACCGAGCTTTTCATCACCTCTGCTGTTGATATTGTCAATGACGGACAGGGCGGCGAGTTTAAGGGCGACAATGTGAACGTAACCGTAGTTAAGGCATCGGGCTGCAAGTGCGCTCGTTGCTGGAGCTACAGCAACGGAGTAGGCAGCAACCCCGAATATGCTGATTTGTGTGAGCGCTGCGCCGCAATAATTGCAGATATGAATTAAAGTTTGGAGGCAATTTGGTTTGACCGAACAAAAAAGCAAAACAGGCCTTGTTGGCTGGCTCAAAAGCCGAAAGGTCGAACTTATTGCATTGGCTGTATCCGCATTGTTGGTGGTTATAGACCAGTTGACCAAGCTTTTGGTTGTGAACAATTTTAAAAACGTGGGTGATTCGGTAACCGTTATAAAGGGCGTGCTGAATTTCACCTACGTTCGCAATGACGGTGCCGTGTTTGGCATATTATCCGATAAGTCCTATGTTTTCAACACCATAACAATAGTGATTGTGGTGCTGGCCGTGGGAGCTATGCTGATGGGTAAAATCTCCGGCAAATGGCTCAAATGGGCCGCCTCTCTGGTAATAGCAGGGGGCATCGGCAATATGATTGATCGTCTCCGTCTCAGATATGTAATCGATTTTATAGACGTTAAGCTTTTTGGTGACCTGTGGGTATGGGTGTTCAACGTTGCTGATTGCTGTGTGGTTATCGGCTGCATAATGCTCATTATCTACTTTTTAATCGACAGTGTTAACGATATAAAAAAATCCAAGCAAAAAGCCGCGTCAAAGGGTGATGGGGATGTCAACGGTTAACTTGATAT
Source organism: Acutalibacteraceae bacterium (assembly GCA_045648425.1). GTDB lineage: Bacteria > Bacillota > Clostridia > Oscillospirales > Acutalibacteraceae > RGIG2206. The sequence continues at coordinate 26,785 of JAZRNV010000025.1, read as the reverse complement.
GTACCGAACCCTTCGACAGGGTGGATGCGTTTATTGCTTCAACCGGGCAAATGACCCGTTCAGCCGCCGCACGTCTGTGTGACGAGGGCAATGTGCTGATAAACGGCAGAGCAGCCAAAAAGAAAGCGGCTCTGAGCGTAGGGGATGAGGTGGTTATAAACCTGCCCGCTCCTGTTGAATCCGAGGCAGTTGCCCAGTCAATTCCTCTTGATATAGTATATGAGGATGATGACCTGCTGGTGGTTAACAAGGCAAAGGGTATGGTTGTCCATCCTGCCCCCGGCAATGCTGACGGCACCCTTGTTAACGCGCTTTTGGCCCATTGCGGCAGCAGTCTTTCGGGCATAAACGGGGTTATTCGCCCCGGTATAGTTCACCGAATTGATAAGGATACAAGCGGCCTGCTGATTGTTGCAAAAAATGACCGCGCACACTCCTTTTTGGCCGAGCAGATAAAAGAACACTCCTTTACGCGAGAGTATGAGGCGGTGGTCTACGGCAACGTTAAAGAGGATGAGGGCACCGTCAATGCTCCTATTGGCCGCCATCCTACCAAACGCAAGCAAATGGCGGTCACCGCCAAGGCGTCACGCAATGCCGTTACCCATTGGCGAGTTGTTAAGCGTTATGATGGCTTTACCCATCTTGCCCTAAGATTAGAAACCGGCCGCACTCATCAAATAAGAGTACATATGGCACACATAGGTCATCCGGTGGCAGGAGATATGGTTTACGGCCCCAAAAAGGTGATTGAGCGGCTGGGCGGTCAATGCCTCCACGCCAAAAGGATTGGCTTTGTCCATCCCGACGGCCGATATTTGGAGTTTGACAGCAGCTTACCAACCTATTTTCTTTCGTTTTTAAAAGGATTAAAAGAAAGATGAAAAAATTTGACGGGTATCTGCTGGTGTCCGATATTGACGGCACATTGGCTGACGGGCAGTATGTTCCACCTGCCAATATTGATGCCATAATCAGATTTGTGGACGACGGCGGTCAGGTTGTGCTGGCCACGGGGCGATCGCCCCAATCCGCTGTGCCCGTTGCCCAAGCCCTTGGTTGCTCAGGTATGGTTATCGCCAATAACGGCGCATTGGTATACGATATAAAACGCAGTCAAACAGTCTTGCAATACACTCTTGATTGCCTGCAGATTACAAAAGAAATTATTGACAGATTTGAAGGCGTGGGCGCGTTGATTTATTGCGGCAGTGACCTTTGCCTTGCCAAGAACAACCAAGTGATTGAATATCTTATTGAGGATGAAAAGCTTACAGTTAAGAATTCTCTGAGCGGCTCGATTAACAAGGTTATCTTTGGCGGCAACGCCTGCCAGCTTGACCTTATTGAGCAGTATTGCATCGGCAACCCAATGCTCAAAGGGGATTTGATACGCAGCGGCCCCACCTTTATTGAGATTTTACCCACGGGTGTCAATAAAGGCAGCACTATGGCCGATCTGGCAAAGACGCTTTCCATTGACTCTAAAAAGATACTGGTTGCAGGGAATTACTTTAACGATGTAACAATGATGAAGGCAGCAGCTATATCCTGCGCTCCAAGCGACTCACCCGACGAGGTTAAGAAAATAGCCGATTATGTGGCTTGCACCTGCCGAGAGGGCGCGGTTGCAGAATTTATAAACTATCTGTACCAACAAATTTAAAAGCAAAGGTTATCATCCGCCAATGGCGGTAGTAATAAATATTCAAGCTGAAGAGGAGTAATTATGGACGTTCAGACTAAGAAACAACTTGAAATCGTTGCCTGCAAAGCAAGAATGGGTGTTATAGAGGGCACCTTTAATGCAAAAGCAGGCCATCCGGGCGGCTCACTTTCAATATGTGATGTGCTGGCCTATCTCTATTTTAACGAGATGAACATTGACCCCGCAAACCCCAACAAAGCAGATAGAGACCGCTTTGTACTTTCAAAGGGGCATGCTGCTCCGGCACTTTATCCCGTGCTTTCACTTCGCGGATTTTTTGATTGGTCCGAGATTGCCCGTCTTCGCAAACCCCACGCAATGCTCCAGGGCCATCCCAGTCTTAAGAGCACTCCGGGTGTAGATATGTCTACCGGCTCACTCGGTCAGGGCATTTCTACTGCTGTTGGTATGGCTTTGTCATCAAAGCATTTTGACGAGGGCTACCGTGTTTACACCATCCTGGGTGACGGTGAAATTGAAGAGGGTCAGGTTTGGGAAGCAGCAATGTTTGCTGCCAACAAAAAGCTTGACAATCTGGTTGCTTATGTTGACTTTAACAATCTTCAGATTGACGGCACTGTAGAAGAGGTTAACTCTCCTGCTCCCGTTGATAAAAAGTTCGAGGCATTCGGTTGGAATGTAATTACCATCGACGCTCACGATTTTGATCAGATTGAAGCCGCCTTCAAGGCCGCTCGTGAGTGCAAGGGCAAGCCCACTGCAATTATTGCTACCTCTGTAAAGGGCAAGGGCGTATCGTTTATGGAAAATCAGGTTGGCTGGCACGGTGTTGCTCCCAACGCTGAGCAGGCAGAGCAGGCAATGACTGAGCTTAAGGCACAGCTTGCAGCCCTTGAAGCATAAGAAGGAGTGTGTAGTAATATGGCTGAAATCAAAAAAATGGCTACCCGTGACGGCTACGGCCAGGGACTTATCGAGCTTGGCAAAACCCGTGACGATATTATTGTAATGGATGCTGACCTTGCAGCTGCAACCAAAACAGGCGCATTCAAAAAGGAATTTCCCGAAAAGTTCTATAACTGCGGTATTGCAGAGCAGAATATGATGTCTATTGCCGCAGGTATTGCATCAACAGGCAAGGTTGTGTTTGCATCAAGCTTTGCAATGTTTGCTGCAGGCCGTGCTTTTGAGCAGGTTCGCAACTCTATCGGTTACCCCCATTTGCCCGTAAATATCGGCGCAACCCACGCAGCCATCTCCGTTGGTGAAGACGGCGCAACCCATCAGTGCTGTGAGGATATTGCTCTTATGCGCACCATCCCCGGTATGACCATCATCAACCCCGCCGATGCTGTTGAAGCAAAGGCCGCAACCATTGCCGCCGCAGAAATTGACGGCCCCGTATACCTCCGCTTTGGCCGTCTTGCCGTGCCGGTAATTAACGATGACAACTATAAATTTGAGCTTGGCAAGGGCGTTAACCTTGTGGACGGCACCGATGTAACCATCGTTGCAACAGGTCTTATGGTAGAGCGCGCTTTGCAGGCCGCTGACCTTCTTAAGGAAGAGGGCATTTCTGCTCGCGTAATCAATATCCACACCATCAAACCCCTTGATGAAGAAATCATTCTTGATGCCGCAAAGAAAACAGGTGCCATCGTTGTTGCAGAAGAGCATTCTGTTATCGGCGGTCTCGGCAGTGCTGTTTGCGAGCTGCTTGCCGACAAGCTGCCCGCCCCCGTTAAAAAGGTTGGCGTAGAGGATGAATTCGGCACCTCAGGTCCTGCACTTGACTTGCTTGAGATGTTTGGCCTTGGCTCAAAGGATATTGTTAAAAAGGCAAAAGAAGTTATTGCAATGAAGTAATGTATCATTCGGCGAACGGATGTAACATAAATATTCTAAAGAAAGAGGTAAAACACCAATGAAAAAGATTATTTCAATAATCTTGTGCGCAGCAATGCTGTGCACCATGTTCGCAGGTCTTTCTGTCTTTGCTGCAGAGACTACTGCACCTGCAAAGAGTTTGGTTGGTAAGCAGGCCGGCAACTTCAACAACACCGACTGGACTTCAACCGCCATCAATGATGAAAAGGGCCTCAAGGCTCCCAAGGGCACCGGCACTGCATCAGCAACCACCAATGCAACCTACACTCTTGGTGAAAAGTTTGAGCTCAGCTTCAACTTTGTTTGGGGCGGCTACAACAACTATTACGGCAACGTTGTTGTAACCATCGGCACCAACAAAATCACTGTTGGCAATATGGATAGTCAGACCACCAACGGAAACTACAAGATCGTAGTTGAAACCTCTGCAGGCACCGTTGCTACCGCAGAGCTTGGCGCTGACAAAGCCAATATCGGCGGCAAGTATGTATTTACCTATGCCGACGGCAAGCTTTCAGCAACTCGTGGCGGCAATGTTATCAACTGGACTGTTGGCGACTCAACCGCTACCTCTGTTGCAATTACCTTCGACAAAGCTGTTGCAGTTCCCGTAAAGGCATCTGTTGGCGGCAACTATGCTGACAACAGATATCTTAACGATTTTGCTTTGAACGGCACCGTTAACGGTGACGTTAACTACGACGGCGCTGTTGATACCGCAGACCTTCTTGAGTCAAAGCAGGCAATGCTTGGTGTAGACGGTGCTGTTGATGTTGCAAATTGCGACAACAACTATGACGATGCTTTCACCACAGCCGACATCCTTTCAATGACCCACCACATTTTGGGCACAGGACTTATGGCAAATTACGAGAGAGATCCCGTTAAGATTATGGCCATCGGTGACTCTATCACCGCAGGCGCAGGCGTTCCCGCCGCTTGGAGATATTTCTTCTTCGAAAAGCTTTACAGCTACGGCGCAAACTTCCGCCTTGTAGGTCACTACACCTCTGTTGAAGAGCCCCGCTTGCCCGAGGGCTATCGCGGTCACTCTGCAGTAGGTGGCCACAAAACTTCAGATGTAATAGCCAGTCTTGACAACTATATGGCTGTTGATTTTGACGTAATCGCAATGATGATTGGCACCAACGATGCCGACAAGAACCTCGAGCAATCAATTGCAAACTATCGCACCATTCTTAACCGCATTTATGAGACCAACCCCAACGCAAAGGTTTACATTGCTTCATTGTGCCCCAAAGATGGCATTTCAATCAGCACCTGGTGGAACTTTGGTATTAACCCCAACATTCCTCAGTTTGTAGATGAGTACAAGGCAAAGGGCTACGATATCACCTACGTTGATAATATCACCGGCTACGACTGGTCATCTGCCGACTTCATCGCCGGCGACCCCGTTCACCCCAATGCACAGGGCAGAGAAAAGGTTGCAGATGCATACTTCAACGCAATGAAGGACGATGTGATCGCTCTCGGCAACAAGATGCCCACCAACTTCACCTACAATCCTGCAGTTGGCGTTACCGACCTTGAGGTAGCTGAAACCTTCACCGTAGAGGTAGGCGCAGCAGATACCGTTGAGGCAACCGTTCTTCCCTCAAATGCAGTTGTTAAGTCTGTTCTTTGGTCAACCGACGATGCATCAATCGCAACCGTAAGCAACTTCGGTCGCATCACCGGTGTTTCAGAGGGTACCACCACCGTTACCGCAACCACCCTTGACGGCGGCATTGCAAAGAAAATCACCGTTAACGTTGTTGCTTCAACTCAGCCGACTTCAACTCAGCGCTTCCTCGACACCTTCGAGAACATAAACAATTGGAGCGTTACTGCATCTTCCTCTATCTTCAGCATCAACAACAGCAGATTGGCTGTTAAGATGTCTAACGGCACCGAAACCATCACCTCTACCAAATCTTACGCCTTCGACAACGGCTTCGAACTCAGCTACGATTACTCTGCATCTACCAATGAGACACCCTATGGCAACGGTTTCTACGTAAGCGTTAAGTATGCAGGTATTGAGGTTCGCACCGCTGACTGCGGCCGCTATGTAATCCTCCTTGACAGCGAGGGCAACACTCTCGGTTCTTACTCAACCGTTATGACAACCGAGTATGTAAATACCCGCGTAGTATATAAGGATAACACCATCACCGTATACTACGATAACGAGGCAGTAATCGTTGTTAATGACGTTACTATTGATACCACAAGCAGCAACATCACCATTCATCACACCGAGAAGTGGCGTAACTGCTATCTTGACAATCTCTACCTTGGCACATATTAACTTATAGTAAAATAGGAAACACCGTTGGCGTAATTGTCAGCGGTGTGCCTTTATTTATAATAAAGCGAGGTATTAATATGAAAAAGTTACTGGCTATTGTGTTGTGCCTGGCGTGTATGTGCACAATGCTAGCAGGCGTTAACGTTAGCGCTGCCGAAACAACCTCTGCCACAAAGTACCTTGTTGGTAAGCAGGTAACCGGCATCGACAGCGACAACTGGACCATTTCTTCCAACGGCTCGGTTGCTCAAAACAAGCTTTATGCAGCATCCGGCAACAACACCAGCAGCGCCCAAACCAAAAACACCTACACCTTGGGCGAAAACTACACCTTTGAGTTTACTTTGCAGTTTACCAACGATTGCAATAATTTTTACGATGAATACGTTGCCGTTAAGCTTGGCACCAACCAGCTTCGCGTGCGCAACATCACCACCTATTCTGCCGACAGCGCAAAGAACTACGGCGTTGAGCTTTATAACGGTTCAACTCTTGTTGCTTCGGCTTACCTTGGCGGCACCGCATCCAGCGTTGACGGTCAGTATACCTTCAGCTATAAAAACGGCGTGTTCTCGGGCACCGTTAACGGCAGCGCCATTAACTGGGCCGTTGGCAACTCAACCGCAAACCAGGTGACCGTTGCCCTTGCCGCAATAGAAGACGCCTATTTTGGCGCCTCTGTTGCCAACAACTACGGCACCACTACCAGACGCTATATCAGCGACCTTAAAATCCGCGGCAGTGCAAATGGCGACAACAACTATGACGGAGAGGTTAACTCCGCCGACCTTCTTTTGGCAAAGCAATCTATGCTTGGCATAGCTGACGAGTCAGGCAATTGCGACAGCAACTATGACGACACCTTAACCGTAGCCGATATTCTTTCGCTTTCACAGCATTTGTTGGGTAACGGCTGGCTTGAAGGGTACGAGCCCGACCCCATCAATATTATGTGCATCGGCGACTCAATCACCGAGGGCGTAGGCACTTTAAGCGGCTGGCGCGCCAGCTTTTTTGAGCAGCTTTATGCCGAGGGCGTATACTTCAATATGGTTGGCTCTTACACCACCAAGCATGATTTCCGTCTGCCCGAGGGCTATCGCGGCTTCTCTGCGGTTGGCGGCTATTCTACCAAGAATATTCTTGACAAAATGCCCACCTACGTTAAAAACGATTTTGACGTGGTCGCAATTATGATCGGCTACAACGATCGCTTGCAGTGGAGCGCCAGCAAGTCAATCGAATACTATCACGGCATTCTTGATGCAATCTACGAAAAAAATCCCGATGCATACGTATACGTATCAACCATGTGCCCCGACGGTCAGCATTTAGATAACAACTGTGTTGATTGGGAAAACGAGACTATCAATCCTCTGCTTCCCGAAATGGTTGCAGAGTATGAAAAATTGGGCTACAACATTAAGCTTATAAACAACATTCACTACGGCTGGACCGCAGCAGACTTCCCCTCAACCGACCACATTCATCCCACCGAAAAGGGCAGAGCCAAGATTGCTGCCGCATTTTGCGACGGAATGAAGGCAGATATGCGCAACCTTAACAACAGCTCTAGCGCAAGCTTTGCTTACGAGCCCAAGATGAACGTTATTACCGACCTTGCCCTTGCCGAAAACAACGTTACCATCGAAACGGGAATGGCCAAAACGGTTGCTACCGCCATCACTCCTGCAAATGCTCCTATTCAAAACATACTTTGGTCAAGCAGCAACGAGTCGGTTGCCAGCGTTAACATCGACGGCCGCATCACCGCCGTGGCAGAGGGAACCGCCACCATTACCGCCAAAACCCTTGACGGTGGCATTGAAAAGACCGTTACCGTTACCGTAACCAAAAACACCCAAAGCTCCTCAACCAAGGTGTTTAACGAAACCTTCGAAAATCTTAACAACTGGAGTTTGTCCGACAGCACCTCTTTGTCTATATCAGGGGGCGCCTTGTCCGCCAACTATCCTCAATCAAACGAAACTGCTACAACCAAAAGCAGCTATAGCTTTAATAACGGCTTTGAGCTAAGCTTTGATTACCGCGCTTACGGCAACGAAGGCGAGGTTTGGAGCAACTCTTACGGCGCAATCAAATATGCAGGCGTAGAGCTCCGCTGCGGAAATGCGGGCAGACAGTTTGTTTTGGTTGATGCTAACGGCACCGTTTTGGGCAGCTACACAACGGTGGTTACCATTGATTACGTAAATTGCCGGTTGGTTTACAAAAACGGCACCTTAACCGCTTATTATAACAACGAGCCGGTTATTGTGGTTAACGACGTAACACTCAGCAATGCAAGCTCAACCGTAACCTACGTTCAAAATCAGCGTTACAGAGCGGTAAGCATCGATAATATTTATATCGGTTCTTATTAAAATCAAATCACCCAAGATTAAAGGTCTTGGGTGATTTTTTTATTTTAGCTTGTTTTTTATTTTTTCGTAAATTTCTACAACTTTAAATTTAACCTTGTATTTTTCGCCGCCCTTAACAATGCGTCGGCTGTTTTCGTCAAACTGCTCGGAGTCATCCTTTTGGGCGGCGCTGCCCAGACACAAATTCGGGAAGCAAACGCACCACCAATTTTGCCCCTCACCCTCACCGAGAAGAACACGGACCGCCATATATTCTCCGGCCGGAAGAGTGTAGTCGTCATATACTCTTGTGTTAAAATCAGAGGGAGCAACCACAGCTTTGGCGGAGTAGTTTGCCCCTTCTTTTGCCAAAACTGAATTGGCAACCTGCTCCAATCGTTCAAGGTTATTCTCAGCAAGCTTTTGGGCTTGATTAAGATTGTCAGTCCCTTCAAAAAGGCCTTCAAACTCATCGAGCAGCGCATCCCTCACCTTTAGCTTTATTTGCTGGTCGGCAGAGCTGTCTGAATTTGCCAATATGTGCAACCGCAACACGTTGTCTCTTATCTGTTGACAGTTGGCGTCAAAGCAAGCCAATGACATAAGTATTGTAAAAACCAGCCCCAGAGCCATTGAGGTGACAAGCCGTCCTCTGTTAAACTTAAATTTTTGCATAATAAAAACCGCCTTTCCAACTAAATTATCGGACAGGCGGCCTGATTTTTATTCAATTGTTTCAATGGATTTTTCGGTGGGACTGCAAATTTCTGCCCAGCCGTAAAGCTTGCGGATTTTTTCTGCGCAGCTTTCACATTTTGCTTTGTCGTCAAAAATGGCAAAAAGTGTAGGCCCCGCACCGCTTAAACTGCAACCCAATGCACCTGACGTGGCAAAGCAGGAGCAAATATTGCTCACCCTTTCACCATACCAAAGGGGAGTGAAGCTGTTGCCGAGATAGGCGGCAAGCTTATTTAAATCGCCGGTGTTAATGCCTTCAATCGCCTTTCTCATTTCAGGATGATACTGCTCTTCGGCATTGTCAAATTTGGCAAACATCTCACCTGTGGAGCTTTTGACGCCGCCTGATGCCAGCAATATGTAGCAGTGGGGCATTGCCTTAAGGGGAGTGAGCTTTTCGCCCACACCTGCGGCAAAAGCCGTGCCGCCAACCATAGCAAAAGGTACGTCAGCCCCAAGGGAAAGAGCAATTTTATCAAGAACATCTCGGCCCACCTTGCCAAAGGTAAGGTCAAGAGCTGTTAAAACTGCGGCACAGTCGGCACTTCCGCCACCCATACCACCCGTCACGGGGATGTGCTTTTCAATATGTATACGGCCGCCGATTTTAAATTCTGCCGCCGCCGAATAGGCCTTCACCGCTTTTTCAACGATGTTTTCACCTTCAATTGCTACTGATGACGTTACCTGCAGCGGTGAGTCCAAGACGAAATCGACGGTGACAATATCGGCCAGGTCGACCGATTGCATAATCATTTGCAGCTGATGGTAGCCGTCATCCTTTTTTGACTCGATATCAAGCAGCAAATTAAGCTTTGCGTTGGCCTTCAGCTTCATTTGTTTTCACACTTCAATTCGTTAAGAAAAATCTCTATGCGGCGAATGGCCTCTTTAATGTGGTCAACTGAATAGCAGTAGGATGCACGCACAAATCCCTCTCCGCCAACACCAAATGCGGTGCCGGGCACAAGGGCAACCTTGTGAGCATAAAGCAATCGCTCGCAAAACTCGTCGCTGGTAAGCCCGCTTGACTTGATGCAGGGGAAGGCGTAAAAGGCACCCTTCGGCTCAAAGCAGGTAAGGCCGATGCGGTTAAATCCGCTGACCATAATTCTGCGGCGCGCGTCATATTGCTCAAGCATTTTTGCAATGTCGCCGTCACCGTTTTTAATGGCTTCAATAGCCGCGTGCTGAGATACGGTGGGAGCACTCATAATGGCAAACTGATGAATTTTTGTCATCTGTGAAATTACAGGAGCAGGGCCGCAGGCATAGCCGAGTCGCCAGCCGGTCATGGAGTAGGTTTTAGAAAAGCCGCCGATGATTACGGTGCGCTCATACATACCTTCAACAGAGGCGATGGAAACGTGCTTGATGCCATAGGTAAGTTCGCCGTAAATTTCATCCGACAAAATCATAATATCGGTGTCTCTAAGCACCGAGGCAATCTCTTCCAGATGCTCGCGCTCCATAACTGCTCCGGTGGGATTGCAGGGATAGGGAAGCACCAGCAATTTGGTTTTGGGGGTAATAAGGGCCTTGAGCTGTTCTGCAGTGATTCTGAAATTGTTTTCAGCCAGCGTTTCAAGAGCAACGGGCACGCCGCCCGCCAAACGCACTATGGGGTCATAGCAGACAAAGCTGGGTTGGGGGATTATAACCTCCTCTCCCGGCTGAACAATGGCGCGTATGGCAGCATCAATTCCTTCGCTGCCGCCAACAGTGATAAGTATATCGCTTTCACCATTATACTTAAGGTTAAAGCGGCGGTTAAGGTAGTCAGCTATTTCGCGGCGCAATTCAATAAGACCGCTGTTAGATGTGTAACGGGTCTTACGACTTTGTATGGCTTCAATACCTGCCTGGCGGATATGCCACGGTGTGGCAAAATCGGGCTCACCGACACCCAAAGAAATAACGTCGGTCATATTGGCAGCAATATCGAAAAATTTTCTTATTCCCGAGGGGGTTATATTAACCACCGAGGGATTCAATATTTTAGAATAATCCATTACAGTGACACCGTTTCTCTGTCGTCGGGAGTGCCACACATCTTAACACCCATATCTTTATATCTGCGCAGCACAAAATGAGTGCCTGTGGAGGTAACCTCTTTCATAGTGGCAAGATGCTTGGCAACAAACATGGCAACCTTTTGGAAGGTCTGACCTGTAACGATAACACTCAGGTCATAGCCACCCGACATAAGATATACCGCCTCAACATATTCAAACTCGGCAATGCGCTCGGCAATTTCTTCAAAGCCGGCATCGGCCTGAGGGGTAACGTTGATTTCGATAATGGCAGTGATGTGTCTGTCGTCTACGCTTGCCCAGTCGATAAGGGCCTTGTAACCGCGAATGATACCGTCGGCCTCCAGCTCGGCAACAGCGGCACAAACCTCTTGCTCCGAAATGCCCAGCATAGTGGCCAGGTCGGCAGAGGTGTAGCGAGCATCCTCACTTAATAAAGCTAACAGTTTTTCTTTCATACTATCCAACTCCTTAAACCATAGTGGTAATGCAAAGAATAAAGGCAACAAAATAAAGGATGGGGCTAATTATCTTAAAAAGGTTAACAGCCGCCGATTTTATTCCGCGTTCAGCCAAAAATCCGGCGATTTTTAAAAAGTTAAGGTATATAACCATAAACACAACGATGGTGGCAATACAGCCCACCCCTGTTTTTATGCCTGTCAAAAGCTGTGCAAAAAACAGAGCGTATGTAATTACAATCATAACCGATTGAATTATAACCGTAAGCCACACTGCCTTTTTTTGATCGGATGACATTTTGAACTCTTGCTTGAATTCTTCATCAGAAGCTCTCATTATGGGAGAATTGTCCACTAATATCCTCCTTTATTGTGCGATTATAGCCAAATTAAGCTGATTTTGCAATTATTATATCACACAAAGCAACAAAAAACAATCTTTATTAAACAAAGGTGTTTCATTTTTATTAAATATGTGGTAGAATTAAGGTACAATTATTGGAGGTAGTGGATAATGAAAGCAGTTATTACAGTTGTTGGTAAAGATACAGTAGGCATTTTAGCAAAGGTGTCAAACCTTTGCGCCGAAAAAAACATAAATATTATTGATGTAACCCAAACGGTTATGCAGGATTTATTTTGTATGATAATGCTTTGTAATATTGACGGAATGACAGGCAGCTTTTCTGATTTTGTAGATGCCGCAGCTCTTATCGGCAAAGAAAACAACCTTAGCGTTCACGTTATGCATGAAGAGATTTTCAACTCTATGCACCGCATCTAAGGGGGACGCATAATGCTTAATACAAAAGACATACTTGAAACGATTGCAATGATACAAGACGAGCATTTGGATATACGCACCGTCACAATGGGTATATCTCTGCTCGATTGCATTGACCCCGATATTGATGCCGCCTGCCGCAAGGTTTATGATAAAATCACCCGATATGCAGAGCGGCTTGTGCCTGTTTGTCAGGACATTGAAAAAACCTACGGTATACCGATTATCAACAAGCGTATATCGGTTACCCCCATTGCAATGCTGGCCTCCGCCTGCCCTAATGCTGACCTTACCAAGTTTGCGTTGGCTCTTGAAAAAGCGGCCTGCAAGGTGGGCGTTAACTTTATAGGCGGCTACAGCGCGTTGGTGCAAAAGGGCTTTGCTCACGGTGATGCCGAGCTTATTAACTCTATCCCCGAGGCCTTAGCTGTTACCGACCACATTTGCTCGTCGGTTAATATCGGCTCCACCAAAGCAGGCATTAATATGGATGCCGTGGCAATGATGGGCAAGGTTATTCGCCGCACAGCCGAGCTTACTGCCGACCGTGATTGCATCGGTGCTGCAAAGCTGGTGGTGTTCTGCAATGCTCCGGAAGATAACCCCTTTATGGCGGGTGCGTTCCACGGCGTTGGCGAGGCCGACTGCGTAATCAACGTTGGCGTTTCCGGCCCGGGCGTGGTGCGTGCCGCTCTTGCCAAGCTGGGTGGCGAGGCAAGCGTTACCGAGGTTGCCGACCTTATTAAGCGCACCGCATTTAAGATTACCAGAATGGGTCAGCTTGTGGCAAAAGAGGCATCTGCACGCCTTGGTGTGCCCTTTGGTATTGTTGACCTTTCTCTTGCTCCTACTCCTGCGGTCGGTGACTCTGTTGCTCACATTCTTGAAGAGATGGGCCTTGAGTCCTGCGGTGCCTGCGGTACTACTGCTTGTTTGGCACTGCTTAACGATGCCGTTAAAAAGGGTGGCGTAATGGCATCCTCCCACGTTGGTGGCTTGTCGGGCGCCTTCATCCCCGTTACCGAGGATGCAGGTATGATTGATGCCGCGCGCAGCGGTGCCCTCACCATTGAAAAGCTTGAAGCAATGACCGCCGTTTGCTCGGTCGGTCTTGATATGATAAACATCCCCGGTGATACTCCAAGCGAGGTCATTTCGGGTATTATTGCCGACGAAGCCGCCATCGGTATGGTTAACAGCAAAACCACCGCTGTGCGACTGATTCCCGCCATCGGCAAGGGCGTAGGTGAAGAGCTTAATTTTGGCGGCCTTCTTGGCGGCGGCCCTGTAATGAGGGTAAACACCGCATCACCCGAAGTCTTTATCCGCCGCGGCGGCAGATTGCCTGCCCCGTTGCAGAGTCTCAAAAACTGATTAAAAAGCCCGATTTTTCGGGCTTTTTCTTATGCTGTGATTGACAGACTTTTGTCAAAATGATATAATGATTAAAATAAAAAAGGAGTGATACTTGTGACCGATAAAAAGCACGGATTAAAGCTTTTTGCATTGCTCTGCGCCCTTTGCTTAATGGCATCGTGCAGCTCGGCAGATGGTGTTTCATCTACCCTTCCTTCAAGCGCTGCATCGGCTCCGCAAACCAGTTCTGCCAATCAGTCAAGTCAGACTCAATCACAAGTTCAGTCTCAAATCCAATCACAGACTCAATCTGAAGTGGAGGAGCCATATCCTGTTTATTCCGGCACTCGTGATCCGTGGCTATGGCCCTTTTCGCAAGATTCCATATGGAATACACCTATAGGCAGTGATGCAGTGATGGAACCTGCCGGCTTCACCATGTCGGCCCATTACGGCTTCGATCGTGAGCGGTTTTATATCACTACTGAGGATGATCCTCAGCTTGAAATTGTGATTTTTAAATCAGGTCGTTGGTCTGATGATGAGGGTGATATTAAGCGTTATTCAGGAAGCAAAACCTATTTTCCCAAGGGCGTCACCATCCCCGTCAGCACGGGTAATGAGTGCACCACCATTCTTCAGCCGGACGGTCGCACTTTGGTTCAGCTTCAACCTGCTTGCTACGTTAATCCCCTTAAAAACTACATAAACGGCCACAACCGAATGGATGTTGACCTTTACGGCAAGGGCACGTACGGCTCCCATTGGGGTAGCGGCTTGTCCTCAATCGGCGGCTCAATCCGCGTGGGCGAGCTTACCTCCGACCAGCCGATTCGCCACGCCCTTAAAATAAACGTGTGGGCAATTAAGTGGCTTTATTATAATAAAGAAACCCAAAAGGGCTACGTGTGGCCTGCCGACCGCCACGACAGCTACGTTACCGATGAAGAGCGCGGCTATCACGGCACCAACCCCAAAATTCAGATGGGCAGTCTGCTTGCCCTTGACGGCAGCTTAACTCCCGAGGGTCTCGGCATCAAAACCGAGGTTGGCAAAAAACTCTTTTATGCTTTGCAAAACTACGGCGCATATATTACCGATGACTCAGCGTGGGATATCTTTTCTTGGTGCTTAGAGGATGGTGTGGTTGAAGAGGTTGAGAAGAAGTGCGGCATCGAATTAAGGTGTTCTTATGGTATCGAGGCCTCCCGAGTTCAGCTCAATTACAGCAACGATATGAAGCAGCTTATTACCAACCTCAGTGTGGTAACAAACAATTCCGAAACCAGTGTAGGCGGCGGTGGTCGCCCCCGTGTACCCCTTGCCCCCGAATTTAAATAAAGTGTATAGGGTGAATAATTTGTTTTCAGATAAAAAACTAACCGGTCGAAAATACTTTTTAATAGCCGGCTTGATTGCCATGCTTTTTGCAGGGGTAATATACGCCTGGTCAATACTCAAGGTTCCCTTTAAGGCGGAGCTTGGCTTTGCCGATTCACAGCTTTCCCTTTGCTTTACCTTTACAATGTGCACCTTCTGTCTTGGCGCTTTTTTTGGCAGCAAGCTTTATAAAAAAATTGGTGTTGCCCTCACGTGTATTATTGCAGGCGCCCTTTCGGGGCTGGGCTTCTTCCTTACGGGGTGTGTAAATCTCACCCCTGCACTGCTTTATGTTTTTTACGCCTTGTTTTCAGGTCTTGGCATCGGTGTCGCCTATAACGTGATTATTTCGGTGGTTAACTCCTGGTATCCCGATAAAAAGGGATTTTCGTCGGGCGTGCTGCTTATGGGCTTTGGCGCCAGCACTCTTATTTTGGGCAATGTTATCGATTTGCTTTTCAAAGCAGAGGGCGTGGGCTTTAAAAGTACCTATATGATTCTCGGCGGTGTGATTGCCGTTGCCATAATCGGTGCCGGACTTGTAATAAAAGTGCCTGACACCAACCTGGTTTTGCCCACACCAAAGGTAAGCGGCAGGATGAACACCGAAAAGTTTGAGCCAACCGACTACACCGCTGCCCAAATGGTAAAACGCTTTACCTTCTGGCGCGCTTTTATCCTG
The DNA here is from genome assembly GCA_045648425.1 of Acutalibacteraceae bacterium. Classification (GTDB taxonomy): domain Bacteria; phylum Bacillota; class Clostridia; order Oscillospirales; family Acutalibacteraceae; genus RGIG2206. The sequence goes on along the minus strand of JAZRNV010000025.1, from coordinate 11,118 downwards.
CTTGTCTTCCTTACCGCCGTTGGCAACTCGGTTATAAGCTTTGCTCGCGACCTGGTTATTTCGGTCGGTGCCACCGACTCCTGGGCGGCAACTCTTGTGGGCGTGCTGGCCGTGTGCAACGGTCTCGGCAGAGTGGTTACCGGCATTGTGTTTGACAAAATGGGCAGACGCTTTGCAATGCTTTTTTCCAATCTGCTTACCATTTTTGCGGCTCTGACAACCCTTGCCTCCATCCTTCTCGGTTCCTTGCCGATTTGCATTGTGGGTCTGTGCCTGACGGGGCTTTCTTACGGCTCCTGTCCTACTGTATGCTCTGCCTTTGTGTCTTCTTTTTACGGCGCAAAGCACTTTCCAACCAATTTCAGCATCATCAATTTCAATCTTATTGCCGCGTCATTTATCGCAACCTTCAGCAGCAAGCTCATTGCGGTGAGCGGCGGATACATATTGCCCTTTGCGATGCTTTTGTGCCTTTCGCTGGCGGCGCTTTTGCTCAATTTTACAATCAAAAAGCCATAAAAATATACCGCAGCATTAAGATGGTGCTGCGGTATTTCATATTTTTAAAATAGAGTTGTATTTATTGTATATATTTGGTATAATAATTGTTATAGTTAAAACGAAAGGATAGTGCAGACAATGTACTACAAGCTTGAAAATTTTTACAACAGCATTAAGGGCAAAAAAATTGCCTTTTGCGGAGTGGGTATAAGCAACCTGCCCCTCATATATAAGTTTAAAAAGATAGGTGCCGATGTTTACGCTTGCGACCGCCGCACCGAGGAGCAGCTGGGTGCCACTGCCGCTGAGCTTAAAAGCGCAGGCATAGGCCTGATTCTCGGCAACGACTATCTAAAAAATCTGGATGTGGATATTATCTTCCGTACTCCCGGTATGAACTTCTTCTTGCCTGAACTCGTTGAGGCAAGACGCCGTGGCATTGTCGTGACATCTGAGATGGAGGTTTTCTTTGACCTGTGCCCCTGCAAGCTTTTTGCAGTAACCGGCTCCGACGGCAAAACCACAACCACCACCCTCATTGCCAAGATGCTGGAAACCCAGGGGTACAAGGTGCATTTGGGCGGCAATATCGGTCGACCTCTATTGCCCATAATTGACGAGATTGATGCCGATGATTGCGCCGTTGTTGAGCTTTCTTCCTTTCAGCTTATTTCTATGCGCAAAAGCCCCAACGTCAGCGTAATTACCAACGTTGCACCCAATCATCTCGACGTTCACAAAACCATGGATGAATATATTACCGCCAAGCGCAACATAATGATTCATCAAAACGCATTTTCGCGCACCGTGCTTAATGCTGACAATGAGATTACCGCCTCTTTTGAAAAGGATGTTCGCGGTCAGACTGTAACCTTCAGCTATCATCACCCGGTAGAAAACGGTGCCTATTACGGCGCAGACGGCATACTCTATATGTCTGAAAAGAATGGGCTTATTCCCGTTATGCACCGTTCAGATATCAAGGTGCTGGGCGAGCACAATGTAGAAAACTTCCTAGCCGCAATTTCTGCGGTGTGGGGATATGTTTCTCCCGAAAATATTGTTAAAACCGCTCGGGAGTTTAAGGGCGTTGAGCATCGCATCGAGTTTGTGCGTGAGCTTGACGGCGTGCGTTACTACAACGATTCAATTGCCACCAGCCCCACACGCACCATAGCAGGCCTCGCCGCCTTTGACCGCAAGGTTATACTTCTTGCAGGTGGTTACGATAAGCACATCCCATTTGAGCCCCTTGCCCCCCACATCATTGAAAAGGTGGCCACCGTCATCCTTACAGGCACTACTGCCCAAAAGATTGAAAAGGTGGTGCGCTCGGCCGAGGGCTTTGATGAATCGGGCTTGCAGATAATTCATGCGGATGACTTGGCCGATGCCGTTGCAAAGGCCCACTCCATCGCTAAAGAGGGAGATATAGTCACACTCAGTCCTGCCTGCGCCAGCTTTGATGCCTATGCTAATTTTGAACTCAGAGGCAAACACTTTAAAGAACTTGTAAACGCACTTTAATAAAACCCAAAAAACGCTCTTTTGAGCGTTTTTTGCAAGATGGTGATAAAATGAATTTGAAAGATGCTATTTTTAAACTTTCCTCTGCCAAGGGCGTAACGGGGCTGGACGGCGCTCTTAAGACTGCCGCTGAGCTTTTAGCCCCTTTGGGAAAGGTAGAGCTTGACCACGCGGGCGGCCTTTTTTGCACCCTGGGCAATGGCGAGCGCCGCATAATGCTTGATGCCCATATTGATGAAATCGGGTTTGTTGTAACAGCCCTTGAGGATGGCTTTTTGCGTGTTGCAAAATGCGGCGGAATAGATGTCAGAACGGTTATCGGCCAGCGGGTCACCGTTCACGGCAAACAAGATATTTCCGGCGTCGTTACTTCAGTTCCCCCTCATCTTAAAAAAGAGTCCTCCGAGGCCCCCGAAATTGAGCAGCTTTCCATCGATTGCGGAATGAATGCTCAACAGCTTGAAGAGATAGTCAAGGTGGGGGACAGAATCAGCTTTGACTGTGAGCCCGTCCTGCTGCTTGGCGATAGAATCACAGGCAAATCTTTGGATAACCGAGCAGGTGTGGCGGCCGTTATTCTGGCGGCAGAGCAAATTGCTGCTGCCAATTTCGATTGCACGCTGATAATATCACTCTCTGCTCAAGAGGAGCTGGGCCTAAGAGGAGCGCGCACCGCATCCTATGCCCTTGACCCTCACGAAGCCATAGTGGTGGACGTTTCCTTCGGTGACGGAGCAGGCCTTTCGGCATCCGAGTGCGGCAAGCTGGGCAAAGGGGGAATGATAGGTCGCTCTCCCATTCTCAACCGAAAAATGACCGACAAGCTGGTGTCCGTTGCCAAAGAGAAGGGCATACCTTACCAGTTTGAGGCAATGGGCGGTTCAACGGGCACCAATGCAGATGTTGTTACCGTCAGCCGTATGGGCGTGCCCACCGCGCTGATATCCATCCCTTTAAGAAATATGCACACCTGCTGTGAAATAATTGATTTAAAGGATGTTACGGCGGTTGCTGATCTTATTACCGCCTATGTTTGCGGAGGTGCGCTATGAACAAAACAGAACAGTATTTAGAAAAGCTTTGTGAGTTTTACGCTCCTTCGGGAATGGAATCGGGCATAGCCGAATATATTAAGTCGGTTATCGAGCCCTATTGCAAAGAGTGTTATATTGATAATTTAGGCAATGTTATCGCCTTTAAAGAGGGCAAAAGCCCTGCGAAAAAGCGTGTTCAGCTTGATGCCCACACCGATGAAGTCGGATTTATTATTACAGCCATCAACAGTGACGGCTCTTTGTCCATAGCTACCGTCGGAGGTATTAACTGCGAATCAATAATATCAAAAAGGGTAATTTTCGGCAGCACCGTGGGCGTTGTGCAAACCAAGCCCGTACACCTGCTTAACCCCTCCGAAAAGGGCAAGCTTCCCGAAAAATCCACCTTAACGGTAGATATTGGCGCTTCCTCTGCCGACGAAGCCCAAAAGTATGTTTCCATAGGAGATATAGGCACCTTTTACAGCAAATATGAGCGGCTGGGCGACCGTTGCCTTCTCGCTCGCGCCCTTGATGATCGAGTGGGCTGTGCCGTGCTGATGACCCTTATCACCGAGGAACAGCCCTATGATGCCTACTATACCTTTTCCGTACAGGAAGAGATTGGCTGTCGCGGAGCCAGAACCTCGTCCTATCAGGTCAATCCCGATATTGCCATCATTTTAGAGGCCACCACCGCCGCCGATATACCCGATGTGCCTCAAAGCAAACAGGTGTGCCGCCTTGGTGATGGAGCCGTTGTGTCCTTTATGGATAGCGGCACCGTCTATGACCGCAAGCTTTACGATGCCGCCTTTGACATTGCCCACAAAAACGAAATTAAGCTGCAACCCAAGGCCTCCATCAGCGGTGGCAATGATGCCTCTGCTATCCATCTTGCAAGGGATGGCGCTAGGGTTATATCCTTCTCAACTCCTTGCCGATATCTTCACTCAAGCGCTTGCCTTATAAATCTTGATGATTTAGAGCAGCAGCTTAATATGGTGCGGCAAATGCTTGCCCTTTGTGCATCGGGTGAGGTATGATTAAACTAACCGACACATTGCCCCCAAAACATCCGACTCTTGCGGCAGAGCTTCGTATTTATTCACTTTTTACCGCTTATGCAGGCAGCGGCTTGGCTGATTTTTGGTGCCAGTGGGATGACGACAAGCTCACCGCTGTTGCCGCAAAGATGGATTCTGACCTTACACTGTGCCTTTACGACGGGGCAGATGTTGAAGAAATATGCGAGTTTTTGTCGGTTGTGGGCGCAGGGTCTGTGCTGTCAAACAAACCCTTGCCTATGGCAAAGGGCAAAGAGCTTTATCAGTTTTGCTACACACCCAAAAGTGGGGCAGAGACCTGCTTTGCAGATGCGGATTATAAAACAGCGTATAGCATTATGTCAACCAGATTTGACATGCCGCCCTATGATGTGTGGTACCCCGACCTGTGCCACAGGGTGCGTCACGGCGCCGCCTGCTTGATAAGCGAAAACGGTGCCTCCCTTTGCGGATTTATGGCTGATGACAGTATGCTGATTGTGGGCTTTTCCTCGTTGCCCGAAAACAAAGGCAAAGGCGCCTTGTTGTTAAACAAGGTCAAAAACTCAAATTTGGCAAAATTTTATACCCTATTATCGGAAGAATCGTTAAAACAATATTATGTTAACCAAGAATTTACCCTGACCGGTAAACACTATACATACGGAGATGTGTAAAATGCAGCAACCTTTTTTTGAATTGTCTCCTCGACTTGCCGCTCTTGACAAAGAGGTAATGGCCGAGGTTAAAGGGCAGTTTGACATTATCGAACAAATAACCGAATATAATCAACTTAAAATGCTCAATGCCTTTATAAAAAACGGAGTCAGCGAGTCTCATTTTGTACCCTCTACCGGCTATGGCTACGGTGACAGAGGCCGCGAGGTCATAGATCTCGTGGCGGCCGATGCCTTGGGCGCCGAGGCGGCCATAGTGCGCCACAATTTTGTCAGCGGCACCCACGCTTTGACGGTGGCGCTGTTTGGCATACTTCGACCCGGTGACACAATGCTGTGCGTTACGGGCAAGCCCTACGACACTCTGTCGGGCGTAATCGGCCTTAACGGCGAGTCGGACGGCTCACTCAAGGAGTTTGGCATCGGCTATGACGATGTTGACCTTAAAGTTGACGGCTCGGTTGATTATGAGGCAATCGAGGCGCGCCTTAAAAAGGGCGGCTTTAATATAGTCTATATCCAGCGCTCAAGGGGATATAGTGTTCGTCCCTCTCTCACTATTGAAGAGATAGAAAAAATCGCTACCCTTTCAAAGTCAATTTGCCCCCAAATTCCCGTTGTGGTAGATAATTGCTACGGCGAGTTTGTGCAAACGAAAGAGCCCTGCCAAGTGGGAGCCGACCTGATAATCGGCTCACTTATAAAGAATGTGGGCGGCGGAATTGCACCCACGGGCGGCTACATCGCAGGCCGCGCAGATTTGGTTGAAAAATGCTCTTATCGTCTTACTGTTCCGGGTGCAGGCAGTGAAATCGGCGCTACCTTGGGTCACAGTCGCGAGCTTTTTATGGGATTTTTCAACGCACCTCATCTGACGGGCGAGGCGGTCAAAACAGCGGTATATTCCGCTTGTTTGCTTGAAAAACTGGGCTTCGAGGTTTCACCCCGATGGAATGAACCCCGCGGCGATATAATTCAAACTCTCACCTTAGGCACCCCCGAGCGCCTTGTGGATTTTTGCCGAGGACTTCAAAAGGGAATGCCGGTGGATGCATTCTTGCGCCCCGACCCCAGCGATATGCCCGGCTACGATTGTGATATAATAATGGCTTGCGGCAGTTTCACCCTGGGCGCCACCAGTGAGCTTTCGGCCGACGCTCCCTTGCGAGAGCCCTATGCCGCCTGGCTGCAGGGCTCCCTCAACTTCCATAGCGGAAAAATGGGTGTGCTTTTGGCTGTCGATTCTTTGCTGGGGGATAACGGATAATGGATAACGTGGAAATTATCCTTTTAATTATTGGCGTTGCCTTTGTGGCTATGGTAATTGTAGGATTTTACGATTGGTATCAGCGACGCAAAATGTATGAAAAGCTTGACGACCCTATTGAAGAAAGTCCTGCCGTTGCTATCGGTGCAGTGGTTGTGTCGAAACGGGCAAACATTCAAAATATGGGTGGCCCTAAATACCCCCACAGTAACCTTTGCTGTTATGCAACCTTTTCAACCGATGCAGGCGAAATTGTTGAATACAGTATTCCCCAAGAGGTCTATGGTTTAATTAAAGAGAATGACTATGGTACACTTGTTATTGTTGATGGCAAGTTCTTTGCCTTTGGTGACGGTGATTTAATAGAAGAAAAAAACAACTAATCACATTAAAACTATAGGATGGTTGCATAATGAAAGAATATCATGTATCAAAATTTGGCTCTGACAAAAATGATGGCAGCATTGAACATCCTTTTTTAACCATATCCAAGGCCGCAAAGGTGGCAGAAGAAACCGATACGGTCATCGTGCACGAGGGAATCTATCGTGAGCGTGTGGCCCCCGTCAACAGCGGCAGAAGCGAGCTGCATCCCATTGTTTATAAAGCCGCCGATGGCGAAAAGGTGGTCATCAAGGGCTCCGAGGTAGTGGATGATTGGACTAAATTTGATGACAATATTTGGCTGACAAAGGTTGATAACAGCATCTTTGGCGGCTACAATCCCTATGAACAGACGGTCAGCGGCGATTGGTGCATTTATCCCATCGACCCCATGATACATACGGGACAGGTCTATTTTAACGGCCAAGCTATGTATGAAAAAAGCGACATCGCCGGTCTTGATGAACCTATGACCTGGTGCTGTACCGTAGGCGACGGTACCACCGATATATACGTCAACTTCGGCGACAACACTCCCAACGGAAATCTTGTAGAGATAAACGTGCGAATGGGCTGCTTTTATCCCGATATAACGGGCATTAACTATATCACCGTCAAGGGCTTCGAAATGGCCCATGCGGCAACTCCGTGGTCACCACCCACAGCCGAACAGCCGGGAATGATATGGACCCGTTGGAGCAAAGGATGGATAATAGAAGATAACGTTCTGCACGACTCTCGTTGCAGTGCTGTCAGTCTTGGCAAAGAGGTCTCTACGGGCAATAATTTGAGCACCCGCTATCACAGAAAGCCGGGTTACAGAACACAACTTGAATCGGTCTTTATGGCCCGCCACATCGGCTGGAGCAAAGAGCGGATAGGTTCTCATATCGTCAGAAACAACATCATCTATGACTGCGGTCAAAACGGTGTTGTGGGTCATCTGGGCGGCGCCTTTTGCCAGATATACGGCAACCGCATATATAATATCGGCATTCGCCATGACTTCATCGGGTGGGAGATTGCTGCAATCAAACTGCACGCGGCAATCGATACATATATTCACCACAACTGCCTTTATAACAGCGTCAGAGGCATCTGGCTTGATTGGCAGGCACAGGGAACCCGCGTAAGCAGTAACCTCTTTTTTGATAACGAGCTTGATTTGTTTGTAGAGGTAACCCACGGTCCTCATCTTATAGATAACAACCTGCTTGCATCATCCAAAAGTCTGCAAAACCACGCCCAGGGCGGAGCATATGTGCACAACCTCATTTGCGGAGATATAGTCAACGAGGATGTGTTGCGTCGCGCCACTCCCTACCATCTGCCTCACTCTACCGAGATAATCGGCGCATCGGTGGTCTACGGCAACGATGACCGTTTTTATCAAAATATATTTGCAGGCAGGGGCACCGACATTTATAACGGTTGCCCCGACAGCTTTGAGGGCTTTCAAGAAAGAGTGCTCAAAAACATTGCCGAAAGTGCAAATATCGATATTGAAAGCTATTGCTATGAAAAACTGCCCGCATATGTAAAGAACAACTGCTACTGTGGTGGCGCTGTCCCATATGAAGCCGAGACTCACAATATCGTCACCCACCGAGCTATGAGTGTTAAGGTCGCCCTTGATGGCGATAGCGTGGTGGCATCGGTGGATTGCCCCTTTGACCCTGCCGCGCTTAATACCGAGACTATGGGCACGCATAACCTGCCTATGTGCTATATGACCGAGCAGCTTTTTGAATCGGCCGATTCCACCCCGATTATTATAGATACCGATTACAACGGCAACCCTCGCTCGTCAAGCCCAACCGTGGGTCCCTTCGAGCAGCTTAAAAAGGGTGTCAACACCTTTGTTTTATGGCAATAAAAAACACCGCAGAGAAAATTTTCTCTGCGGTGTTAATTTTATCTTACAGCTCAAGCTTCAAATCGCCCTCTTTAATCCAGCCAAGCTTGCGCATAATCTCGCTGAACAGTAAACTCAATACTGCAGGCAGCACGATGCACAGCAGCGCAATGCCTACCCAGGTGAAGGTGCTGCCCTCGGTGGCTGAAAGAACACCGATGGGGCCAACCAATCCGCAGGTGCCCATACCTGCAGCGGCGCCCTCGCACTTGAGCTTAAATATCATGGTTGAAAGGGGACCGCATATAGCGGCTGCAAGTGTTGGGGGAATCCAGATTAAAGGACGTCGGCAGATGTTGCCCATCTGAAGCATAGAGGTGCCAAGACCTTGTGCAACCAAACCCGACCACTTGTTTTCTCTGAAACTGATAACGGCAAAGCCCACCATTTGAGCACAGCAGCCCACGGTGGCGGCACCGCCTGCAAGGCCCGATATGCCTATCATAGCGCAAATTGCGGCGCTTGAAATGGGCAGGGTAAGAATGATGCCCACCACAACAGCAACAACAATACCCATAAGCAGGGGCTGCATCTCGGTTGCGGTGTTAACAAAGTCACCCAGATAATACATACAATAGGCGATGGCAGGGCAGCATAGCTTGGCAATGCCAAAGCCGGCAAGAATGGTCACAACGGGCGTTACTATAATATCCACCTTAGTTTCTTTAGAAACGATTTTACCCAGCTCACAGGCGAGAATAACTGCAAAAAAGGCGCCTGCGGGGCCTGCGGTGTAGGTGGTTGCGGAATCAATCTGAGCGCCCAAAGAATAACCGATTGTACCCACCACAGCGCAAGAGAACATAACAAGGGGTGGCGCTTTCAGAGAGTTGGCGACTGCAACACCAATGGCCATACCCGTAGCGGCGGTAGCAAAGGAGGCAACCTCCATCAAAAATTTAACCTCAAACTGCTCACCCAGAGTTTTAAAAATTGTGCCGATAAGAAGCGAGGCAAAAAGACCCAACGCCATAGCGCCCATTGAATCTATAAAATAGGTTTTGAGCGAGGGCTTAACCTCTTTTCTTTTTAAGAATTCTGCGATTTTTTTCACAACAATTCCCCCAAAACTGAAATTTGACTACAGTTTACCCCAAAACAAAAGGGGATGCAAGGCATTTTGGCAAAATTCGGCAGAATGACGATTGGGCAAAAAACAGGGGCAAAAAATTGTTAACTTTTTAATTACACTGATAAAAAATTAACGAAGTATAAAAGCAATCCCCACACAATATAAATAATATACAAAAGGTCTTTGACTGACAGAAGGGGTATAGATATGAAGGTAAGAACAATAAATTTGCGTATTTTGCTGGCATCTCTGGCCTTGCCTGCGGCGGTGGGGATACTTGGTGCGCTGGTGACCGCCACGGGGATGGATGCCTTTATGCTGCTCAAAAAGCCGCCGTTGGTTCCGCCTCCTTGGGTGTTTGGCACGGTGTGGACGTTGCTGTATGTAATGATGGGTCTTGCCGTTTATAACATACGCACCTCGGGCTCATACAACAAAGCGCAGGGGATGCAGTATTTTTATATTCAGTTGGCTCTCAACTTTTTGTGGGTGCTCTTTTTCTTCAGATTTGGGTGGATTACAGGGGCAGTTGTGGTGCTGATAGCTCTTATAGCCGCCATAGTGTTTACTATGAAAGAGTTTGGCAAAATAAGCACAACCGCGGCTCGTCTGATGCTGCCATACTTGGTGTGGTGCATTTTTGCTCTTTATCTCAATATAGGATATGCGGTGTTGAATTAATAAAAAGCAGTCCCCTCGGAGTGCTCCGAAGGGACTGCTTGATTTTTATTTACAGAATAACCTCGCCCATCATACCGGGGGTGCAACCGGCGGCATTTGACTCGTCGGTGTCAATGTGCATAGCCAAAGCGTAGCTGTCGCTGACACGCACAACAACATCACCAAAGGTGAGTGAGCGGCCGTCAGACTCTACCTTAACGCTGACAATCTGAGTGTCTTTAACGCCAAACTCGGCGGCATCAGCGGTGGTCATATGAATGTGGCGCTTTGCAGAGATAACACCCTCGCTGATTTCAACCTCGCCCTTAGGTCCGATAAGCTTGCAGGCGCCTGAGCCGGCAATGTCGCCCGACTCACGAACGGGAGCGGCAACACCGATTGAACGGGCATCGGTAAGAGACAACTCAACCTGGGTGGCATTGCGGCAGGGGCCGAGGATAGAAACGTTTGCCAATTCCTTTTTGCTGCCCACAACGGTCACTCTCTCTTCGCAGGCGAACTGGCCGGGCTGAGAAAGCATTTTCTTAACGGTAAGCTCGTAGCCCTCACCGAAAAGTATTTCAAGATGCTCTTTAGACACGTGCACGTGTCTTGCAGAGGTTTCAACAAGAACTTTGTTAGCCAATTTAATAACATCCTTTCGTTTTCAAATCTGTATATAATTTTACAACTAATTGACTTACATTGCAACTACTATTTTGAAAAACGAAACAATTCATTGATAGTAAATAAAAATACGCAAAAAACTTGACATAATTTTTAACCTTTGATGCCGTTGTTTTACGACTCGTCGAGGCATTATCCCCAACGAACACGATTTTCCCACAAGCTACAAGAAGAATTTGTATCGACAAAAGCCACCCTTTAGGGTGGCTTTTTGCTTATTCTTGCGCTAAAATCTCGGTTATCCTACCCGTGGCGATAATCTCGCCTTCGGTATCGATTACGTTAAATTCTGTACCGCAATTAAAATACTGCACATCGTAATGGTCAGGATAAAGCAGGGCCATTTTG
>JAZRNV010000024.1:0-21271 GCA_045648425.1 Acutalibacteraceae bacterium | reverse complement strand
GTTTCGGCAGAAAACAGCTCAATATGCCTGGGGAAGCCCATAGGAATGTTTTGACCTTCAATTGCGCAGTGAGCTGAAATGGTCCAGGCGGTTTCTTCGCAAATGATGTAAATGCCGTCAACAATATCAGGTATAAATCTGCCCTTATACTCCAGCAATTCGCCATAAAACAGCGTGGCTAAAGCACTGCGACGGGCGAAATAGGGCGTTTCCTGAGCAACTCGGTTGCCCTCTTTGATAAAAGCCATATGCTGAGTGGCTCTGATGATAGGCCACTCAAAGCCAAGATGCTCCTCTGCATTTTTGACAATTTCTTCATTATACTTTGCATCCCAAAATTCACGGTCTTTTGCCTTTGGAAAAAGAGGAGTGCTGAAATCAACCTCTTTAAAGCGTTGCTTGTCGGTCCATTCAAAAAACATAATCATTTACCTCCGCAAAACTCTTTATAAATTGGAGCGTACACATCTTTATCTCTGATTACACAGCCCGGTGTCGACCCTGCTCGCATAATCTGCGTACACTTTGAGCAGCAAATACAAATTTTACTTTTGTCCAGCTCGCCCTTTTCAGTAATATCCCTCGCAAAATCCGGATAGGCAAAAATTGTTCTGCCAAAACCTGCAAAGTCAAACTTGTGGTCTTTAATATAGGCGGCGGCAACGTTGGGCGCTGCAACGCCAAGATATGACAAAGCAGAGCTGATGATTGCCATATCGGGAATCAAAGCTTTTAGCTTTGCGGTGCCCTCAAGCACACGTTTAACTCCCTCAAGGGGATGCTCCTCAGCGGTGTAGCCGCCTAAAGCAAAGGGGCGGTTAACGTGAGGATTGAAATAGGGATTGCCCATGGTGATGTTTATAATCCTCACACCGTAGTCATAAAGCTGCTTGATAAGCCACTCCGGTTCGGTGTGGTCAAAATCAAGACTGCCGTCGGTTTTAACGCCAAAACCGTATGGATAGGGAAAACCGTCATAGACATTTAGACGGGTAGAAACAATAAAGTCCTTTGAACAACTTTCCATAGCGCCCAAAACGCTTTCACGGAGCAACCTTGTTCTGTTTTCAAGACTGCCGCCATATCTGCCCTCGCGTGTGTAGGCAGATAACAACTCACTGTTGAGGTATCGGTGGCAGCATTTAATGTCAACGCCGTCAAAGCCCGCCTTTTCGGCAAGAACGGCACCTTTAACAAGGGCTTCGCCAACTCGGTCAAGATAATCGTCGGTAACAATTCTGTCGGATGAAATGGGGTTATCCTTTTCAAAAATAGGGTTGTTGTATGCAATCAAGGGGGCAGGGGTGCCGTTTGGCTTTGAATATCTGCCCGAATGGGTGGCCTGCATAAAAATCAGGGGCTCAATTCCGCTTGTTTTAAGTGCCGTGCTCTTTATATCCTCAACCTGTCTTTTAAAGGCGTCAAGGTTTGCGTCGTTTATGTATAACTGGCGAGGATTGGCTCTGGCCTCGGGCAATACTGCCGTTGCCTCAAACCAAATGATGCCTGCTCCGCCTTTGGCAAAGCGATCATATCGGCGTTTAGTCAGTGCGTCGGGGCGGCCGTCAGGGGTGCCGTCACACCCCTCCATCGCTTGACATGCAAGACGATTCGGTGCGGTTTTACCTGCAACTTTTAACGCCGTGGATAATATTTCAACGCTATTACTAAAGGGTAAATTTGTGCCCAGCTGTTCGTTTTGTTGATGAAAATCCGAAAAAGAAGAATAGACCTTACGGATCACGGTATCACTCCTTTATAGCTTTGATTATATTTTAATTCCTCGAAAGGAAATGTACAATATAATTTTTGCTAATTTATATGTAAATCTTGCAAAATAGATACAAAGAAGCTATAATTTTTATGAAAGAAGGGTTGTGTATGGAAAGCTTGATTTTAAGGGCGTATTTTTCAGATGATTCAATGAAAAAACACTCCCACTATCACGACTGTCATCAAATTGTTTTTATAACTGAAGGTCAAGCAGAGTTTTGTGTAAATGAGGCAAAATATACTGCTAAGGCAGGCAACCTTTTGCTTTTCAGCAGATACGAGAATCACTCGGTTACTATTCAGTCAAAGAAATATAATCGCTATGTTTTGCACATAAATCCTGCGACCGATGCAAGTCAAAACAAAATATATTCAATTTTCAGCAATCGCCCCGTCGGCTTTGAAAATATCTTTGATTTATCTGACAGTGCAGCTGATTATCAATGGATTTTTAACCGTATAACCCAAGAATTCTCCTCACATACCATAATGGGGGAAGAGATGCTTCAGCTGCTTTTGGACCAGCTGCTTATTATGCTCAGCCGCCGATTACCCGAAGGAGTGTTTACCTTTGATGACGGCATATTTGCAACAGTTTCCCAAATACAGCAGAGGTTTGAAAAGGAGTATTTTAAGCAGTATACCCTTGAGGATCTGGCCAGACAATACAGCATCAGCACCTCCACGCTTTCTCATAAATTTAAGAGCATAACCGGTACCTCGGTGATGGATTATCTTCAGTCCTGCCGCATTGTTACAGCCAAAAAGCTGCTGACAAAAACAACCATGAATATTGGTGAAATTGTAGAAAGCTGCGGTTTTTCAGACAACAGCAACTTCAGCCGCACCTTTAAAAATCTCTGCGGTATGTCACCCACAAGCTTTAGAGATAAATACAGACACTAACAAAACAGCAAACCGCAACTCTTTTAAGAGCTGCGGTTTAATTTTAGTCAAACATTTTAATAATTTCTTCTTTGGGAAGAGCACCGATGCTTTGAGCAACTATTTTTCCTTCCTTAACTACAAAAAGGGCAGGAATGCTCATAATTCCAAAGTTTTCTGCAATGGATGGCTGCTCGTCAACATTAATTTTGCCCACGTCATACTGAGGGTACTCCTCTGCAATTTCTTCGACAATGGGTGATACCATTTGGCAGGGGCCACACCAGTCGGCATAAAAATCCAGCAAAATCGGTTTGGTGCTGTTGGCTACCTCTTGGTTAAAGTTTTCGGTTGTGATTTTAATAACACTCATAATCTCGGCCCTTTCAATCTTTAGATTTGTAATAGAGCATACAGTGACAATATCCCTCAAAATCGGGGTCAGCAATTTGCTCTTTGAATTCTTTGCAAATGCACTTAAAATCTTCGGTTTTTTGAAGGCGACAAGGGCAATATCCGCCCCGCCTTTTAAGGCCCTCTTTAATTTTGGCAACAATTTCGGGGTTATCATTAAGCCGAACAGACATAAACCTCACCTCTCATTTATAATATGCCGCTTTTACAGTCTTAAACAACTTACAAAATGACCCGGCTCAACCTCGTGAAGCTGAGGTTTGCAGCTTTGGCAGGAGGAGTCGCAAACATAGCACCGATTGTTGAAGGAGCAGCCCTCAAATTCATCGGTGGGACTGGGCAAATCGCCCGTAAGCACAATGCGGTTTTCTCTCTCTTTTCTGCCTGCAACGGGTATAGCCGATATAAGCGCACGGGTATAGGGGTGCAGGGGATGGTCAAAAATCTGCTGTGCAGAGCCCAACTCCACAATTTTGCCAAGATACATAACGGCAATTCGGTCGCACATATGCTTAACCACCGAAAGATTGTGAGAAATAAAAAGATAGGTCAGCTTATAATCCTCTTTAAGCTGTCTCAAAAGGTTAAGAATCTGTGCCTGCACCGAAACATCCAGGGCAGATACCGCCTCGTCGCACACAATAAAATCAGGATGAAGCACCAGACTGCGTGCAATACCGATTCTTTGCTGCTGACCGCCTGAAAACTCGTGAGGATAGCGATAAAGTGCATCCTCAGAAAGGCCAACCGTTAAAACCATCTGTTTGACAAGCTCTTTCTTTTCGCGCGTGGTCATCTTAGCGTTTTTCAGCAGCGGTTCCATTACAATTTGCCAAACCTTTAAACGCGGATTGAGAGATGCGGCTGGGTCTTGAAATATCATCTGTACATTTTTGCGATAGTTCTTTTTTTCTGCCCTTTTTAATTTTTTCAAATCTTTGCCGTAAAAGAGAATTTTTCCGTCAGTACGGTCCAAAAGGCCCACAATTGCCTTACCCAAGGTGGATTTGCCACAACCGGATTCACCCACAAGACCGACTGTTTCGCCTGCAAAAATATCAAGGGTAACACCGTCGACGGCTTTAAGCATTTTTTTAGAAAAACCTTGGTTTTGCGGAAAGTGCACCTTAAGGTTATCTAATGAAATAATAGGATGGTTATCCATTCAAGGCACCTCCCGACAGATTGCACATAACGCAATGATTTGGTTCAATTTCAACCCTTTGCGGCAAAGCTTGACGGCATTGTTCGCAGGCAAACTCACAGCGGTCAGCAAACTTGCATCCCTCGGGAAGATTGTATAAAGGCGGAACCACACCGGGTATGCTGTATAGCTCATCTACCTGCTTATCCAACGAAGGGATGCTCTTAAGCAGACCTTTGGTATAAGGATGCTGAGGGTTGTTGAATATGCTGTCAATAGTGCCCTCCTCAACAATGTTACCGCAATACATAACCGCGGCACGGTCACACATTTCGGATATTACACCTAAATCGTGAGAAATCATAATTATTGATGTGCCGTACTCCTTGCGGATTTTTTTGGTCAGCTCCAAAATCTGTGCCTGGATGGTAACATCCAACGCGGTGGTGGGTTCATCGGCAATGAGCAGCTGCGGACGGCAAGAAAGGGCAATGGCTATCATAACGCGCTGACGCATACCGCCCGATAAAGAGTTTGGATACTCGTTAACCCGTTTTTCGGGCATGGGAATACCTACTGCCTCCAACAGACGGATTGCCTCGGCCTTTGCTTCGGCGGCAGACATCCTTTTGTGCACCATCATTGGCTCCATAATCTGCTTGCCAATGGTCATCAAAGGGTTAAGGGAGGTCATAACATCCTGAAAAATCATAGCGATTTTGTTGCCTCTGATGTTGTTCATCTCTTTTTCCGAAAGAGAGAGCAGATCCTGCCCGTCAAATATAATTTCGCCGCTGACAGATGCCTGCTTTTTGGGCAAAAGTCGCATAATTGACATTGATGTCATACTCTTGCCGCAGCCCGATTCACCTACAAGACCGAGAATTTCGCCATTGCCCACCGTAAAGCTTACGTTGTCAACGGCGGTTACAATGCCTCTGTCGCTCGTTAGGCGAGTGGTTAAATTCTTAACTTCTAAAATATTACTCATAGGCGGCAACCTCAATTCTTCTTTTTGGGATCAAGCTTATCCCTGAGGGCATCACCCAAAAGATTGATTGAAAGCACCACCAAAAAGATTGTTAAGGTGGGGCTCAAAACGTATGAAACGCTGGAGCTAACATATCGGTTGGCGCTAAAAAGCATAGAACCCCAGGCAGGAGCAGGGGGCTCAAGACCAAGACCCAAAAAGCTCATACCTGCCTCAATGAGAATGGCAGTAGCGGTAAGCATTGCAAACTGAATGACGATAACCGACATACAGTTGGGCAAAATGGTTCTGAACATAATGTACCCGTTGCCCGCTCCGGCAACCTTGGCGGCTGCAACATAGTCTTGATTTTTAACCACCAGCACATTTGCTCTGACAAGCTTGGCAAAGCGTGGAAAGCTGACGGCCGAAATGGTCAAAATAAGAGACAGCACCGAGGTGTCAAGCACAGTGCTCAGCAAAATTGCCAAAAGTATGGAGGGAAAGGACTGAAAAGCGTCCATAATTCGCATTATTATATTATCCAACGTGCCGCCGAAATAGCCCGAAATCAGCCCTAGCGGCACACCGATAAGGGCAGACAGCAATGCGGTACCAAGCCCCACGCAAACAGAGCTTCTTGCACCGTAAACGATGCGGCTGAAAATATCTCTGCCAACCTCATCGGTGCCTAAAATATGCTCTTTGCTTGGAGAGGTTAATCGACTGGTCATATCAATGGCCAACGGGTCGTATGAGGTAAAGACCGACGGCGCAATAACCATTAACAGCACAATTGCCAAAATGGCTATGGCAAAGGCGGTTACAAATTTAACTTTTCTGACTTTTTTCGGCATATTTACTCCAATTCAATTCTCGGGTCAAGTATGACGTATAGTATATCCATCAGCATATTGATAATAACAAATGCGACGGCGATAATCAAAACTGCTCCCTGTACTGCAGGATAATCGCGGTTTGATACAGATTGGCATATAAACCAACCAAGGCCCGACCAGCCAAAAAGCTGTTCAACAATTACCGTGCCGCCCAAAAGGGTGGCAAACTCAATACCCACAACGGTAACCAGGGTGGTGGAAATGTTTTTGAGAATATGGCGTCGGTTGACGATTCTCGTTGGAATACCTTTGGCCCTCGCAGTGCGAACATAGTTGGATGAAACAACCTCCATAGTTTCGCTTCTTACAAAACGGGTAAGCACGGCAATAAGATAAAGCCCCAGCGTTATAGCAGGCAAAACCAAAAAGCGCATGTTTTCTTTTGGATTTTCTGCAAAAGGAATATATCCGTTTGAGGGCAGCCAGTTTAGCTTAACCGAAAAGAGAATAATAAGCAGCAATCCGGTGCAAAAGCTGGGCATTGCCAAAAATCCCGTCGAAAAAACACTGGCTGTTTGGTCGAGTGCACTGCCCGATTTTATGCCCGACATAATGCCAAGGGGAATGCCGATGGCAACTGCCAACAGAATAGCCACTAAAATCAGCTCAATGCTGACTGCCAGCTTATCCATAATAATGTCGGTCAGAGGCACACCGTTTTGCAATGATACGCCCAAATCTCCCTTAAGACAGTTGCCTACCCAAATGCCGTATTGCACAACAAGGGGCTTGTCAAGTCCCAACTCTTTTTCAACGCGGGCAACATTCTCGGGGGAATAGTCACCATATGGTCCAATGTGGTTTTTGACAGGGTCACCGGGAGACAGTCGCACAATCACGAAAATCATTACCGTGACAATAAAAAGCACGGCAACAGACATAAGCAATCGGCGGCATATATATTTTAACGTCGATTTCCAACGCATCAATAACTCTCCTTTTAAATTCAGCAATGCTGCCCGAGAAAAACTCTCAGGCAGCATAGATGGGTTTAATTATTTAAAGCTGGCGTTCTTAACAAATACGTGGCCCATTGCGTTGACCGAAACACCGTTAAGGTTGTTGGACATACCGTTGAGGTTTGCACACTCAACATAAGAGCAAACGGGTCTGTATTTAACGATGTCTTCCTGAATCTTCTTGTAGTTTGCCTCGCGCTCTGCACCGTCAGCACCGTTGGCACTTGAAAGGATGAGCTGGTTAAGCTCGGGCAAATCCTTGGTTTGATAGTCGGCCAAAGCGGTCATAATAACAGAGCAATAGGTTGAAGGATCGGTACCAACCATTGAATAGTAGTTGGCGATCATATCGTAGGAGCGCTCCAGATATGCGTCAAGCCAAACAGAAAGCTCGCAGATATCAATTTCCATCTGAACGTTAAGCTTTTTAAGAGCATCCTGCCAAATGAGCAAGGTTTGCTGAGAAGCAAGGTCGCTTGAAAGAACTTGAACCTTGAAGCTAAAGCCATCCTTATACTTGGTTTTTGACAAAACCTCTTTTGCCTTTTCAATGCTGTAACCCTCGGTGTCAACCTCTGCGTAATACTTTGCGGCAGAGGGGAAGGGACTCTTGGAGGCAGATGCCTTGCCGCCAAATACCTGTTCGGCGACGGTTTTTCTGTCAAGGGCAAGGAAGAGAGCTCTTACAACCTCGGGGTCAGCCAGGGCTGCATTGTTATGGCGACCGATTTCAAACTCATAAACAGTGCTTGCATACTTAGATTCGATAAGCTTGAGTGAGCTTGATTTTTCAACAGTGCTTGCCGATTCGGTATCAATGCTGGCAAGGAACTGAACGGTGTTGGACTGCAAGCTTGTTACTGCAACGGTGGGGTCGGGGATGATTTTAAGCACCAGCTGTTCAAGCTTTACGCTGTCTTTATCCCAATACTCATTAAACTTTTCCAGCTTGATGCTGTCATTGGGGGTCCAGCTGACAAACTTGAATGCACCTGTACCGATGGGCTTGGATTTCAAGGAATCGGGGGTAGTGCTTTTTGAAACGATGGCGGTATATGCCAGGTTGTCAATAAATCCGGCCTGGGGAGATGCCAGCTTAATTTCAAGAGTGTGCTTGTCGGTGGCGGTCATCTTTTCAACATTGGCATACTGAGAGTTACGCCATGCGCCGGTCTTTTCATCGTTGATGGTGTCAATGGTGTAGATGACGTCATCGGCGGTGAAATCCTCACCGTTGTGGAACTTAACGCCCTCGCGAAGCTTAAATACATAGGTGGTGTCGTCAACCTTGTCATAGCTTGTTGCAAGGTCATAAACCAGCTTCATATCCTCATCATAATGGAAGAGAGCTTCGTAGCAGTTAAAGTTAATAACACGCACAAAAGCGTTTTGCTGATTGGTAAAAGGATTATAGTTGTCAATATCCTGTTCGATACCAATGGTCAAAATCTTTGATGCTTTGTCGGCTTTGTCATCCTTATTGCCGCCACAGCCGGCAAGAGCGGTCATGCAGAGAGCAATACACAAAATCAAAGCTAAAATTTTCTTCATAATAAAAACCTCACTTTTCAATCATTTCCCAATCAAAGGGAGTGCCTTTAAAAATTTTACGGCAAACCTTTTTGCCTAAAAGACTGTTGTAATAACGGGGATGCAGACCGTTGCTGGGTCTTACAACGCGCAGATTTTTTTCAGTCAGCACATCGCCTTCTTCAACATCCTCGGCGATGAAAATAGATTTTCTGAACAATCTGCTTCGCTCTTCACCTTCAGATAAGGTGTAGTCTGCAGTTCCTAAGGTTTTGGCTGCGTTGCTCACATCCTCGACCAGTTGAGCAAATTCGGACGGCTCCATAGAAAAAGAGCAATCGGGATTTTCAATATCGCGGCTGAGACACATATGCTTTTCAATAACCTTGGCGCCAAGAGCAACGGCCACAACCGATGCCAAGGAGCCCATTGAGTGGTCTGAAAGGCCAACCTGCACGCCATATTTCTGACGCATATCGGGTATGGCATTAAGATTCATCTCGTCAAATTGGGCAGGGTAGTCACTGCAGCATTTGAGCAATATAATTCGGTCATTGTTCTGTCTGTGGCAGGCATCAACCGCTTCTCTGATTTCTTCTTCTGTGCCCATTCCGCAAGAGATCAGCATAGGTTTGCCCTTTGAAGCCACATATTCAATCAAAGGAATATCTATAAGCTCGGGGGATGCGATTTTATAAATTTCGGTGCCTATATCCTCAAGCAGGTCGACCGCCGTCTTATCAAATGGGGTAGACAAAAAGTCAATCCCCACCTTTTCGCATTCCTCTTTTATGATTTTGTTCCACTCAAGGGGAGTGCACGCCTCTTGATAAAGCTGATACAGACGGTAACCGTCCCAAGTGCCGCCGTGAATAAAAAAGCACTCGTTATCACTGTCAAGAGTAATGGTGTCAGCGGTATAGGTTTGAATTTTAAGGCAATCAGCGCCTGCCTTTTTTGCGGCGGCCACAATGGCCAACGCATTTTCAAGCTTGCCTGCGTGATTGCCCGACATTTCTGCTATGGTATATACTTCACCTTTAGAGACCTTTTCCCACAAATGATTCAAAGTATGTGCCTCCTTTGGTTATTACCAAGATATTTTATATTTTTATACGCCTTTGGTCAATGTTAAAAATTTATGATAATTCTATTTTTTTATGATTGCGTGGCGATACTCTTGAGGTGTGAATCCGGTTATTTTTCTGAAAACCTGAGAAAAATAACCTGCCGACATAAATCCTATTTGTTTGGATATGTCACTGCTCGACAGATCGGTGTCGCACAGCAAGGTTTGGGCACGCTCAATACGCAACTGGGTGATAAAGGTATTGATGCCCATACCCACCTCACGCTTAAACAGCTGACTGCAGTATGTGCTGGAAAGCCCCACCGCATTGCTCACCTGCTGTAACCCCAGGTCTATACTTGAAAGATTTTCTTCGATAAAGCTTTTTGCCTGCTGAATGACTGTTTTTTCTTCGTTTTCGCGTATATTTTGAATCAGCTCCAGCAGACGGGACGAGGTTTTCATTATCCATTCGGTTATGACCTCGGTGTGGTTTTGGCGCATAATCCATCGGTATGGGTCGGTGCCTTCAAGCACCTCGTCAACATCAACCCCTGCGTTGGAGGCGGCGTGCAGCAAATGCACGGTGACCTCAACCAATGAGCGGCGGATACTGGTGCCCGATACGTTGGGCTTGTGCCTTACACTTTCGACCAATTCGTTAAGGCGTATTTCCATCTTGCCAAGGTTGCCGTCTTTAAAGCAACCGATAACACGGTCAATTTCAATGCCGTTACCACGGCTGATGTTATATTCAAACTGCACAAGGGTGGCAATGTTAACAACACCGCTGTCGGCATATTGAAATTTATAGCTGAGCATTTCCTGAGCGTTTGAGACCGAATCGGCAATGCCCTTGTAATCTTCAACAATATTGCCTATACCTATAAACAC
Source organism: Acutalibacteraceae bacterium (assembly GCA_045648425.1). Classification (GTDB taxonomy): domain Bacteria; phylum Bacillota; class Clostridia; order Oscillospirales; family Acutalibacteraceae; genus RGIG2206. Next base: position 10,734 of record JAZRNV010000024.1, on the reverse strand, counting down.
CTCAAGACTAAAGCGCTTGACCAGCGTGTTGTTCATATCGATGAAAAATTGGTTGTTTTGCTCAGAAACAATAGGTTGACCGTCAAAGGCCAGCAGAACAACGATGTTGTTATAGCTGTTAAGCAGGGTATAATGGGCAACCGGCAGCTCGTCAAGAATTTTGTCAACATATTGCTCATATTCAACAAGCACAGCATCCTTATCAGCGTGACAAACCGAGGAGTATACGGGGGCTACCATAGCCACCACAAAGGGACCGCTCAGCCAATCCAACCCCAGCACTTCTTTTCGAATATTAATTTCTTCGTTGGTTATTTCCCGTTTTCCTTCAAAAAGAAAACGGATAAAGTTATCTCTTTGATAGTTTTTTTCACTAAAGATAGCTTTATCCATAATCATCTCTCCAATATATTAAGATTTTCAGCCCTTGATGAAGCGCTCATATTTGATTTCGGCAATCATCCAATCGGAAAGATTGTCTATATCCTGGGTTTCGGACTCGGGCATTTCAATGGGCATCACCTTGCCGGTGCCTTGCACTTCGCCTGCATACACATCGGCACGGTAAACGTAAAACTGACCGCAATCGTGATAGATGGGCTCAAGGTCTTGGCTGCGAGTGTTTTTGTGCTCGGGGTATTGATATTCAAGAGCACCGTTTCTTACAACCATCGCCCGTTGAGGGGGAAAGCTGTATGCTACTACAGGCATGACAGCGTCGGCATCACTTGCTGAAAGCAGCTCTACCGCCTTTTTCAGCTTTTCTGCTGTCACGAAGGGGGCGGTGGGATAGATGCAGGTCATGATGTCAAATTTTTCGCCCAGCTCGGCATAGCGGTCAAGCACCTCCACAAGCACGTCGCGGGTGGTGGCGAAATCATTGCTTGTTGCCTCACTTCTTAAAAAAGGCACCTTTGCGCCGTACTGACGGGCAATTTGAGCAATTTCTTCACTGTCGGTCGACACCATTACTTCACTGAAAAGGCCGCTGTTCAAGGCCGCCTCGATGGAGTAGGCAATTATCGGCTTGCCGCAAAAATTCTTGATATTCTTTTTCGGTATTCTTTTTGAGCCGCCACGGGCGGTAATAATAGCAATGTTTTTCACGATTATCTCCTGTTTAATTCTTGCAACAGCTGCTGCAATTGTTGGTCGTTTTCGGGATTAAAAATACGCTTTTGAGCTTGTGATTCATTTATGAATCGGCACAGCTTGTTCAACGATTCTGACAAGCTGCCCTCTTGATGAATCATCAGCTTGTACAACAAAACGGAAGGACAGTCTGCGGCGGGCAAATCATCAAACAAATAGGCCGAAAACAAGGCGGTTGAGCTGACGGTCATCATCATCAGAGGAGCGCATTGCTTTTGCAAAAGCATAACCTCATAGGGCATTTTGGTTTTAATCAGCCCAAAGGGACGCCAAGCATCCTCAGCAGTTGAACGGGGATGCATTTTTACAACACTGTGAGCGTTAAATAAATCAACTGCTGATTTTAAAGCGGCCTGCTCGATTTTTTGGTCATCGCAATTCTGATCGTTTTCATTGGGTTGCTCAAGGTAGAGTATGCCGCCGTCGATGTTGACATCCTCCTCCAGCGGCCAGATGGTGCTAACCGCTTCGCGACGTAAGCGGCAGGCCTCAGGATTCTGATCGATGGGGCGCAGGTCATAGCTGAGATTGGCAACCATATATTCCGGCTTGTAGACATAGACGGTGCGAACTCTGTCTACGAATGACAGGCGGCCGTTTAATTTAAGCAGCTTTTGAGAAATGACCTTGGGCTTGTAAATTCCTTCACGGATGTATGTACCTATGCCGTCATCGCCAAAAGCGAACTCACAGTTTATGCCACGCTTTTCATACCTTTTCATAATATAGGTCAGGTCAATGAAATCCAAGGCAAAGCATATAAAACGACTGAACTCGGTTTTGTTGGCAATCTTACGCATAGTTGTTGCAGGTATAAAAGCATTAGCCAGGCGTTTGATGTTGTCTATTTTGGTTTTGTAGCAGTTGTTAAAAAGCACTACCTCATCAAAAACGCCTGTTGATCTGATGCGCTTAAGCAGCTGCTCGTCAACGTTAAAGTGGTTGAGTATGATAAGGGTTGCTTTTTCTTTTGAAAACATACCGCTTTGCATGGTTACTGCCGCGGTAATATGAAAGGGGGTAGCGCATAAATAACCGATCATTTATTTTTCGGCTCCTTTTTTGGTGCACTGTATGCAAGCTCCTGCGGCAAACCAGAAGATGGCTTGAAAGAAGTTGGCACCCATAAGCACAAAGTTGGTTTCAAACACGTTGTTTATCAAAATGGCAAGCACCATAGGTAATACAAGAGCAAAAATCAAATAATCTTTGCTTTTTGCTTTGCCTGCAAAAAGAGTGGCCGAAAGGTGCTTGATAACCTTTATTACACAGTATAGCAAAAACATAAGCATAGGTATAAAGGCCAGCAAGCCCCCGTTAACAAGAATTTGAACGTAACCGTTATGGGTGTTGCCACCGGCATAATTGATGTAAAATTCTTGGTCTTCGGTATAGGAGACGCCCTCTGCTTTGGTGTTTTCCATATATTTTACGGGATGATTTACGCCTACCACCATATTTTTGCCCTTGAGCAAAGACAGGTTGGCAGCCCAAATGCCCGAACGCTTGTTGGTAATATCAATATCCTCGCGGTTGGCTTCAACACGGCCGTCGGAGCCCAGCATTGCATTTTTTATGATGTCGGGCAGCTGGTCATAAGGAATATCACCGTGGTTAAGGCGGTAATTATAAATCAGCATTTGGCAGGATGCCTTGTTGGCTACCGTGACGGTGCCCACGCAAATAAGAACTGCCGCAAGGATACTTGCCGCACGAATGCCGATTTGCTTCCACGTTTTAAGATTGGCTTCTTTTTTGAAGGGAGGGCGTAAAATGAAATAGGATACCACCAGCACAATGCCCGAAACATAGGTGCCGCGCGACAGGGCAACCGAGATGTAAACCACCGCCAGCAAAATTTGAGTAACAGCTAAAATGCGCCAAAGAAGTTTAAGTCGCATATCCTTTGATAAAAACAAAACAATGAAGCTGACCCAAATGAGTATCAACGCGTAAAAACCGCCTACATTAGGGCTGGAAAAGATACCAAACAGACGGTTTTCTGCAAAACCGACCTTTATTTCAACACCCGAACGGCCCACTACGGTGCCTGAATAGAGGTTAAAAAACATCCAGTCTGAAACGATCATCAAGGCGCCGATAACTATTCCCAGCACGCGAGAGAGAACACTTAAGCTCTTGCGATAATCGTTGACGTCTTTATCTCGCTGAGAGTAGAGCACTAAAATGCACAAAGCAAAATAGCACAGCTTGCCAATCATATCAAAGCCACCGTGCTTGAAATTAATCACCTGTCCTATAAGGCAGGCCGCCAAAAAAGCAATGGGCAGAGCAATGCCCTTTTCCGTCCAGGACTTTTTGCCGCCAAAAAGATATATTTTGGCACAAATTGCTACACCCCAAAGGGCAAAGCCAATAAGCACGTAACGGGTAAAATCCATAACATTAATAAGAGTAACCATATTTATTGCAAGCCACGGCAAATAGCACAGGGCAAACAACTGAGGGGAAAGTATTTTGTTCAAAAGGCCTTTCATTTTGCACCTCATTTTTTAAGAATGTTTTTGATTGCTCTTCTGTATTTCCAACCGAGAAACACCAATGCGGTAAGGTAAAGTGCGATAAACACATATCTTATGATGAAATTTTCATACAAGAAGCTCATTCCTGCCGATACTGCGCCAAGCCCTGCCAGCACAACAAAAACAAAAGTATAGCTGTAAGCTTTGTGCTTTTTCATAATTCGCACCAGCGCGGCGTGAATAAAGAGCAGCCACAAATAGCCCACAAGGGTGGTGTATGCCGCGGCGACATATCCGAATTTGGGTATAAGCCACAAATTGAGCAGATAGTTTAGCAGTGCGGCCGAAATGCTGGCCATAGCCATTCCCAGGGTCTTTTTGTAAAATTGCTCAATATTAACAAACATAGTGTACAAGAACTGACACATACAACCCAGAGCAATAGGAATCATAATGGCTTTAGCCGACATATATTCCTTGCCGCCCATAATGTAAAGCACCTCGGGAGCAATAAGCATAAGCCCCACACCGAACAGGATAAAAATGCCGATATATTTTTTAGAGACGCTTCTGATGCTGTCAAAATCGTTTTTGTTAAGCCGCTCGGCAAGCCAAGGACTGAAAGCACCGTTTAAAGCGGTTATAAGCAGTGTTACAATCATTGCAACGCTGTAGGCAACGCTGTAAAGAGCATTGTCTGCCTCACCGCACATTTTGGTTATCATAATGCGGTCGGTAGAGTTAAGCACCGTTATGGATAACAGGTGGGGAACATAGGGCAGGCAAATCTTAAAGGCGTATTTCCACACGCCGAAATTGATTTTTTTACCTTTTTTTGCAATGATTATATAGAGCACCAGACCGACAATGGCAACGGGAATAATGTGGCCAAACACACGGCCTGCCAGCTTGTTTGACATTACAACAATCAAAAGCACCGAAAGCAGGCAAGAACCGAAGGTGCTGAGCATGCTTATGGCAACCGAGCTTTTGTATCTGAAAAAGAAACGCTCTTGAGTTTGAAAAAGCTGCAAGGCGGGGAAAAAGAGCAGATAAACAAACATACAGTTTATATAGGTCGGCTCAATTTCAAAAAATGTGCTTATGGGGGTCATAAAAATGTTAAACAAAACCGCCCATATGATGGTTGAAACAGTGCTGAGTGACAATGCAGAAAAAACGTAACCGTCTATTTGCTTTTCATAGTCATATCTGGCGCTGATAAGAGATGCCTCAACATTGAGGGTGACAACGATAACCAAAATGTTGAGCCAAGAGGATATATTACTGAAAGCGCCAAATTCTTCTTCCGAAAGAATTCGGGTAAAAATAGGTGTAGAAATAAACAGTATCCCTTTGGTTAAAAAGTTGGATATTGTGTACCACAGTCCCGATTTTACAACAACATTACCTTTGTTCATATATAGATAGTATCCTTCTTATTTAAACGAAGTTTAATACGTGCCTAATTTTTCCATTTTACTAACTAAGTTATTATACACCTAAACACGTATAAAAGCAAGACGAATTTTGATTGTAAAAAAGAGCAAAAAACACACAATAAAAAAATCGCACCCCTAATTTATTAGGGGTGCGTGAAGGGTTGTTATAATCCGTCGATATATCTGCAAGCTGCAACGGCTGCAACAGCGCCGTCGGCGGTGGCGGTTGCTACCTGCCGAACCTGCTTTTTGCGGCAGTCGCCGGCAACAAAAATGCCGGGAGTTTTTGTTAAGCACTCTTCTCCTGAGTCGATATATCCTCTTTCATCCAGCGCTGCAAGATGGGCAAAAGCGTCGTTTTCCGGCACAAGACCGATGGCAACAAACATACCGTCTGCCTTAATTTCGGCGGTGACTCCGTCACTGACGCGCTTGGTGATAACACCGCTGAAGGCATCTCCGTCGGGGATGGCGTCAATAACTGTGCCGGTAACAATTTCAACGTTATCACGCTTTTTGAGAATATCCTGCAACTGCTGCTCACCTGTGAGAAAATCCAGGTTTTGCACCACATATACCTTTTTGCAGGTTTCACTAAGAAGCACCGCTTCTTGCAGTGCGGAGTTGCCGCCACCCACAAGAACAACGTCCTTATCTTTGTAAAAAGCGCCGTCACATACTGCACAGAAGGATATTCCCTCGCCAATGAATTTTTCTTCATTTTCAAGACCGAGATGTCTGTGCTTGGCACCGCAGGCAATAATAACCGCCTTGCCTTCGTAGGCATTTCCGTCTTCGGTTATAACTGTCTTAAAAGAGCCGTTATCCTGCACATCGGTTACCGTTTCAACTTCAACCTCTGCGCCCTGAGCCAGCGCCTGCTCCACCATAAGGTCGGCAAGTCCGCTGCCGCTGATGCTTTCAAAGGCGGGATAATTTTCCACTTTCGGTGAAAAGGTGATTTGACCGCCAAATGCACCCTTTTCAAGCAGTAGAACGCTTTTGTTGGCGCGACGGGCATATATTGCGGCGGTAAGCCCTGCAGGGCCTGCGCCTATGATTATAATGTCATACATAACCACACATCCTTAAAAATAACGGGCGGAGCTGACTCCGCCCGTTTTGGTCATTAATCTTGAACGGCTTATTGAACCGACTGAATGAACTTTTTAACGTTGGGCACAGAAACGAATTTTTCTGTTTTGCCGTCCTTAATTACAACAAGGGTGGGAGCTTGTTTGATGCCAAAGGCCTCGGTCAGCTCTTTGTTTTGCTCGGCAAGCAAATGAGTGTACTCAATTTCTGCCTTTTTGAGCAAGCTCTCTGCAACCTTACAGTTGGGGCAGGTGGCAGAAGCAAAGAGGTAAACGCCATCCTCAAGGGCAACGGGCTGCTGCTGAGCAACGCAAGAGCAACCCTCTTGAACAACACCGCTTCTGGTCATAACTGAGTTGGCGATATCATAGGTCTTGCGCTCTTTATACTCTTGTGCCTTACCGTCATTCCAGTTCTTAACAGGACGGTAATAACCGGTAATACGGCTATAAACCTCGGTATCCTTGCCGCACTTGGGGCAGGAGTACTTTTCACCAGCGATATATCCGTGCTCGGGGCAAACGGAATAGGTGGGTGACAAGGTGTAGTAGGGCAGACGGTAGTTTTCCGCGATTTTGCGGATGATGGATGCTGCGGCACGCCAGTCGGGCAGCTTTTCACCGATAAAGGCGTGGAAAACGGTGCCCGAGGTGTAAAGGGTCTGCAGCTCATCCTGAATGTCGAGCGCGGTGAAAATATCATCGGTGTAGCATACGGGCAGATGTGAAGAGTTGGTGTAATAGGGAGTTTCTGCATCGGATGCACAGATAATATCGGGATAACGCTTTCGGTCGTGCTTTGCGAGACGGAAAGAGGTAGATTCGGCAGGGGTTGCCTCAAGGTTGTAGAGGTCGCCGTACATCTCTTGATAGTCAGACAAACGCTCGCGCATATGGTTAAGCACGTTTTTGGTGAATTCCTGGGTTTCGGGATGGGTCATATCCTTACCGATCCACTTGGCGTTGAGGCCTGCTTCGTTCATACCAACAAGACCGATGGTAGAGAAGTGGTTGTTAAATGTGCCGAGGTAGCGCTTGGTGTAGGGATAGAGACCCTCGTCAAGCAAACGGGTGATGATGGTGCGCTTAACCTTAAGTGAACGGGCGGCAATATCCATCATGTGGTCGAGGCGCTTGTAGAAGTCGGCCTCATCACTTGCAAGATAGGCGATACGGGGCATATTGATGGTAACAACGCCCACAGAACCGGTGCTTTCACCGCTTCCGAAGAAGCCACCTGACTTTTTGCGAAGCTCGCGAAGGTCAAGACGAAGTCTGCAGCACATACTGCGAACATCTGAGGGCTCCATATCGCTGTTAACATAGTTAGAGAAGTAGGGAGTGCCGTATTTAGAGGTCATTTCAAACAACAGCTTATTGTTTTCGGTTTCTGACCAGTCAAAATCACGGGTGATAGAGTAGGTGGGAATGGGATACTGGAATCCTCTGCCGTTAGCGTCGCCTTCAATCATAATCTCGATGAAAGCGCGGTTAACCATATCCATTTCTTTTTTGCAATCGCCATACTTAAAGTCCATACGCTTGCCGCCGACGATAGCGTACTCGTCAGCAAGGTCGGCAGGAACGGTCCAGTCCAAGGTGATGTTGGTGAAGGGAGATTGAGTACCCCAACGGCTGGGAGTGTTTACGCCGAAGATAAAGGACTCAATGCACTTTTTAACCTGATCATAGCTAAGGTCGTCTGCCTTAACGAAAGGAGCAAGGTAGGTGTCAAAGGATGAAAATGCCTGAGCACCTGCCCATTCGTTTTGCATAATGCCGAGGAAGTTTACCATTTGATTGCAAAGGGTTGCAAGATGCTTTGTGGGAGGAGAGGTGATTTTTCCTCCTACACCGCCGAGACCCTCTTCAATCAACTGCTTGAGAGACCAACCTGCACAGTAACCGGTAAGCATGGAAAGGTCGTGAATATGAATATCGGCATTCTTGTGAGCGTTGCCGATTTCATCGTCATAAATTTCACTCAGCCAATAGTTGGCGGTAATGGCACCTGAGTTGCTGAGAATAAGACCGCCTACAGAATAGGTAACGGTAGAGTTCTCTTTAACACGCCAGTCGATGCTCTTAACGTATTGGTCAACAATCTCTTTATAGTCAAGAATGGTTGACTTCATATTGCGCAGCTTTTCACGCTGGCGGCGATAAAGAATGTATGCCTTTGCAACATCGGCATAACCTGCTTGAACAAGCACAGCTTCAACGCTGTCCTGGATGTCTTCAACAGCAACAACGCCGTCAACAATCTTGGGCTCATAGTCGGATGTTACCTTTAACGCCAAAAAATCAATAATATCCGGATTGAATTGGCGCTCGCAAGCTTCAAATGCCTGAGTGATGGCATCGGAAATCTTTTTAAGGTTAAAATCTGCTACTTTTCCGTCTCTTTTAATAACCTTATACATTTTTCTCCCCACTTTCGTTAGTTTTGTCCTCGAAGCTGAGCTTCGGGAATATAGTTTTTTATTATTGACAATAGGCCGTGCATTTCATCGTCGGAAAAGGCCTCGCCGCCTTTGATGAGGTTGCCCGAATCGACAAAACGCTGTATATAGTAGTGCTTGCTGCCTGCAAGCCATTGTCCGATTTTATCAAAATCCTCCGTGGTGTGTATGCCCTTTACGGCAGTTGTGCGAAACTCATGTTCCACACCGCTTTGACGGATGATTTCAACACTTTGACAGATTGCGGTCATGTCAACATCCGTTCCTACCGCAAGGGGATAACCCTCAGGAGAGCTTTTGATATCCATGGCGATGTAATCGATAAGCCCTGTTTCGATAACCTTAAGCAACCTGCTTGGGAAACTGCCGTTGGTATCAAGCTTAAGGGCATATCCCATATCCTTTACCTCGCGCATGAAGCTCTCGATATCCGTTTGAAGCAGGGGCTCACCGCCCGTGATGCAAACCCCGTCAACGATGCCTTTTCGCTTTGAAAGATAGTCAAAAACGTCTTTTGTGGCATCACTATATATTGTGGGTTCAAGCACCAACGACCCATTGTGGCAAAATGGGCAACGAAAATTGCAGCCGCCGGTAAAGACGGTGCAGGCAACTTTGCCCGGAAAATCAAGCAAAGTGAGCTTTTGAAAACCTTGAATATTCATAATAAAACGCTTCCTTTGCTGATAGTGCCTGTCAAGTATAGCACACTATATATCTTGTGTCAATAGAAAAAAGCACAAAATATAGGGTGTTTTTTGAAAAAAGTTTACAAGATGTTGTTGACTGATTTTCACTCTCACAAAATCTCGATTTGATGCGAATTTTAACCGTTGTCTTCGGCGTCAAAGCGGCTTTTCAGATCTTGCAAAGCTTTCTTTTCGATGCGCGAGACGTATGAACGTGATATCCCCAAACGCTTGGCAACCTCCCTTTGAGGCAGGGGATCTCTGCCGCCCAGCCCATATCTCAAACACAATATATCGCGTTCGCGGTTATCCAAATGTTTCATAAATCTGCTCAGCTGCTCAATGTTCACAGCCAGGTCAAGGTTGTCGGCAATGTTGTCATCGCAGGCAATAACGTCAATCAGCGAAAGAGTGTTGCCGTCGCGGTCGGTTTCGATAGGGTCATTGACCGATAAATCGTTAGCCGACTTTTTGCGATTTCTGAAAAACATAAGAATTTCATTTTCAATACATCTTGAGCCATAGGTGGCGAAACGGGTGCCTTTTGAACCGTTAAAAGATTCAACTGCTTTAATAAGACCGATGGTGCCTATGGATATGAGGTCATCCTGCTCGATTTCGGCAGAAAAATACTTTTTTGCAATATGTACAACCAAGCGCAGATTGTGCTCAATCAGCTTGCTTCTGGCCTCGAGGTCGCCCCGAGCCATTTTTTCAAAGCATTCGACTTCTTCCTTGGATGACAGCGCTTTGGGAAATTTTCCTGACTGATTGACGTGCAAAACAAAAAATAAAAAATGCTCAATGGCAGCCAATATTTCAAACATAGCTTAAGCCCCCTTCACTAAATACTATGTTTAGGACAAATTTAAACTTGCCAGTCCATGTCGTTACAATGTGAATAAAATTTGCTATTAGTCGTTGCAATGGGAATAATTTTGTGATATTATATATGTAGGTGTAAAATACCTTTATTTGGAGGAACTGACAATGAATGATCCCGTTATTAACATCGAAAGAAAGATAAAGTTAAAACCCATTACAAAGATAATAATTTGTGCCCTGGCGCTTGTGCTGGCAGCGGTTACTGTTCTGCTTGTATTTTTCGGCGGCGGCACTGCAAGCGTGCCCTACGTTAAGAATAATCAGCTGTATGTTGGCGGCAAGCAGATTGCCACTCAGCTTTTGGATGATTGGTATGAAGAAAATGATAGACCAATAAGCGAACTGGACGCAAATAAAATAATAAAGCTCAGCGACAATGGCAATCGTGTCTTTTACCCCGAAAAGTATATGACCGGCTGCGCCTTTACCCTTTACTGTAAGATTGGTAACGGCTCTGAAAAAGAGATTGCCAAAAAGGTGACGAACTATCTTATATCGGGCGACGGTAAAAAGGTGGCATATAAAAA
>JAZRNV010000023.1:0-11861 GCA_045648425.1 Acutalibacteraceae bacterium | reverse complement strand
AGCAAAATTAAATTCTATGATTTAATTTTGCACAACATTCATTGCAATGGATATGGACAAATTTTCAAAGAAAATTTGCCGCAAAATCAAAGATTTTGTGTCGAAACAAGTTTGTTTCGACTAACCATAACCATTATAAATCATTTTACTCCTTTTTCAAATTAATATCAATACATTTTTATTGACAAAATGTTAATATTGGATTAACATATTAACATATGAACAATCATTCATACGAAAAGGAGCAAGAAATATGTCGGATAATTGCTGTGTTCATCCTGAAAAAGCCCTTCAGGTTAAAGCTACCATGCCTGATACCTGTTTGCTTTATGATTTGGCTGAGCTTTTTAAAATGCTTGGTGATTCAACCCGAATCAGTATAATCAGTGTTCTTATGAGCAGTCCTCTTTGTGTGGGGGATATAGCTGCCGCTTTGGATATGGGGCAGTCGGCCATATCCCATCAGCTGCGGCTTTTGCGCCAGTCGGGTCTGGTGCGCTGCAAACGCTGCGGCAAGACGATGCTTTACTCTCTTGCCGACAGTCACGTGCACGATATTTATGCTATCGGATGGGCGCACATAACCGAAAAAGGGGATGACACCCATGACTGAAAAATATCTTCTTAAGGGCTTGCACTGTGCCGATTGCGGTGAAAAAATAAGGGCGGCGGCCTCACGCTTTGAGGGCGTAAAGCAGGCCAATCTTAATGTGGCAACGGGACTGCTTACCCTGATTTGTGATAAAGAGATTGAGACAGCCGCCCTTCAGCGTCTTTGCGATTCTGTTGAAGCGGGCATAACCGTTGTTTGTGAAGGGGATGCCTCGTCATCTGCCCCAAAAAAGGGCAAATGGAAGCAGTATGCGTGGGCAGCTTCTGCTCTTGTGCTGATTGTGGGGGCGGTGGTCTGCGGCTTGCTTCAGTTGCCGAAAATTTGCAACCTTTTGCTTGGGGCGGCAACAGGGGTAAATTTGGTAAAGCCCATGTTTTACGGCATAAAAAGCGTGCTTAAAAACCGCACTTTTGACGAAAAGCTGTTGCTTGCCATAGCAGCGGTCAGCGCCCTCGCCATAGGAGAATATGCCGAGGGTGCAGCGGTTACTCTGCTTTTTGAGATTGGAGAAATAATAGAAAGCAGGGTTACAAGCCACTCCCGAAAGGGAATAGAGGCCCTGGGTAATATTCGCCCTCAAAGGGTACACACCGATGAGGGAGATTTGCCTGCCGCGCAAATCAAGGTGGGGGATGTTATTGTGGTGCATCCCTTTGAGCGCATACCTCTGGACGGAATGATCGTCGGCGGCTCGGGGCATATTGACCCCTCTGCCATTACGGGTGAAAGCATACCCATCTCTGTGGAGTACGGCACTCCCGTCTTGGGAGGGATGATAGCCGGCTCGGTGGCTTTAAGGGTGCAGGTGACGGCCGACTATGAGAATTCTGCCCCTGCCCGTATTATAAAAATGGTGGAAAATTCAGAGGCACGAAAAGGCACGGCTCAACGGTTTATTTCACGCTTTGCCAAAATATACACACCTCTTACGGTGCTTGCCGCTCTGCTCGTGGCTCTTATTCCGTGGCTTGTTACGGGAGAATTCTCATCCTTGTGGTTCAAAAAAGCATTGGTGCTTTTGGTGGCATCCTGCCCGTGCGCAATGGTTATATCGGTGCCTCTTGCCTTTTATGCAGGCATAGGCGCGGCATCAAAAAAAGGCGTGCTGGTTAAAGGTGGCATATATCTTGAGTCACTTGCCGCCGCCGATTGCGTAATAAGTGATAAAACGGGCACCCTTACTACGGGTGAGCTTAAGGTGACAGAGGTGCATTCCGAACCGGGGTATGATTGCCTTGCCATAGCTTCATGGGCAGAGCGATACTCCGGTCATCCCGTTGCTGCCGCCATTCGCAGAGCTTGTCCTCATCCGCAGAAAATCGAGGGAGAAATAAGAGAGCAGGCGGGCTACGGCATTGTTTCAGAGGGCGAGCAAAGAATTCTTGTGGGCTCAGTGCGCCTTATGAGCCAAGAGGGAGTGGATGTTTCCCATCTGCCCCGAGGTCAGGTTTATGTGGCGGTTGACGGCAGAGGAATCGGCTCTATACAGCTTAGTGACCTTTTGCGCGACGACGCCCTTGACACCTTAAACAGCTTGCGCCGTTTGGGGGTAAAAAGCTTTGCTCTTTTAAGCGGCGATAATGCCCCTGCCGTAAAAAGAACGGCAGAGGCATGCGGTATAGATTATTGGAGGGCCGAGCTGTTGCCTGAAGATAAGGTTGAGTGCTTGCGTGAGTTTAAGCAAAAATGCAAGTCGGTGGTTTTTGTGGGTGACGGCATCAACGATGCCCCCGTTATCACCGAGGCCACCGTTGGCGTGGGTATGGGCCTTGGCACCGATGCCGCCGTAGAGACGGCAGATGTGGTGCTTACCGCGGGCAATTTGAGCGCTCTTGCCGACGGAGTAAAAACAAGCCGCCGCACCTTAAAAAAGGTCAGATTTAACATTGCTCTTTCCCTTGCAGTTAAGGGGCTTGTGATGTTGTCGGCTCTTTTTGTGCCAATGATGTGGATGGCAGTGGTGGCCGACGTTGGCTTATCGGTGGTGTGTTGCCTTAATTCTGCTGCTCTGCTAAAATCTCGCTGACGATTTTTTGACGCCACAGCTGCACCTTGTCAAAATCCATTGCAAGAATGTAGTACCCTTCTATATCGTCGTGAATTTTTTTAGCCGCTTCCACCGAGGCACAGGCCTCTTTAATAAGCTCCGTTGCTCCTCTGCGGTTGAAGGCAAAGCGCTGACGGCAAGCGGCCAATCCCGATGCCGAAGAAAAGCGTCGCGAGTGAATTCTTCTGACGGGACGGTCTTGGGGAAGAAATCGGTTTTGAGTAGTGAAGGCCAAATCCAGCTCGGGCACGAGTATGTGCTCGGGCTTTTCATTTGGCGCAAAGGGGCACATACAGGTGATAATGCTGTGCCCTTTTCTGAGGGCGGCAAACCTCACAGCCGACATAAAGGCGCGGGAGGCCGCCCCCAGCTCATCCTGAAAGACTACCACTCTGCTGCACAAGCTGTCGATGGTGCTGCCTAAAAATACGTGCCCTTTTGAGGTGATGCCGCTTAAAAAAGCCACCAGTTCATCCCCTTGCCGTGACAGATTGGGCAACAGCTGTTCTGCCAAACGGTTGCCCAGCTCTGCCGCCGATTGCATATCGGTGTGGCGGGCGGCCAAACGATAGGTGTCATCCATCAAAGAGGATGCAGCAGCAATATATCGGTAAGCCCGTTCGTAAAGGGCCTTGTTTTCTTTGGAAGCGGCCATAAGGGCGCTGCGGTGAGGAGCAATCAAATCTCGTCGGCAATAGTGGCCCAGCTCAACCGTAACCTCACACAGCTGAGGGAAAAGAGGGTTAACGACATGAGGATGGGTGGCATCCATTAAAGCAACCTTTGCCGAGGGAAAAACCACACCGTCAAGAGAATCGGGGTCAGAGGGGCAGGGAATGGCCACCCATTCAAGTCCTTTTTCGGCAAGGTCGGCTGCGACCCCCTTCATTAAAGAGGATTTGCCCATCCCCGGGCCGCCTTTTATAAGATAGGCGCGCCATCCCTTCGAGGGGTCATAAATGGATTTAAGATTAGAGTAATAACCGTCAGCCGTTAATGCACCCATAAAAAAAGAAGAATTGCTCATAAACAAACCACCAAAACCTTTCGTGAACTGCTACATTTTATTCAAAAAGGGCTGATGTGGTGACTGTATATAACGAAAAACACCCCGACACAATTAGGGAGTTACAGTTTATCCCTAATTGTATCGGGGTGTTGATGATGATATTAATAGCCGTAGTTTTGGAGCATACTTGAATACCACTCGTTAAACTCATCATAGCTTATCTTCTTGGGCTTAAGGTAGTTAAGCTCGTATGAGTTGTAGGCAATCTCTAACTTTTTGGCCTCATCGGCAACATATTTGTTAAAGTCCTCAGCGTGCATAATGCGAGTAACCTCGTCGCGGTAGGTATCAAAATAATACTCATCGGCAAGAATGTCGCGCTTAACAACAAGGCGATAATAACCGTCGGTACCCTTGAGCAAGGATGCTTTGCCGATGTCCAACTTGTTGATGTCGGCAAAGAGGGCGCTCTGAACAGAGGTGTTTTCAGAGCCGACTACGGTAGCGTTTTTATCCTTGGGCTGGGGATCTTTGGTTGACTCGGTCTTGTCGGTGTCGGTCTCTTCTTTGTCAGCGTCATCCTTCTTGTTTTCGGCCTCGTACTCTGCCTTTATCTCTTCAAAGGTGGCCTTACCCTCGTTAATGCGGGTGCAATAGGCCTCAATCTTGTCGGCAATCTTCTTAAGCTCGGCCTCGGCAAGATCTTTGCCGTCTTTATCCTTAACAGAAAGCTCTAAAATGTTGGCAACGGCAAAATCTTTTTCAAGTGCCTTTTGGATAGCTTCATCCTTAGGCGCTTTTTCGCCGCCCTCTTTATAGAAGTAGTCAAACACATCGGAGCGGTAGTACATATTAACCTTAATGTATTCACAGTATGAGTCGTAGCTTGCACCGTTGGGCTCAAGCATATAGAGGTTGCCGTTGTATGACCACTGATATGCGGCGTACTGGTCAAGGGCCTGTTTGCTTTCATCAGAGAGCTTAAGCTTGTACTTATCAAACATATAAGCGGTTACAAGATGCTCGGCACACATCTCTTTGGCGCGCATAACAACATAGTCGTTAAAGGCGTATTCCTTGCCGTCCTCACCCTTAACCTTTTGCTTGTGATACTTGATTTTGGTGGTGTCGGCATCTTTGTCTTCTTTTGTGACGTTTTCGGCTACGATAGAACGGGCTTCGCTGTCAGCATTGATAAGCATAACAAGGTAAAGACCCGAAGGGATTTTATACTCCTTTTTATCTAAAGTAACGGTAGCAACCACAGCATCCTTGCCGTGACAACCTGCAAAACAGGTCAGTACCAGCAGAGCGCAAAGCAGGGCTGCAAAAACTCTTTTAACAGTTTTCATTGGTGAAACCTCCGTAAAAAGCTAATTAACTATTAGATTATACAACATATTCTCAAAAAAGTCCAGTACAATTCGCATCTCTGCGTCAATTTTCTGTGTTTTCCATGGCAGAGACGGCTCCATCCATAACATCAAAGGGGGTAAGAGAGCCCACAATGCGTATTTCATAAAAGGGCTTGTTGCTTGCGTTTACCCTGAAAAGACGTCCGACTGCCGCCGAAAGAGCGGCAATATGTTGCGGCTTTACGCTGTCGGGATAGATTCGCAGATAATTTTCGTGCTGTTCTACCGATTGAATGCCCAGAGAGATGCAGCGGTTGCGTATAAGAGCGATGTCAATAAGCCCCTTAACCGATTTGGGGGGTTCACCGAAGCGGTCGATGAGCTCGTCGGTAACGTCAAGGGCATCGTCGGGGGTGCGAATATCGGCAATGCGGCGGTACATTCCCAGTCGGGCCTGCAAGGAGGGGATGTAACCCTCGGGAATGTGGGCACCGATTTGCAGGTCGATAACGCACTCGGCCTGTTCGGTTACCTCTTCTCCCTTTTCGGCGCTGATGGCATCGTTGAGCATACGAATATACATATCGTAGCCCACCGACTCCATATGGCCGTGCTGTTCACCGCCCAAGATGTTGCCGGCACCTCTTATTTCAAGGTCGCGCATGGCGATTTTAAAGCCCGAGCCAAACTCGGTAAATTCTCTTATTGCCTCTAACCTTCGGGATGCAATATCGCTGACCGCTTTGCCTGCACGATAGGTCAGATAGGCATAGGCGCGTCGGCTGCTTCGTCCCACACGGCCTCTTATCTGATGCAGCTGTGACAGACCCATTCGGTCAGAATCCTCAATAATCAAGGTGTTAACGTTGGGAACATCCACACCCGTTTCGATGATGGTGGTGCAAACAAGAATATCTATTTCTCCTGCGATAAGTCGGCGCCAAACCTCGCTCAGCTCTTCCTCCGACATACGGCCGTGAGCCACTGCAATGGATGCATCGGGCAGTTCTTCCTGCAGACGCACCGCCTTTGAGGCGATGTGCTCGACGCTGTTGAAAAGATAATAGACCTGACCGCCCCTTCGCAGCTCTCGCTGAATAGCATCAAGCACAACCAATCGGTCATACTCCATAACATAGGTTTGCACGGGGTAGCGGTCGCCGGGCGCCTCATCAAGGGATGACATATCTCTCAGCCCCGACATAGCCATATTGAGGGTGCGAGGGATGGGGGTTGCCGACAGGGTAAGGGTATCAACATTAGAATGCTTTTCTCTCAGCTTTTCCTTTTGAGCTACACCGAAGCGTAGCTCTTCGTCAATTATAAGCAGGCCCAAATCTCTGAATTCGATTCCTGCACCGATAAGCTTGTGGGTGCCTACGACTATATCAATCTCTCCGCTTTTAAGACGGCGGCGGATATCGGATTGCTGCTTTGGTGAGCGAAAACGCGAAAGCAGTTCAACGGATACAGGCATACCCTCAAGGCGCTTGACAGCGGTTTGATAATGCTGCCAGGCCAATATGGTGGTGGGCACAAGAATGGCACACTGCTTGCCGTCGGCAACGCATTTGAAGGCGGCGCGTAAGGCCACCTCAGTTTTGCCGAAGCCAACATCACCGCAAAGCAGGCGGTCCATAGGTGCGGTGGATTCCATATCTTTTTTGATTTCTTTAATGCATCTCAACTGGTCATCGGTTTCGTCATATTCAAAGCGACTTTCAAAGTCGGTTTGCAGGTCGGTGTCGGGGCTGAAGGCCCAACCGGGACGGGCCATACGCTCGGCATAAAGCTTAATAAGCTCTTTGGCGATATCTCGCAGGGCACCTTTAACACGGGCGCGGGTCTTTTTCCACCCGTCGCCTCCCAGGCGGTTGATGCGAACACCGCCCTCTTCACTGCCGCCGATATATTTCGAAACCAGGTCAAGCTGGGTTACGGGGACATAAAGAACGTCTTTTCCGGCATACTTGATTTTTATATAATCTTTTGTGATGCCTGCGGTGGTGATGGTGTTTATTCCGTCAAAAATGCCTATGCCGTGAGAGAGGTGCACCACATAATCACCTCTGTGAAGCTCGTCAAGACTGTTAAAGGCGTTGGCATTCTTTTTGATTCTCGATTTTTTTGAGGTGGCGGTTTTGCCATAGGTAAAAAGCGCAAAGGATGCCCGCGGCAAGTCCATACCTGCCGAAAGACTGCCGGGCATAACTGTAACTGTTTTACCCTCGGCAATATCGGCATCCTGAGCGAAACGGGCATTAAGACCGCTGTCACTCAAATCGTTGGCAAGGGTGCGTGCCGCTTTTTCGGTGCCCGCCAGCACAACCACGGCGTACCCTCTTTCCAATAAAGGAGAAATATCTTCAGAAAGCTGAGCGGTCATACCGCCCCAAACCGACAGCTGACGCAGATTAAAGCTGACGGCACTTCGCACAGAGGTGTCATAGCTGCCCTTGGCAAAGGTGTCAAGCCAGACCGTATCCCGTTTTTCAAGAGCTTGACAGAGAATATCATAATCAGAGCAAATGCGCCATTTTTGAGGGCACATACCTTGCTCAAACAAAGCTGCCACATCCTCGGTTGCCGACATAAGTGATGAGCGGCACCGCTCCTTGACGTTGTTGGCTTCGCTTATAAAGGTTATGCAGTCGTCGGTATAATCCAGCAGGGTGGCAGGGGTGTACAGCATAGGCATAAAGCGGTCGGCGCACAGGGGTAAAATGCCACTTGCGGCAGAGTCGGCCACCGATTGCAAATAGGCCTTAAAACGGCTTTTCGGCGCCGCCTTTGAGGCGATGCGCTCCATTCTGCGACCGAAGGATTCGGGGGAGCCCGTCAGAACCTCGCACACAGGAGGAATGAGAATTTTTTCAACCAATCGGTCGCGCCTTTGAGAGAGGGTGTCGAAGGTGCAAATCGAGTCAATATCATCACCCCAAAACTCAATGCGGTAGGGGTTGTCGGCATCGGGGGGATATATATCCAAAATACCGCCGCGCAGGGCAAACTGACCCACACCCTCAACGGTGTCGCATCGGGTGTATCCGGCTGAAACAAGGCGGTCGCAAATTTCGGCAGGGGGAAGGGTTTGCTCCTGCTCAAGGGTAAAACGGGATGAAAGCAGCTTTTCGGGTGGCATGGTGTAGCTTAACAGTGCATCCGCACCGCAGATGGCAATGTCATAATTGCCGTCGACAATTTTCGACAAAGCTCCAAGACGGGCGTGCTCATATTCCCTTGAAATGCCCGAAATATCTCGCAAAATCAAATCTCTTGCAGGAAAGTCAACCACGCGGGCGCCCATAAGCAAAAAATCCGATTTTAGCCGTGCTCCCTCGCTTTCGTCGGCCACAACCACCAAAGCCCTGCGCTTAAGATCCTTGCGCAGGGTGTCAATAAGGGCGGCTTTGTGGATGTGAGACAGGCCTGTTACGGCAGAGGGGAATCGTCCCCCTTTAAGCTCATCACGCAGCTCTTTATATTCTGTTGCTGCCCTAAAGGCGTTGTTTAAAAAGAGCATAATTACCTCGAATTAAGAGTTGAACTTGTTCATGGCCCCTTCGGTGTCTCCCTTAACCATCAGGGAAAGGGCCTTGCAGGCCTTTTCGGCTGCCTCTTCAAAGGCCTTTTGGCCCTCGGCAGAAAATTTTGCCAGCACCCAGCTTGCAAGGTCATAGTCGGGATGGGGCTTGGCACCCACTCCCATTTTTACGCGGGGATAATCGTCACCAATGTAACAGCAGATGCTTTTCAGACCGTTGTGACCGCCGTCACTTCCTTTGCGGCGGATGCGCAGCTTGCCGGGTTCAAGAGAGATGTCATCTGATACAACGATAATGTTTTGAGGAGAAATTTTAAAGAATTTGGCAAGGGGAGCAACTGCCTCCCCCGAATTGTTCATATAGGTTTGGGGCTTGACGAGGATGCAGCTTACCCCGTTAATATCGCACTTGCCGTAAAGGGCGTTGAATTTGGATTTAGTGATATCGCAACCTACTTGACGTGCCAGCAAATCCACAACGGCGAAGCCCACGTTGTGACGGGTCAAATCGTATTTGGCGCCGGGGTTGCCCAGACCCACAATCATAATCTGAGGAGCGCCTGATGTTTTTTTAAAAAGCATAAAAACACAACCTTTAATTTTTTTACCACGCAAAAGTGGGGGAACAGCAAAACTGTACCCCTATCAAAAATATTCGTTACATATATTATTGCATTTTTCTTCGCCCTTTTCAAGAGTTTGTTGCAGGTTATGTGTATATTATACTAAAAAAAGAGCATAAATATGGTAAATTTTTAATTTTTATAGTAAAAAAAGAGTGGAAAAATGGAAAACTATTTGTTATAATGTTCTTTGAGACTGTATGCTTGTGCATATATCTCACTTAAGATGTTAATTATTTTTTTAGGAGGATGATTCAAATGAGTCACAAGTATGTTTACCTCTTTTCAGAGGGCGACGCAAGCATGCGTGAGCTTCTCGGCGGTAAGGGCGCTAACCTTGCAGAAATGACCAAGATTGGCCTTCCTGTTCCCCAGGGCTTCACCGTAACCACCGAAGCTTGCACCCAGTACTACGAAGATGGCAGAAAGATTAATGCTGACATTCAGGCAGAAATCATGGAGTACATCGACAAGATGGAAGGCATCACCGGCATGAAGTTCGGCGATAAAGAAAATCCCCTTCTCGTTTCTGTTCGTTCAGGTGCTCGTGCATCAATGCCCGGTATGATGGATACCATCCTTAACCTCGGCCTTAACGAAGAGGTTGTTGAGGTTATGGCTGCAAAGAGCGGCAACGCCCGTTGGGCATATGACTGCTACCGCAGATTTATTCAGATGTATTCTGACGTTGTTATGGAAGTTGGTAAGAAGTATTTTGAGCAGCTTATCGACGAAATGAAAGAGGCAAAGGGCGTTACTCAGGATATCGACCTGACCGCTGAAGACCTCAAGACTCTTGCCGAGCAGTTCAAGGCAGAGTACAAGTCCAAGATCGGTAAAGACTTCCCCTCAGACCCCAAAGAGCAGCTTATGGGCGCTGTTGAGGCCGTTTTCCGTTCATGGGACAACCCCCGTGCAAACGTATACCGTCGTGACAACGATATTCCTTATTCTTGGGGTACCGCTGTTAACGTACAGATGATGGCTTTCGGTAACATGGGTGACGATTGCGGTACCGGTGTTGCCTTTACCCGTGACCCTGCTACCGGTGAGCCCGGCCTTATGGGTGAGTTCCTTGTAAACGCACAGGGTGAAGACGTTGTTGCAGGCGTTCGTACTCCCATGCCCATCGCAGAGATGGCTGAGAAGTTCCCCGAGGCATTTGCACAGTTCAAGCAGGTTTGCGCAACCCTTGAAGACCACTACAGAGATATGCAGGATATGGAGTTCACCGTTCAGGCAGGCAAGCTTTATATGCTTCAGACCCGTAACGGTAAGAGAACTGCAAAAGCCGCTCTTAAGATTGCTTGCGACCTCGTTGACGAGGGCATGATCGACAAGAAGCAGGCCGTTGCAATGATCGATCCCCGTAACCTTGACACCCTTCTCCATCCCCAGTTTGACGTTAAAGCTCTTAAGGCAGCAACTCCTGCAGGCAAGGGCCTTGGCGCATCTCCCGGCGCTGCTTGCGGTAAGGTAGTATTTACTGCTGAAGACGCAGAGGCATGGAACGCTCGCGGCGAAAAGGTTATCCTCGTTCGTCTTGAGACCTCTCCTGAAGATATCACCGGTATGAAGGCATCACAGGGCATCCTCACCGTTCGCGGTGGTATGACCAGCCACGCAGCCGTTGTTGCTCGCGGTATGGGTACCTGCTGTGTATCCGGTTGCGGCGAAATCATCATGGATGAAGAAAACAAGAAGTTCACCCTTGCAGGCAAGACCTATGTTGAGGGCGACTACATCTCTATCGACGGTTCTACCGGTAACATCTACGACGGCATCATCCCCACCGTTGACGCTGAAATCGCAGGCGAGTTCGGCCGCATCATGCAGTGGGCTGACGAGTTCAGAACCCTTAAGGTTCGCACCAACGCTGACACTCCTGCCGACGCTAAAAAGGCACGTGAGCTTGGCGCTGAGGGTATCGGCCTTTGCCGTACCGAGCACATGTTCTTCGAGGCAGAGCGTATTGCTGCATTCCGCGAGATGATCTGCTCTGACACTGTTGAGGGCCGTGAGGCAGCTCTTGCCAAGATTCTTCCCTATCAGCAGGGCGACTTTGAGAAGCTTTACGAGGCACTCGAGGGCAACCCCGTTTGCATCCGCTTCCTTGATCCTCCTCTCCACGAGTTCGTTCCCACTGAAGAGGCCGACATTGCCGCTTTGGCAAAGGCACAGGGCAAGACCGTTGAGGATATCAAGAATATCATCACCTCTCTCCACGAGTTCAACCCCATGATGGGTCACCGTGGCTGCCGTTTGGCTGTAACCTATCCTGAAATCGCAAAGATGCAGACCAAGGCTGTCATCCGCGCTGCTATCAATGTGAAGAAGGCTCACCCCGATTGGGAGATGGTCCCCGAGATCATGTTCCCCCTGACCGGCGAAATGAAGGAGCTGAAGTTCGTCAAGGACATCGTTGTGGCTACCGCTGACGCTGAGATCGCCGCTTCCGGCATCCAGCTGAAGTACGAAGTCGGTACTATGATTGAGATCCCCAGAGCTTGCCTGACCGCTGTCGAGATGGCTAAGGAAGCGGAGTTCTTCTGCTTCGGCACCAACGACCTGACCCAGATGACCTTCGGCTTCAGCCGTGACGATGCCGGTAAGTTCCTCGGTGCATACTATGATACTAAGATTTACGAGAACGATCCCTTCGCAAAGCTT
>JAZRNV010000022.1:0-12208 GCA_045648425.1 Acutalibacteraceae bacterium | reverse complement strand
CCCTTTTCTCCGCATATAAACTCGGTAAAGGATTCATCCTCTTCAACCGTTTCGGGCAAGGAGGGAACGCCCCACCAGCAGCTGCATTTGTCGGGCCAACGCTCAAATTTAAACCAGCTTGACCACTTGGAGCTTTGAGAGTTATATGCCCCATCCTCTGCGTAGCGGCGGTATTTATTGAAATATCGGCTGTCGTCACCGGTGTGGGAAAACACGCCGTCAAGTATTATGGCAATGCCTAATTTTTTTGCCTCGGCACAAAGGCGAACAAAATCCTGCTCGGTGCCCAGAGAAGGGTCGATTTTCATATAATCGGCAGTGTTATATCGGTGGTTGGAGTGGGCCTCAAAAATGGGGTTAAGATAAATTATGCTGACACCTAGCTCTGCTATATAAGGAAGCTTTTGGGTGATGCCCTGCAGGTCGCCTCCGTAATAATCGTTGCAAAGGGATGCCGCCCCGTTGTTTTGACGCCAGGCGGGCTGAGAATACCAATCGGTAACCGCAAAGCGGTCGCAGGGCACATCCTTTTTAGGTGAACCCGAATTGCTAAAGCGGTCAGGAAATATCTGATAGATAAGACCCCCAAAGTATTGCTCGGGTACATAAAAATCGGGGTCATATACCGTAAGCTGCCATTCTTTACCTTTATCGGTAATATCGCCCTTACCGTCGGCAACACGGGTTATAACATTACGCCGCCAGTTGCCCTCAAACTCAAAGCTGTACCAATACAAATCGGGCTGAGTCGGAGTGTAGTCGGCCACCCAACGGTTAAAAACATCATTAACCTTTTCTTGCCACACCATAGGCACCCACACATACTGCCCTGCATCCTGTCTGATTTTCAGCCAAGCGTCACAGCAGTTGCAACCGTCGTGCAATAAAAGCGAAAAACGCAGACCGTCACCCGCTTTTACGGGGACAGTCTGCGAAATATAAAACGTTGAACGGTTATCAAACACTTCGTTCATCAGCGATCAACCTTTTGCAAATTCCAGATGTCGCGGCTGTAATCCTCTATCAGTCGGTCGATAGAGAAACGGCCTGCATTGGCAATGTTTTTAAGTGACATACGTGCCCAAAGCTCTTTGTCGCTGTAAAGCTGACTTGCACGGGCCTGTGCATCGCAATAATCGGCAAAATCAGCCAGCACCATATAATGGTCTGAGCCGATAAGATTGTCGGCTATGGAGCTGAAATTCATACCGCCGAAATCACGGCGCATAAAATCAACCGCCTCGCGAATAAGGGGATTGTTGGCGTAATAATCACCGGGTCGATAGCCCTGGGCACGCAAGCGGTCAACCTCGTGAGCCAGCATACCAAAGATGATAATGTTGTCATCCCCCACCGCCTCGTGGATTTCTACGTTAGCACCGTCCTCGGTGCCCAAAGTAACCGCACCGTTGAGCATAAGCTTCATATTGCCCGTGCCCGAGGCCTCGGTGCCGGCAAGTGAAATCTGCTCGCTTATATCGGCGGCAGGCATAAGCAGCTCGGCCATAGTGACGCGGTAATCTTCAACATAAACCACCTTGAGCTTTTCTCTCACCTGAGGGTCGGCCTCTATCATCTTGCCCAGCTTGCAGATAAACTGAATTATCTGCTTGGCAAGGAAGTAGCCCGAAGCCGCCTTTGCACCAAAAATGTAAGTTTTGGGCGTAAAGGGTGCGTTGGGGTTGTTTTTTATAAACAAATAGTCGCTTACAATATGCAAGGCGTTAAGATGCTGACGCTTATACTCATGCAAGCGCTTAACCTGAACGTCAAATATGCTGTCGAGGTTAACATCACCGTAACCTGCACCCTTAAGATATTTGGCAAAGCGCATCTTGTTTTGACGTTTGATGGCGCTGAGCCGTTCAAGCACGGCGCTGTCATCTGCATAGTCATTAAGCTTGGCTATTTGAGACAAATCCAGCACAAAGCCGTCACCGATAAGCTCGCAAAGCAGCTTGGTAAGCTCGGGGTTGGACTGACACAGCCAGCGGCGGTGAGCTATACCGTTGGTTACATTGGTGAACTTTTCGGGCATCAAAGAATAAAAATCGCTGAAAACAGTTTCTTTAAGAATTTCGCTGTGCAAACGGGATACACCGTTGACCTTATGGCCGGCAGCAACTGAAAGATTGGCCATTTTTACCACGCCCGACTCAACAATAGCAGTGCGTGAGGCCAGACCCCAATCACCCGTTTGGGCCACAACGCCCTCGCGGTAACGGCGGTCAATCTCTTTGGTGATTTGATAAATTCGGGGCAAACGGTGGCGGAACATATCCTCACCCCAGCACTCCAGCGCCTCTTTCATAACCGTATGGTTAGTGTATGCAAGGGTGCGGGATGCAATACGCCAGGCATCATCCCAGGTGTAGCCGCACTCATCAAGCATAAGTCGCATAAGCTCGGGAACACATAGGGCAGGATGGGTGTCGTTTATGTGAATTGCCACCTTTTCGGGCAGGTTGTCAAGAGTGCCGTATTTTTCAAGATGACGGCGAACAATATCCTGCACTGAGGCGCTGACAAGAAAATACTGCTGACGAAGGCGCAGTGATTTGCCTTCGGCGTGATTGTCGGCAGGATAAAGCACCTTGCTTATAACCTCTGCCATTGCGTTTTGCTCAACCGCGCGCAAATAGCTGCCTTCATTAAACAGCTGCATATCAAAGCCGGGAGCGCTTGCCTTCCATAAGCGGAGCACGCTGACGGCGTGACCGTCTTTGCCTGCAATCATCATATCGCTGGGTATGGCAAGCACCTCTGAAGCATCTCGATTCTCAATGTGATGGAAGCCCTGCTCATCCCACCATTCGTCTACATGGCCGTCAAACTGCACCTTGACAGCAAGCTCTGAACGGGTTTCAAACCAAACCTCACCACCGGGCAGCCAAAAATCGGGCATTTCGGTCTGCCATCCGTCAACCAACTTTTGACGGAAGATGCCGAACTCATACTTTATAGAGTAACCCATTGCAGGATATTCACCCGTTGCGAGACCGTCCATTATACAGGCGGCCAGACGACCCAAGCCACCGTTGCCCAGACCTGCGTCGGGCTCAAGGTCATAAAGGCGGTCGAGCTTGACTCCCATTTCCTTAAGTGCGTTGGCAAAGGTTGACTCAAGATTAAGGTTGTAAAGGGTGTTTTTCAGTGAACGGCCAAGCAAAAACTCCATACACATATAGCATACCTGTTTTTTCTCTTGCTTGTCGGCGCGATTTTCAAAGCCGGCACGAATGCCGTTCATAATATCTACCAAAGCCATAACGGTGGCCTTGTAAAAAATTTCATCTGACGCATTTTCGGGCAAAACGCCGAAATTATGAGACAGCTTTGCTTTAATAAGAGCACCCGCCTCTGCCTTTGTCATTTTTTTCATAAAAGTTCAGTTCCTTTCATTAACCCCTTGTTTGGGGTAAATGTAATGCTACATTTAAATAATACTACATTTATATATAAATATCAAGTGGCATTATATATCATTTTTGCATATTTTTTGGTTATTTTACCTTTTAAAGAGATTAATTTATCGATTTTGTTAGTCGTTTTTGTGTATTATAAACATATTTTGCCTGTTTTTCACAACCTATAAAAGAATTATTTTTTTGCCACGTGCAAAAAAAGTAAATTTTGCAAGGATTTGTTATTGAATTAAGCACGGGGTTGTGATATACTACATAATGTATAGTTCTATAAAAATGGAGGTAGTACCTTTGAGTAAGAAAGTTATCATTAGTTGTGACAGCATTGTTGATATCACAAAAGAAATCGCTGAAAAATATCAGTTGGTTATTAATCCTATGCCCGTTGTTATGGGTGATAAAAGATTGCTTGACGGTGTAGATGTTGTTCCCTCTGACCTGTTTGAATATACCCGTTCAACAGGCAAATTGGCCACCACCTCTGCCCCCAACACCGACGATTACACCCAGCTGTTCACCAAGCTCACCGCCGACGGCAGCGAAGTAATCCACTTCCCCATCAGCTCGGATATGTCGGGCTCTTACAATTTTGCACGTTTGGCCGCCTTAGAGCTTGAGGGCGTTCACGTTATTGACAGCCGCAATCTTTCAACCGGCGTTGCCTTGCTGGCCTTAAGAGCCGCAGAAATGGCTAACGAGGGCAAATCGGCTGACGAAATTATAGAAGCAATCGAAAAGCTTATTCCCTGCGTTGACGCATCCTTTGTTATTGACAATCTTGAGTTTTTGCACAAGGGCGGCCGCTGCTCAGGTGTTGCCGTGCTTGGCGCCAATGTTCTTCGTCTTAAGCCCTGTATCGAGGTTGCAAACGGAGCAATGGGTGTAGGTAAAAAATATCGCGGCAAATACAGCGACGTGCTTTTGACCTATGCAAAAGAGCGTCTTGAAAATCTTGATGATATTGACACTTCCCGTGTTTTTATCACTCACACCTGTGAAGACGAAGCAACTGCCGTTGCAGTGCTTGACTATGTTAAGTCACTGGGCAAGTTTGACGATATTTTGTTCACCACAGCAGGTTGCACCGTTTCAGCCCATTGCGGTCCCAACACCTTGGGTGTGCTCTTCATTCGCAAAACTCCCAAGGCATGAACATCCTTTGTGTAGGTGACGTGGTAGGCAGCAGCGGCTGTGATATGCTGGCTAAAAAGCTGCCCTTTATCAAGCGTCAGTATAATATAGATGTTGTTATTGTCAACGGTGAAAATTCTGCCGACGGCAACGGCATCACTCCCCAATCGGCCGAAGCTCTTTTTCAGGCAGGTGCCGATATAATAACAGGCGGCAACCACAGCTTGAGGCAATCCTCCGCCTGGCATTTGCACGAGGATTCGCCCTTTGTTTTGCGACCTGCAAACTTTACCGATGCCGCGCCGGGCTGCGGATACGGGCTTTTGGATTTCGGTTTCACAAAAATGGCAATAATCAACTTGATAGGCACCGTGTATATGGAGCCATACAACTCTCCTTTTGAGATGGCCGACCGCCTTATTGAAAGTGCCAAAAAGGATGGCGCATCAATTATAGGGGTTGACATTCACGCCGAAGCTACCGCAGAAAAAAAGGCGCTGGCTTTTTACCTTGACGGAAGAGTCAGCTTTGTTTTTGGCACACATACCCACGTGCAGACGTCCGACTGTCAGATTTTGCCCCAAGGCACAGGTTTCATCACCGACCTGGGTATGACGGGGCCATATCTGTCGGTGCTGGGTGTTAAACCCGAGCTGTCAATTCGTAAAATCAAAGATAAGCTGCCCGTCCGCTTCACCAATGCAGAAGGCGAGTGCGTCCTTGAGGGCTGTATCTTTTCGATTGAGCGAGACGGAAAATGCAAAGAAGTGCAAGCGCTGCGCGTTTTTTGACACTTTCCCAAAAAAGATTGTAAACCCTTAAGGTTTGTGATATTATTACTTTATAAATCAGCATATTAAAAGCAGACGGAGGTATTTCTTGTGAACAGAGAAATCACATTGATGGACTTTTTTCGGTTCGTTTTAAGCAAGCTGAAGATAGTTCTCATTCTGGGGTTCGCGGTTGCATTGATTGCAGCAGGGCTAACCTATTTCACCGCCAAAGAGCATTATAATTACAACGGTTCCTTTATTGTTGACCCCTTCGGAAATGTTGACGAAAACTTTAATTCAA
The DNA here is from genome assembly GCA_045648425.1 of Acutalibacteraceae bacterium. GTDB lineage: Bacteria > Bacillota > Clostridia > Oscillospirales > Acutalibacteraceae > RGIG2206. The sequence continues at coordinate 6,578 of JAZRNV010000022.1, read as the reverse complement.
ACAACATCTACAACGAGTTGACCATATCTCGCACCCTTATTCCTTCTTTTGTTGAGTTGCTTCAAACCAAGGATTTTGGCGAAAAGGTTGCAAAAGTCGTCAACAAAAAGATGGACACAAAAGTAACCTCAGAATACATAATCAACAGCACCCGTTACACCACCGATGACGAAACCCTCATTATCGAGTTTAGATGCACTTCAAGCAGCAAAGAGCTGGCTCACACCATTGCATCAACCATTTCAGATCTGGCTCCCGACTATGTTGAGAACAAGCTTAACCGCATCAAGCTCAGCACAGTGGATTCCATCAGCAAAACCGATTACACCATCAGCAAAACCGATTTTAAAGTTATAGGAATGGTTGGCTTTGTTGTTACCGCCGTGCTGACAGTGCTGATTTGCTTGATTATCGAGTTGCTTGATAACCGCATTAAAAGTGTGGAGGATGTAACCGAGCACTTCGATTATCCCATACTTGGTTCGATTCCCGATTTTTACAGTCATTCTTCAAAGAAGGAGGGTTATTATGGCAAGCCAAAAACATCAGAAGAATCATCGGCAAAGTAAAAAGTCCTATATTCTTAATGAAAACTCAAAGTTTTACATTAAAGAGGCATACCGCGCCGCACGTGCAAATATTAACTTCTCCTTAGCTAACATTGAGGGATGCAAAATCATCGCCGTAACCAGCGCGGTTGCAGGTGACGGTAAAACCACCACCTCTGTTAACATCGCTCAGGTAATATCCCAAGCAAACAACCGTGTTCTGCTTATTGACGCCGATATGCGTAAGGGCTCTATCCGCAGACATCTCGGTCTGCAAAAGGCCAACGGTCTGTCCAGCGTGCTCAGCGGAATGTCCCAGATGGTTGACGAGGTTATCATCAAAACTCAGCATGGCTTTGACTGTATGACCGCAGGCCCCACTCCTCCCAACCCTGCCGAGCTTTTGGCTTCAAAGGTTATGAGCGAGCTGCTTACCCTTTTGTCTGAGCATTACGATTACATTATTATAGACACTCCCCCCATCGCAGTAGTCAGCGATGCCTTGGCTCTTTCTAAGCTGGTTTCGGGCTTTATTCTCACCGTAAGCCAGGGCGAGTCAACCATTGACGAGGTTGGAGACGCTGTCGGCTCTTTGGAGTTTTCCGAAGCAAAAATTCTCGGCTTTGTATTTAACAAGTCCGAGTTCGGCTCCGAAAGCCGTTACAGCCGTTACAGCAAGTACGGCCGCTACGGTAAATACGGCCGTTACAATCGCTACAGTTATAAGTATAAATACTATAATTATAACTACAATTACGGTGAAAACAACAACTAACCTTTGACGGAGATGCTGGTATGACCGACACACACTCGCACATTTTGCCGGGAATTGATGACGGCCCCAAAAGTGTTGAGGAGTCTGTAAAGCTGTTAGAAATGTTAGCCGAGCAAGGCGTCACCCACGTGGCGGCAACTCCTCATTATAAGCCCATCACAGGTGAGACTGTAGCATCCTTTCTTGCCCGACGCGACAAGGCAGAAGCCGAGCTGCGGCAGGCCATCGCAGGGCGTAGCGACCTACCATCTCTTACCGTGGGCGCAGAGGTCACCATCAGCGTGGAACTGGCTCAGCTTGAAGGGCTGGAGCGCTTGTGTTATCGCGACACGCCCTATTTGCTTATTGAGCTCGACCCCAACACTGTTGCCCCTTGGGTGCTTCACACGTTGTATGACATCAGCAATCGACTGATGCTCGTTCCTGTTATTGCTCATATCGACCGCTATTTGGGCGCTATCCCTCCAAAACTGCTGGAGGATATTATGAAGCTCAACTGTCCTGTCCAGTTTAACGGCTACAGCTTGGCTTCCTTTTATACAAAGCGCCGCCTTATCAAGCTGATGAACAGCTATGACCAAACAGTTTTTGTGGTCGGCTCCGATTGCCACGGCATTGCGCTCAGGCCCCCTGAAATGGAGCTTTTCAGCAAAAAAGCCATCAAGCTTTTGGGTGAGGATTTTTATGAAGAGATTTGTGAAAACTCTCGGGCTATGCTGGATAACAGTTTAATAGTTTAAAATCACACAACAGATTGTCAAACACAATCTGTTGTGTTTTTTATTGAAAAAAATTAAAAACATTCATATTTATGGTTTATTTTTTCGACAACATATGATATAATACAATAGAATATATATACAGTCGGCCAAGGGCTGCCGAAGGAGAATTATGGATAACAATAAAAAGCAATCGTCTTTTAATGAAAATACCGTTGCAGGCCGCAACGCAGTTATGGAGCTGTTGCGCTCAGGTCGCCCCGTTGACCGCATCCTTTTAGAGAAGGGCAAGCGAGAGGGTTCCCTTTCTGTTATTGTTGCAAAGGCCGCCGAAAAAGGCATCCCCGTTAAAGAGGTAGCACGCGAAAAGCTGGATGCAATGTGTCCTGCCACCAATCATCAGGGAGTGGCCGCAGTTGCCGCTATGACCGAATACTGTTCTTTGGAGGATTTGCTCAAAAACGCCGAAGACAAGGGCGAAAAGCCCTTTATCATAATTTGTGACGGCATTGAGGATCCTCACAACCTGGGTGCCATCATCCGCACCGCAGAGTGTTGCGGTGCTCACGGCGTGGTCATTGGCAAAAATCGTTGCTGCGGTGTTAACTTTGCTGTGTCAAAGGCCGCCTGTGGCGCTACCGAATATATGCCCATCGCCCGTGTTGCCAACATACCCACGGCCATTGACCGATTAAAAGAGTCGGGAGTTTGGGTTTATGCCGCCGATATGGACGGCACCGACTACCGCAAGCAAGACTTTTCAGGAGCCGCCGCCTTGGTGGTGGGCTCTGAAGGGAACGGAGTAAGCCGCCTTGTTAAAGAAAAGTGCGACATTACCGTATCTTTACCCATGAAGGGGCACATCACCTCTTTAAACGCATCGGTTGCCGCCGGTGTGCTTATGTATGCAATTTCTGCCAACAGATAATTCAGTATTGGAGTGTTTATTTTGAAAAACTCGAACGGCTTGGATTTTAATTTCGATAATGCCCCCATTCAGTCAACGCCTCCTGCTCATCCCGTTGACAGAACCGCCTCTCGCCCTGCCCCGCAAAGCAGTGCGCCTGCCAAAAAACCTGCCGGCTTTCTTACGGCTGATGATGTAAGAACTTTGGGTGTAGAGCCCCGCGCTTCCGTACATACCGAAGAAAAGGCGCCTGTAATTTCCGAAAGCAAGCCCGAGGTTAAACCGACTGCACCACCCGCAGTTAAAAAAGAAGAACCGAAGGATTACTCCTCTGCCGCCTTAGAGATTATGCGCCGTATGCAAAGCGTTGAGAGCACAAAGGAGCCCCCTCAACCCGTAGTCTCCGAGCCCAGCGATATGGGTGCCTTTTTGACACGCAAGCAGCAAGAAATCAAGCCGACGGCACCTGCCGCTCCTGCACCTGCTGCACCTGCCACTCCTGCACCTGCTGCTCCCGCACCTGTTGCTCCCGTCAAAGACGTAAGCGAGGTTGCTCAAAAACGACGCGAAATGCTGGAATCCTTCCAACTTGATACCGATGCTGTGGCCGCCGGCTTTGAAAGCATTGACGAAGAGCCCGACCTGTCGGTTACCGGCGTGTTCACTCCGGTAACCGAAGCCGAAGTCGAAGGCGGCACGGTTATGTTTGATCGCCCCGTGGCCTCAGTTGATGAGCATTTGGCCGCAGAGGGTGCCACCGTCGTTATTCCCGATGAGTTTGTTCAAAGCATCTCAGAGGAAGAGCACGACGAGGAGGATGTTGAGGTAATAGACGAGTACAACTCTATTGAAGATGCTCAGTCCATTGCAGACGAGCTTATTCGCCGCAAACGCAAGCTGGGCAGACGTTTTTTGGCCACCTCTGTAATTGCCGCAATGCTTATTGTTATCGCTTTTTCGGAAAGTATTTTCCCCTTTGGTCACGTTTCTTATTTTGTTGCCGTCGGCGCTTTGGTGCTTTTGGCCGCTTTGTTTAACCTGACCACCTTCCAGTCTATCGGCTCGTTGTTTGGTCTTAAGCCCGACATCGACCTTGCGCCTGCCATGGCTATGACGGCATCGGTCATTCAGCTGGTTGTGCTTGGCTTTTTCGGCAGTGAGGGAATCACCTCGTCGGCTGTTGTTGCCGCTGTGGCGGTTGTATCCCTGGCCATTAACACCCTCTCAAAGCGCATTACCGTCAGCCGCACCCTCGCCAATTTTGAACTGATTGCCAACGAAGAGAAAAAGCAAGCAGGTGCCTTTATTGCACCCCCTGCATCCGCCTCTGTGCTTGACCCCAAAAAGGTGGGCGAAACCCTTATTTTCGGTCGCCGCACCACCATTGATTTGAAGCACTTTATCACCCACTCCCTCTCGCCCGACATCTATGAAAGTGTAAGCGGCAAGCTTGGGCTGGTTGTGGTAACTGCTTCAGTTATCGCCTGTGCCGTCACCGTTATCACGGGCGGTACTCTTGCTGCCGCAGTATCATCCTTTGCCGCAGTATGCTGTGCAGGCGCTCAGATTGCCGCCGCCTATCCATCTGCCGTTCTGCTGGCGCGCACCTGCAAAAAACTGCGTTCAAACAATGTTATGCTCAGTGGACTGTTTGCCGCTAAGGAAATCAGTGAGGCAAATGTTGTTGCCCTTGATTCTGATGAAATTTTCAACGACGAATGTGTAAGCTTGTTCAAGTTCCGCACCTTTGGAAACGTTGCTCCCGACCTTGCATTCATGACCGCCGCTGCCCTTACTGCTGAGGGTCACAGCCCTCTGGCAGGCATGTTTAATCAAATTGCCGCCACCACAGGCACGGGTATGCTTTCTGCCGATTCGGTAATTTATGAAAACTCTATGGGGCTTACCGGTTGGGTGGATGAGAAAAAAACCCTGCTTGGCAACCGTATGATTATGGAATCACACTCTATCCCCGTTCCATCAATGGATGTTGACCGCAGAATTTTGCAAAGCGGTAAATTCCCCCTTTATCTTGCCATTGATGATAAAATTGCAGCAATGTTCATTATCGGCTATGAGCCCAACCGCCGTATGCTTCATCGCTTGCGTCGCCTTATTAACACGGGTGTTACATTGCTTGTTCGCACCGTAGACCCCAATGTAACTGCCGACCTTATTTGCTCGACCTACGGTCTGCCCACCGGCTCGGTTGAGGTTATGTCCAGCGATGCATCACGTGTTTACTGTGACATTATGAGCCCTACCGAAAATGAGCCGGCTATTATGTGCGCCAAAAACGCTGAGGGCTTTGTGGATGCTTATATTTCATCCATCAGCTTAAACAAGAGCGCTAAAGGCGCCTCTGTTACGGCTATTGTGCTCACCTTGATGGTAATGGCTCTGGGCATTGGAATGATCGCCGTAGGATTCCCTGCAGCAGTAAATGTCATGACTTTGCTGTGTTCTTACCTTGTTGTGACCGTCATAACAGGCATTGCAGGGCTGATTTGTAGTTAATTTCTATTATTTTTTACATATTTTGTTAAATTTGTATTGACATTTACATATTTTGACATTATAATTGTGATAACACAGTTTAAAGGAGTTTTATTATGAAATCTACCGGAATTGTAAGAAAGATGGACCGTCTTGGCAGAATTGTCATTCCAAAAGAGTTGCGCCGCGTTATGAAAATCGAAGAAGATGTTGACGCTATGGAGATTTTTACCGAAGGCAACACTGTTATTCTTAAGAAATACGAGCCCTCTTGCCTGTTTTGCAACGAAACCGATTTCAATATGGTTTTGTACAAGGGCCACAGCGTTTGCCGCAAGTGCATTGCAGAATTGGAAAAATCAAACAACGAATAAGCATTGCTAAAAAAATCCCCCGCCATTCCAAGAGAATGACGGGGGTAATTTTATTTTTACTTATAAAGAGGATACTTTTTGCAAATTTCGGCAACGGCGGCGCGTATCTCTGCCTCGCTGTTTTCGAAGTCGTAAATCGCCTTTGCAATAAGCTCACCGATTTTGGTGAAATCTTCAGTGTTAAGACCTCTGGTAGTAGCGGCAGGAGTGCCGAGACGAACACCGCTGGTTACAAAGGGCTTTTCGGGATCGTTGGGAATTGCATTCTTATTGGCGGTAATGTTAACTGCATCAAGACGGTGTTCAAGCTCTTTACCGGTTACGCCGGTGCCGCGCAAATCGACCAAAACAAGGTGATTATCGGTGCCGCCCGAAACAAGGTTAACATTATTTTTAATAAGACTTGCGGCAAGGGCCTGTGCATTCTCGGCAATGCGCTTTTGATAGAGCTTAAACTCATCGGTAAGTGCTTCGCCGAAGCAAACTGCCTTAGCAGCGATGGTGTGCATCAAGGGGCCGCCCTGAGTGCCGGGGAAAATTGCCTTATCGATGGCCTTGGCATACTCTTCTTTGCAAAGAATCATACCGCCGCGGGGACCGCGCAAGGTTTTGTGAGTGGTGGTGGTAACGATGTCGGCATACTCTACGGGATTGGGATGGAGACCTGCTGCAACCAATCCTGCGATATGAGCCATATCAACCATAAATATGGCGCCCACCTCTTTGGCAATGGCGGCAATTTTATCAAAATAAATGGTG
>JAZRNV010000021.1:0-2821 GCA_045648425.1 Acutalibacteraceae bacterium | reverse complement strand
CGAGCTGTGTCTCAAGGAATCGCGCCTCGATATAGGGGCCTTTTTCCGTGTCCTCGATGCTCTCGACCGCGCCAATAACCGCGCTGAAATCGTGATTAAAGCAAAGAGGGAAAGGGTGACCCGTTTCCTTGCGCTTTGCGAGTGTCTCGGTAAAGGCGCCAGGCTCGATAATATCGCCCGCCGAGTCGGGTGTTTTGTCATAGGTCGAAAAATAACCCGCGATGACTCCCGCGTCGTCAGCCTTGATGTTAAAAGTCTTGTATTTCATAGGCTTTTTATTGTCCTTTCCAAAAAATTTATTGATTCCGTCAATCGTTGCCTCGGGTCTCCCGTCGGCCTCGGCTCTTGCGAGACAAGTCTCGCGGTCCGTGTCGAGGTGTATGACCTCGGCGCCCGCCTCCTCATATCTCGCGAGCTGTCTCTCGGTCGGGTAGGTGTGAATTATCCACGCCGTCGCATCCTGGGCCTTGAGCGCTGTCTCGATGACCGCGTCACGCGCCGCAAATGCCGCCTCACGGATGAGGCCCGTCGCGTCGTGTTCTTTTACTGACCCGAGAGCCGTCGCGATCTTGTCGAAATCGACGACCAAATCGTCGGGGTCGCGGTGATTCTCGACAAATGTCGATTTGCCCGAGCACGGGGCGCCCGTGATTATATAAATCATTTAGCTCACCCCCTCGAGATAACGACCTCGGTCGTGCAATTACAGCCGCAAGACTCGTCGGGGTCGCCGATGTCCTCGCCTGGCCAATGCTGACCGTTTGAAAAATCGGCATCAATCGGGACCCGTTCGCCGTTCATAGCTTGATGCGAGGGCCGAGCGTTCTCGCCCGTGACCCATTCCTTTTCTATGATTCGGCCGATGACGCGGGGAGCGCCGTCGCTGACCGCCTGGGTCGCCGCCTCCTGGATTGCAAACGAGGCCACGGCTCCCGCCGCCGCCTTTGCGATCGTGCCCGCGGTGTTTTCCCTCACCTCGAATACTCGAGCCGTGTCGGGCTCATCGCTCTCGAGGTCCTTGACGATTTTCGCGAGTGTCGTCTTGTTTATCGTTGCCGCTCTCGATTCCGATGTCACCGTTAAATAATTGCGGGTGACCTCGGTCCCGTATTCCGAGCCGAGTGTCTCGGCCGCCGCCTTGCCGTGCTTGTCGGCGATCTCGATTAGTACGGGCTCAAGGTCCTCGGCGAGCTCTTTGTCCCACCTTTCGGCGTTCCAATAATCCTCGGCGCCCGCGTTGATTTTTGGGATGACCGAGCGGGCTTGTCTCTTAAAGAACGAATCAAGGACCGCCTCGACCTTTTCGTCGTCATCCTTGTCGCTCTTGCCCTTGATTCGGAGCTCGACCTCGGTCTTGCACTCTTTACAGCCGCACGGCTCGAGCTTTTTCGCGCCGTTGTCTGTTCCTGGGTAGTCGTAAGGGTCGGCCGCCGTGTCCTGGGGGCTCGCCTGGCCTCCCGTGATGACATTAAGCGGCGTTATGATCTCCTCACCCTGGCCGTCGGGTAAAGGCGGGAGATTGAGCTCGCTCCTCACCTCGTCGCGGGTCAGATAAGGCCCGCCGCAAGCGCTTTGATATATTGCGGCCCTTTCCTCGAATGACCCCTTGAGCTTTTCCGTGAGGTCAAACTCGACATAGGTCTCGGGCCCCGCCCCGAGCATCGGGAGCAAAAACGCGTTGATTCGCTGTTGTAGCATTTGAATTATCGGGCCTAAACATTCGGCATATAAGGCCCTCGCGTTGTCCTTGCTTGAGGCGTATGTCTGGGTGTCGCTATGCCAAATAAGCGACGGATTGACGCCATAAGCGGCCGCCACGGCCTCGCGGGAGAGCTTGACCGAGTTGGTCCATTCGGATTCTTTGAACGAGGTTGAAAATGGTTTTATTTCCATTCCGTCTTCAAGAATAGGAATTGAGCCCGCTTTTGAGCCGCCCGCGCCCCACGCCTCCCTAAAGGCTGTTGCAAAATTCTTTTTTTGCTCGTCGGTCCACGGTGCGACATCTTTCGGCCTTGTTATCTGTGCATTGAGTCGGCCCGATGATCTCCATAACTGACGCCTAAAACGGCCCGCCTCCACTTGTTCGCTCAAGGTCTGACGGAGCGCCGAGATAGGTGACAGATAGCCCGCGGGGTTGCCTGGGCTGTATGTCTTGAACTGGATGACCTCATCGAAAGGAATATCGACCGCGGTCCCGCCCGTTTTTGCGCATACGCGTATACTGTCGGGCTTGTATGGATGACCGCTCTCGGTATATATGACCCAGTCGGTCGGGATAATATGCAAATCCCAACCGCTCGGGCTTGTTACGCTCGGAGCGGGCCAAACATACACGGCCCCAAATATGTTATATTCATCGACAAGGCCGCGAATAAATTCAAATTGAGTCTGATAATCGTTTGGCCTCCATAATGTCAACGCCGCCACGCTGTCCCGGTCGCGACGCCTCTCGGCCTCACCGTCTCGGACATAGACCTTGATTGGTAATTGCGCGATACTGTTCCCGATGAAATCAACGACCGCCCTCAAATTGTCTTGAGTCTGATATAATTCTCGAGCTGTCAGATTGAGGACCTGGGTCGATGCGTCGCCGTTTATCGAAATATTGATAACTGACGGCCGTGACGCCTTGAGCCACTTGTCAAAAATTGTCGGCATTTTTTCGCTTTTGCCTCCTCTTTTCTTATTAGATAAAGGTCAAATCACTCCCCGCCGCATAGGCCGAGGCGTAGATTTTTTTCTCCTTTTTGTTTATCATCGTCGCCCCCGCGTATGCCATAGCGCACGCCATTAACGGGCTTATATCATCGGGGCTCTTTAC
>JAZRNV010000020.1:0-9242 GCA_045648425.1 Acutalibacteraceae bacterium | reverse complement strand
GGTTGATGTTATCGCTTGAACCTCGGTAAATTGGTCTAAAATTCTCCCCTCACAAACAACACTGTTTACGGTTGTTTCTCGTTTTTCCCCCGATGCAGTGTAAAACGTTATTTTTTTGCCATCCACAGAGGCTGATTTCACTGTTTCGTCAGGGTTGTTTTTAAAATACCAATCCCACTTGTTGCCATTGTAGGTGTATGAATCCATATTGTAAAAAGCTTTTTCTTGGACAGTGGTTATAACTAATGCCGTATTTGTTCCTGCCCCTTTGCCATCATAGAATAAAACAGGAGAAAAAACCGAGGTGCCGAAATCATTGCTTTTTGCCGGTGATGAATTGTTTTCTAAATTCTTTTTGGGTGTAGTATTACTTCCACAACCGCACAGTAACAGAATTACAAGAATAGCACAGAATATCTTTTTCACTACAGTTACCTCCTATCTGTTGGGTAAGTCGGATTCATTTTAATTATATCAAACACACACGACCAATTCTATTCACAAAAACGACAAAAACAGGCGTAACTATTTATAACAGTTGCCGAACACGCAAAAAGAGCAAGGCGTGCGCCTTGCTCTTCGGTTAGGTTACGTTAAGACGAGGAATTGTCACTTGTCTTAGTATGTGTGGATGAAGGAATTTTTTCAATAGAGCCAACAATCAACTCTTTGCCGTAAAACTTTATGCAAATACAGCCACCGTCTTGCGCAGGATATTCACACTTTCCGCCATAAGACGTTGCTTGCATTGATGGTGACGGAGCAATCTTGAACACGTCTTTAAAAGTGGATTTTCCTACTATAATTGATTCAAAATCTTCTTTACTATAATATTTTCTCATGGAACTCTCACTCAATTCGTTAGAAACCGTTATACCGCATCCAGTAAACGAACCTATATGCATTAAAAGAACAATACATATAAATATATTTCGTATTAACTTCATTGTTACCTCCTATCTGTTGGGTAAATCGGATTCCTTTTAATTATACCAAAACCACACGACCAATTCCATTCACAAAAGCGACAAAATTCGGTGTGACTATTTATAACTCTTGCCGAACACGCAAAAAGAGCAAGGCAAACGCCTTGCTCTTCGGTTTGGGTTAAGACGGGGAATTGTCCTCTAGTTTATTAAAACTGATAAAAGAAAAACAGAAAAGTATACAAAACGGTACCAAAAACAATTATAAGACTGTGTATGGTTAGGATGATTCTTAACGGCTTGACCTTGACCGGCAACAGTTTTATAAAGATTATGTTTGCAAGCAGAATTAACAGCAGGCCAAATATGCCAACGATAAAAGCCAATCGGTTTTGGAAATAAAGCAGCGCCCCACATCCAAGCGCGATGGTCCAAAAGCCCATAGTGTTCAGAATTACAATAGAAATAATTTTAATCGCTGTTTTCATACGCTTTAATAACCTCCTCGATAAAATAGCTATAATTAAAGCTTAGATCAAATTCTGCACCATATATAAAATAGAAACTACCACCAACTAATGAAATGGTGTCATTCATGCGACACACAGTGAAATCGCTGCCATCTTCAGTAATGTGAGGTGTTTTTGCTTGTTTTGATTATTTCGTAAACAAACCCAACGAAATAATATATTAGCGCTCCCGCAGAAACGATTGTAAAAAATACCAAACCTAAAAATATTCCCATAATATAGTCGGTTTCTAAAAAATCAAATCTTTCTGAGAACGAAAAGACTATGATAACCAACAAAAGCGCAGTGCTCCATTCAATAACCGTACTTATGATCTTAGCCACATAATTACCCTTGCCATTTATAAGTCGGTTTGCAAACAACAAGCTTGCTAATACAATTATCATTAAAATAGGTATTGCTAAAACGCCAAGACCGGACGGCGATTTTAAATAAAACCAATTAACAACTGTTATGTACAGCCACATCTCAATAATTATTATTAACGTTGTTGCAAGGTGTTTTAATTGTTTTAGCATAACCATTAATCTCACTTCACTTTATCTATGTTTATGTTGTTTTGTTCGGCCTCTCGTCGTATTATCCTTGCAATTAAATTATATCAAACACACACGACCAATTCCATTCACAAAAGCGACAAAGTTCGGTGTATCTATTTATAACAGTTGACGGTCCAAACGGGCGACCAATGGTCGCCCCTACGTAGAAGACTTCAATCAACATCGTAGGGGCGAGCATTGCTCGCCCGACAGAGGGAGACAAGGGGGCCTTTTTTATTTGGTGCAAATAATTATTGCCCTTGCGGCTTAGGTGTGGTATAATTATTTTTATAATTATAACTATTTTTTCGGAGTGATATTATTGAGCAGAAAAAGATGGCTTGTCGCATCCTACGACAAGGCGCTTGCCCAAGAACTTGCTGAAGAGTGTGATATTGATGCTCTGGTGTCGCTTATACTTGTTTCACGAGGATTTTGCGACCCTTTCGAAGTAGAAGAATTCTTGTCGGGCGGTGAGCAGCTGGGCGACCCCTTCGACCTTGTAGATATGGACAAGGCATGTGACCGCATTAACAGCGCCCTTGAAAAGGGTGAAAGCATTTGCGTTTACGGCGACTATGATGCCGACGGAGTAACCTCCACCGCCATCGTCTACACCTATCTTAAAAGCAGGGGTGCAAAAATTACATACAAGGTGCCCGAACGGGCCGAGGGCTACGGCATCAGCATTGGTGCCGTTGACCAAATGGCACAAGAGGGCGTTAACCTTATCATCACCGTCGACAACGGCATAACCGCCGTTAAAGAGATTGCCCACGCAAACTCTTTGGGCATTGACACCGTTATCACCGACCACCATCTGCCCCAAGGAGATCTGCCCAATGCAGTTGCGGTGGTTGATCCCCATCGGGATGACTGCCCCAGCCCCTTTAAGGAGTATGCAGGCGCAGGCGTTGCCTTTAAGCTGGTTTGTGCTTTAGAAGGGGTCAGCGGTGAAGAAATGACCGACTATGTCGACCTGGCTGCCATTGGCACCATTGCCGACGTTATGAAGCTTACGGGCGAAAACCGACTGATTGTTAAGCAAGGCATTGAAAATATCGATTCGCGTCTCGGCATCTCTGCGGTGCTGGACGTGGCCTCTTTGCGTAAAAAAGGCACCTCTGCCTCCACCGTCAGCTATGGCATTGCTCCTCGGCTTAACGCCGCGGGCCGCGTTGGCAGCTGCTTGCGCGCCGTTCGCCTGCTGATGGAGCAAGACCCCGAGGCCGCAATGGAGCTGGCACAGCAAATTAACGATGCCAATGCCCTGCGCCAACAGCTTGAACGGGATATTTCAGAGCAAGCCATCAAGCTTATCGAAGAAAAAAATATGCAATATGACCGAGTTATCGTGGTGTGCGGCAAGGGCTGGCATCACGGTGTTATTGGCATTGTTGCATCCCGAATCTGCAACCGCTACGGCCGCCCTGCCATCGTTTTGTCGGATGAAGACGGCCTTGCCGTGGGCTCTGCTCGCAGCTTGGGCGAGTTTTCTCTTTACGATGCCATTGCCTCTTGCGCCCACCTGCTCACTCGTTTTGGCGGTCACGCTCAAGCAGCCGGTGTTTCTCTGAGTATGGATATGGTTGACCGATTCAGAGAAGAAATTAATTGCTATGCCGCTCAAAAATACGGTGATTTGCCCTTTGACCTGCTTACTGTTGACTGCAAGCTGCGCCCCAGCGCTTTTACTCCGGCCATGGTTCGCTCGGTGGATGCGTTAGCCCCCTTCGGTGTGGGCAATCCCCTCCCTGTCTTTGGCCTGTTCGGTATGCGCATTGACCGCATTATGCCCGTGGGCAACGGAAATCATCTGCGCCTTGAAATCAGCCGTGACGGCAGCGTTGCCAATGTTATGCTTTTTGGCTGCTCGGCCGAAAAATTAGGTTATCGCAAGGGCGATGTTGTTGATTTGGCTGTTAACGCCGAAATTTCAGAATATATGGGTCACGAGCAAGTGACCATAACGGTAAAGGGTATTCGCCCCTCATCGGTTGATGAAGAGCAAACCCTTTATGAAATGCGCCTTTTTGAGCGCCTTATGCGAAACGAAGCTATTGACGGCGCCACCCTCACCCGTGAGGATGTTATAAAGGTTTACCGCGCCGCGCAATGCGGATTTTCGGGCAACGATGAGGCCTTGGCAATGCAATGCTCTTTGGGCTATTTTGCCGCAAGAAGCGCCGTTGAGGTGCTTAAAGAGCTGGGCATTCTTTCTTGCCGAGCCGATGGCAACGACCTGCAGCTTGCTCTCAACCCCATTGAGGGCAAAATGCAACTGGAAAACTCAGCACTTTACAGACGAATTAATCATCTTTAATTTAGAAAGGAGCGACGGTATATGCAAAATCTTGACAACGGAATGGAAATTTTGCTAAAAGCAATGAAAAAGCAAGGCGGCACCTATGATACCGCCGCCATTCAAAAGGCCTATGACATCTCTCGCGCCGCTCACGAGGGTCAGCTTCGCCTTTCGGGTGAGGAGTATTTTTGGCATCCTCTCAAGGTGGCAGAGATCGTTATATCTTTGGGTATGGACAGTGAATCGGTGGAGGCCGCCCTTTTGCACGACGCCGTTGAGGACACATCCATCACCGCTGAGGATATCAAGCGCCAATTTGGTGAAAACGTCGCTCTGCTTGTTGAAGGCGTAACCAAGCTGGGCAAAATCGACACCGCTTCAAGAGAAGAACAGCAGGCCGAAAATATACGCAAAATGCTTATTGCCATGGCGGCCGACATAAGAGTTATTATTATAAAGCTGGCCGACCGCCTGCACAATATGCGCACAATGAAGGCCCAAACAACCGCAAAGCAGCTTGAAAAATCCCTCGAAACCATCGAAATTTATGCCCCTATTGCCCATCGTTTGGGAATCCGCGCCGTTAAGGAAGAGCTTGAGGATTTGGCTATTTCATTTCTTGACCCTATCGCCTATAAAGAAATCGAAGAGCAGCTTGAGGCCAACCGAGAGCATCGCGACACCTTCCTTGAAAGCATTAAAGACCGCATTAACGAGCGATTGGGTGACTCTATACCCAACCTTACTATTGAGGGACGAATTAAATCTATACACGGCATATACCGAAAAATGTATATGCAAAACAAAGAATTTGAAGAAATATACGATGTTTACGCCTTGCGCGTTATAGTCAACACCGTTACCGATTGCTACAACGTGCTGGGTCTTGTGCACGAGATGTTCAGACCCATCCCCGGCCGATTTAAAGACTATATCTCTACCCCAAAATCTAACCTTTATCAATCCCTGCACACCACTGTTATAGGCCGCCAAGGCCTCCCCTTTGAGGTGCAAATTCGCACCTGGGATATGCACCACACGGCCGAATACGGAATTGCCGCCCATTGGAAGTATAAGTCGGGCATCAGCGGCTCGGATGAACGCTTTGAAGAGCGCCTGGCCTGGATTCGCCAGCTGCTTGAATCCCAAAACGATGCCGATGACGTGGGCGAAATTGTGCAGACCATTAAAACCGATTTGGCACCTGAGGATGTTTTTGGCGTTACCCCCAAGGGAGATGTTATCAGCTTGCCTGTGGGCAGCAACGTAATCGACTTTGCCTATGCCATTCACTCTGCGGTTGGCAACCGTATGGTGGGCGCCAAGGTTGACGGCC
The DNA here is from genome assembly GCA_045648425.1 of Acutalibacteraceae bacterium. Lineage (GTDB taxonomy): Bacteria > Bacillota > Clostridia > Oscillospirales > Acutalibacteraceae > RGIG2206. The sequence goes on along the minus strand of JAZRNV010000020.1, from coordinate 3,606 downwards.
GCATCGTTCCCCTTGATTATCAGATTGTCACGGGTGATGTTATTGAAATTATCACCACCTCGCAGGCCGACCGCGGCCCCAGCCGTGACTGGCTGAAGATTGTAAAAACCAGCGAAGCAAGAAGCAAAATACGCAGCTGGTTTAAAAAAGAGCGCCGTGCAGAAAATATTGAAACGGGCAAGGCCGAGGTAGAAAGAGCTCTGCGGCAGGCCAACATTCGTATATCTCAAGAGGATTATGACTCCCTTATTGCCGACCTGGCCGAAAGGTATCAATGCGCCAACGCCGACGATTTTTATGCTAAAATCGGTTACGGCGGCTTGATATTCTCAAATTTGGTGCCTTCTATCAAAGACCGATTCCGCCAAAAACAGCAAAAGGATTTATCTGCCATCGTTTCTCAGGATAACGAGTCGGCCTCTCCCGACGGCGTTGTGGTTGAAGGCATCGATAACTGCCTTGTTAAGCTGTCACGCTGCTGCTCTCCCCTTCCCGGCGACGATATTATCGGCTTTATCACCCGTGGTCACGGCGTTTCAATTCACAAGCGCGACTGCACCAATGTGCCCAAAATTATTGAGCTGGACGACGAGCCGGGCAGATGGATTCCTGCCCATTGGTCGGTCACTCGCTCTAAATCCTTCTGTGCGTCCTTGCAGGTGCACGCCATTGACCGAGATGGCATCTTGGTTGATGTATCCACCGCCGTGCTGAATATGCGCATTAAAATGACCGCTCTGTCAGCTCGCCAGCTCAAGGATGGCAACGCCGCCATCGACCTGACCGTCTGTGTTGAAGGTGTTGAGCATCTTAAATCGGTTATTGCCAAGCTGTCTGCCATCAACGGTGTATTGTCAGTAGAAAGGCCGGTGATTTAATGCGGCTTGTAATTCAGCGTGTTAAAAAAGCATCCGTCACGGTGGATGCATCCTGCGTGGGCAGTATCGGGCAGGGCTTCTTGGTGCTGCTTGGCGTTGCTCCCGACGATGACGAATTTGTATGCGAAAAGCTGGCGCAAAAGCTTGTGGCTATGCGCGTTTTCGAAGATGCCGACCAAAAGATGAACCAAAGCATCGGGGATGTCGGCGGTCAACTGCTTATTGTTTCTCAGTTTACCCTTTATGCCGATTGCCGCAAGGGCAACCGCCCCTCTTTTACAGGTGCCTGCGAGCCCCAAAAGGCCAACCGTCTGTATGAGTATTTTTGCTCACAGACAGAAGCTCTTGGTATAAAGACAGAAAAGGGCGTTTTTGGTGCTGATATGCAGGTTGAGCTTTTAAACGACGGCCCCGTCACAATAATCCTTGATTCTGATGAAATTGTAAAAAGGTGATATCTTGAATTACAAATCCTTTTTTAATGATTTTTGCTGCAACACTTATATAATTTACGGTCAAAACGGAGATTGTGCCGTCATTGACCCCGGCTATGAGGGTACCGAGGGGTATAATTGCGCCGCCGATTTAGGTGGGCGTCTTAAATACATACTGCTCACTCACCGCCACAGCGACCATTTGCTGGCAGCGGTGCCTCTCAGGCGTTTGACGGGAGCAAAAATCGCCATTCATACAGATGATGAGTGTGGGCTCAAAAATCCCGATGACAGCTTGTTTTACCACGTCTCATCCTATCTTTTCCCATCTCAGGAGGTTGGCGAGGCCGACCTTTTGCTTTCTGATGGAGATATTATTGATATCGGAGGCGACAAGCTAAGGGTTATTCACACTCCCGGTCACAGCCAAGGCAGCGTTTGCTTTTTGGGCGAAGGGGTCCTGTTTAGCGGAGACACCCTCTTTGCAGGAGGGATGGGCCGCGTGGATTTTCCTACGGGTGACGTGGACAAAATGGCCGCATCCCTGCTGTCTCTTTGCGAGCTTGACGAAAATCTTGCCCTCTGCTCCGGTCACGGCCCCGCCTCCACCGTAAAAAGGGAGAAAGACACTAATCCATACATAAGGATGGCTAAAAATGGTACTTTGTACGATTAACAATACCTTTAAATATGAGTTGGAAAACATCTGCCGCTTGTTTTTTCCTTTCGAAAAAATTACCGTCTGTGACCTGCCTCAACCCCTCGGGGAAGAGATGCAGGTCATTGCCCGTTTGACCCAAAAGGGCGACCAAGCCCTCCTTGAGACGGAGTTTTTTGCAGGCAGCTTTGTCAGGCGCAGTGAAGCCAACTGCCAAGCCGCAGACACCGCCGAATGTGAAAGATTGCTGGCGGTGCTGCTTTTTGATATTTTGTGCGAATATACAAGCATCCGCCCCGGCTGGGGAATTTTGACGGGAGTTCGCCCCGGCAAGCTTATGAGGCGCCTCACTGACTCAATGGGTGCAACTGAGGCAGAAAAATTCTTTGCCGAAAAGCTGCTTTGCACCCCCGAAAAAATTGAGCTTTGTGCGGCCGCATCCAAAAATGAAGAAAAAATTATTGCATCCTCCCGAACCGACAATTTCAGCTTGTATTTTGCCATTCCCTTTTGCCCCAGCCGATGCAGCTATTGCTCCTTTGTAAGTCACTCTGTTGAGCATTCTATGGTGCTTATGGATGAGTATGTCACCCTGCTGTGCAAGGAGCTTGAGGCAACCGGAGCCATCGCCAAAGATTTGGGGCTTAAGCTTTCTACCATATATGTTGGTGGCGGCACCCCTACAACCCTGTCAGCCCAACAGCTTGCATTACTGATGGATGCCGTCGGCCGTAATTTTGACCTTGACTCTGCCGCAGAATATACCGTAGAGGCAGGCCGCCCCGACACAATAACCGCCGAAAAGCTGCAGGCCATCAAGGCAGGGGGCGCCACACGAATATCCATTAATCCTCAAACTCTCAACGATGAGGTGCTTAAAAACATCGGCCGCAGACACTCAGCCCAAGAGGCAATCGATGCCTTTAATCTGGCCCGTCGGTGCGGAATGGACAACATCAATATGGATTTGATTGCAGGGCTACCTGGTGATGATGTCGATTCCTTCAGCCGCACCCTTGACGGCGTGCTGGCCCTTGACCCCGAAAGCATCACCGTTCATACCCTGTCAATGAAGCGATCATCGCGGCTGACAGCTTCGGGTGAAATGCCCGACGCTTTACAGGCCCGTGCCGCAGGTCAAATGCTAAACATGACGGCCGAGCGCCTACACCCCATCTACATCCCCTATTACCTCTATCGTCAGTCAAAGACGGTGGGCAACCACGAAAACACCGGCTATGCCAAGCCCGGCTTTGAGTGCCTTTACAACATTTTTATGATGGATGAAACCCATACTGTTTTGGCTTGCGGTGCCTCGGGTGTAACCAAGCTGAAAAAAGGCGAAAACACCATCGAGCGTATTTTTAACTATAAGTATCCTTACGAATATAATTCCGGCTTTGATGAAATTTTAAGACGCAAGGACGGCATAAAAAAGTGGTTTGAAACAAAATAACAACATAAATTAAAAAGAACACTTTCAGATTGAAAAATCTGAAAGTGTTCTTTTTGGTTATATGCTTTGTGTTTTATTCTTCTACCTTATAATAGCTCTTGTACCACTTGGCAAATTTGCCCAAACCTTCCTCAATGCTTGTGGAGGGCTTAAAGTCAAAATCCTTCATAAGCTCTGAGA
>JAZRNV010000019.1:0-12871 GCA_045648425.1 Acutalibacteraceae bacterium | reverse complement strand
CGGGAGGCATTGGCTTTCGGCCTGCCTTATAATCGCTCTACATTGTGTGCCTGAAGGTGGGCGCTTTAAGGTCGGAGGCCACAGCAACACCGTCGGGGTCGGTCATATCTACAAGGCGCAAAAGTATATTCATAAAGCCATATATACCGTTAGTAAACATTCCGTCACGGGTAGCTAGGCCCTTTATTCCGTAAAAAGCACGGTTAATTATACTGTTTCCGTCAATAGCGAGAAGTTTCATTTTGCATCACCTTTCGGCATAGTTTCTCATATTGTTGCAATTATAACACACTTTAAAATAAATTTGAATATTTTTTTGAATTTTAATTGTAAATATGTTATTATAATTTTAAACTTATATCAAGATATTGTTTTAATGTGATTTTGAGGTTGTTTTTTTATGAAAATCGGTAATTTTGAAACAGACGGCTTTGCCGCACTTGCTCCAATGGCCGGAGTAGCCGACCGCTCATTCCGTCGGTTGTGCAGAGGATACGGCGCGGCGTTCACCGTCAGCGAGCTGATAAGCGCAAAGGCCGTGTCGCTGGGAGATAAAAAATCCCACGAAATGTTGGCTGTCAGTGACGGCGAAAGGCCCGTTGCCGTTCAGCTTTTTGGCCGCGATCCGCAAATTATGGCAGCGGCTGCCGCAGACGCTCTTAAATACAATCCGGATTTTATTGATATAAATATGGGATGCCCTGCCCCTAAGGTTGCTGCCTCGGGCGGCGGAGCTGTTTTGATGAGAGATCCCGTCAGAGCGCAAAGCATTGTTAAAGCAGTGGCAGATGCCGTTGACCTGCCTGTCACTGTTAAAATGCGTTTGGGCTGGGACAAAGACAGCATTAACGCTGTTGAACTGGCAAAGCGCTGTGAGCAGGCAGGCGCATCTGCTATCACCGTTCACGGTCGCACAAAGGAGCAGATGTACGCTCCTCCCGTTGATATTGATGCAATTGCCGAGGTAAAAAAATCAGTAAACATACCCGTAATTGCCAACGGTGATATTGTAGATGCAAAAAGCGCCGCTCATATGTATGAATATACCGGCTGTGATTTTATAATGGTGGGCAGAGGTGCCATGGGCGCCCCTTGGATATTCAGCCAAATCAACGCCTACATTGGTGAAGGCAGAATTCTTCCCCAGCCCCCTTTAAGCGAACGAATGCTTGTCCTGTTGCGTCAAGCAGCTATGACTGTTGAGGATAAGGGTGAGCGCACCGCTTTGCTTGAAATGAGAAAGCACGCTGCCTGGTATATCAAAGGGCTCAGAGGCGCGGCTCAACTAAGGCGCAGATGCGGAGAATTATCCACCATGGCAGAGCTTGAAAAGCTGTGCTATGATGTTTGCAAGGAGTGCAGTGAAGATGAAATTTAGCGGAATCAAACCCGAAGGTCTGGAGTTACTGGCAATAAACCGCTTTAACAATTCCAAATCATTTTATGAAGAAAACAAAGCGGCTGTAAAAATGCTGGTCACAGACCCATTAAAAGAGTTGCTTGATGATCTTTTTGATACTCTTGTTGAGATTAATCCTGATTTTATTCTCGACCCCAGACGGTGTATATCAAGAGTAAGGCGCGACACAAGGTTTTCAAACGACAAAACCCTTTACAGAGAAAATCTGTGGATGATGTTCAGACATCAAAAAAATCACCTTCCGACTCCTTCTTTTTGGTTTGAGTTTTTCCCCGACGGATACACCTACGGTTGCGGAGTGATTTGCTCTACCCCGGCATTTATGGAGCATTGGCGCAAAGCCATAAAAGCCAATCCTGCCGCCCTTGAAGGAGCGGTACAGCCAATATCGTCAAGCGGTCTTGTCATGGAAGACAACAGGTACAAAAAATCAAAAGCAAGCGCTGACGGTATAAAAGGTGTTGCCGCACAATGGTATGACCAAAAATATATCTTCGTCAGCAAGTCTGTTAAAAGCATCAAACCGCTAAACCAACCTAAAAAGCTTGTTAAAGAACTAAGGGATGCTTATCTGTCTGCCAAAGATTTTTATAATTATCTTCTTGGTTTAACCAAGTCATTTAACGGAAGTTTGGAGGGATTAGATGAAAGAGGTTGAGTTGTTTACCGACGGCGCCTGCTCAGGCAATCCCGGTCCCGGCGGTTGGGGTGCAATTCTTCGCTTTAACGGAATTGAAAAAGAACTTTGCGGCGGTGAAGCAGACACAACAAATAACAGAATGGAGCTGACAGCTGTCATTCAAGGTCTGAAGGCATTGAAGGAGCCCTGCATCGTAAACTTATGCACCGACTCGAAATACGTTTGCGATTCCATCAATCTTGGCTGGGTTGAGGGATGGCGCGCACGCGGTTGGAAAAAAGCAGATAAAAAGCCCGCCTTAAATGTTGACCTTTGGGAAGAACTCCTTAAACTCTTAAAAATCCACAAGGTCACATTTATATGGATTAAAGGTCACGCCGGTCATCCCGAAAACGAACGTTGTGACAAGCTGGCGGTTGAACAGTACAGCAAATACAAGCAATAAGCAATTTTTGCAATAAAAACAACCACATTCACTATTTTATTTGCTAATAGTTATAGTATAATTAAACCAATATACCGTAGGAGGTCAAAAGCATGTTAATAGGACAGTGCGCAAACAGCTACACAAACAATTATGAAGATCTTAAAGCCATAAAAAGATGTGGCGCAGATTTTATCGAAGTCAGGGGTTATACTGTTCAGGAGTATGAATTAGCCAAGGTTAAGCTGCTTAAAGAACAACTCGACGAGCTTAATTTGCCTGCTTTGACCTCTAACTGCATAATGCCCGGTTCAATCAAATTTTTTGATGAGCACGCTGTCATTTATGACTATCTGAACAGTTTGTTTGAGCGGTTGGCAATTTTGGGTGTCAAAACTCAAGTTGTAGGCAGCGGCAGAGCTCGCAATATTCCCGAGGGTACAGACCCTGTTGAGCATCGCAAACGCTTTGCTGAGGTTATGCACAAAACCTTCATCCCCGTCTGTGAGCAGTACGGTATCACCCTTTGCATTGAAAGTCTCAATAAAAAAGAAACCAATTTTATAAACACCGTTAAAGAGGGCGTTGAGTTGGCTAAGTTTATTGACAGTCCTTCCGTTGCCGCTCATATCGACTCTTATCATATGGGTATGGAAAACGAGCCCTTTGAATCTCTTGAAGCGTATAAGGGCATTGCAAAGCACGTACATATCGCTGCAACAAACAGCAGCCGCGCATATCCTGCCTACAACGACGGAATTGATTGGAAATTTATTATTGAGTGCATTAAAAAATCAGGTTGCACCGATAAGCTCAGTCTTGAGGCAACTGCCAAAGGCAGTGAGCCCTGGGCAGAAATCGAAGAATCCATCAAGCTACTTCGTGCTATTGTATAATAAACATCAAAAGCCACAGCTTTCAAAAGAAGCCGTGGCTTTTATTCTGTGATTATTCCGCCGCCGATAACCACGTCACCGTCATAAACAACTGCTGACTGACCGGTGGTAATAGCTCTTTGGGGTTGGTCAAACTCAATTACGACCGAATCGGGTGAAGTGGGAATGACGGTTGCCGGTTGCTCTTGCTGGCTGTATCTTACCCTAACGCCTGCCCTTATAGGCGACGTGGGGCACTCACAAGCAATCCAATTAAAGCTGTTTGCCTTAAGTTGAGAAGAAAACAGTTCTTCATTGCTGCACAAAATCACCTTGTTTTGCGCCATATCCTTACGGCAGACATACATTGGTGCAGGCAATGCCAGACCGAGCCCCTTACGCTGACCTGTGGTGTATTTTATAATACCCTTGTGTCTGCCCAAAACATCCCCGTTAAGATTTACAAAATCACCGTCGGGATAGGTTTTGCCCGTATATCTGCATATAAAAGCGGCATAATCCCCATCGGGCACAAAGCAGATATCTTGACTGTCTTTTTTGCGGGCATTGACAAGGCCGTTCTGCTCAGCTATCTGCCGAATTTCATTCTTACTGTAGCAGCCGACGGGAAACTGCAGGTGAGCAAGCTGATGCTGTGTCAAACCATAAAGCACATATGATTGGTCTTTGGTAATATCCGCACCTTTTTTAAGAAGATATCTGTCACCGACCTGCTCTATGCGTGCATAATGACCTGTGGCCAGCTTATCACAGCCCATTTTGAGCGCCTCATCAAGCATTATGCCAAACTTCAAATGATTATTGCAAAAAATGCAGGGGTTGGGAGTATCGCCCTTTTCATACGACTCAATAAACCTGGCAATGACCTCTTTTTCAAATTGATCGGCCAAATCCATCACTATAAAGGGAAAGCCGAGGGCTTCTGCGATTTTTTGGGCATCGGCTATATCCCCTGCGTTGGTATTGCTCTTTTCACGAAACAAACTCATTGTAGCACCTATGCAATCTTGCCCTGAGGCCTTGCAAAGATAAGCAGTAGCGCCCGAATCAACGCCGCCGCTCATAGCTATCATAGTTTTTATGCCCACAAAATCACCTCCCATATGCTTTTTAAAATTATAACATCAGCCCACTTAGTAGTCAACACTAACCTGTAACAGCACTCTAATGTTTGTTTTTTACCAATTATCATTAATTTTCTGCATAGACAATTCTGTGTTTTTAATCTACAATAACAGCAACACCTTTGAGGAGGTTAATGCAACAATGAAGGAAAACAGTATTTATGGCGGAACGTCCTTTTGGATGCTTAATGACAAGCTTGAAGACGAAGATCTTGTTTTTCAAATCAAAGAAATGCACGACAAAGGGATATACGCTTTTATTGCACGCACCTATATAGGATTAAAATCCGACTATCCGGGTGAAAACTTTATGTCCAAAATTGAGTTGATTTTGAACACCGCAAAAGAGTATGGTATGAAGGTGTATTTGCAGGCGCTTTATATGCCCGAGGCAATACCCTCGCTGGATGAAAAGGATGCCTTGGACTTTTTGGTGGCCCAAAGCTCAGATTTCGAAAATGGCGAAGAGCTTTTGATGTCAAAAGACGGTGTTAACTACGGTCGATTTAACTCACAAACCTTCTTAAACATATTTGATGAAACCGCCATTGAGTATTACATAGAAAAAAGCTATGGAATATGGAACAGATTCAAAGAACATTTCGGCAAAACCGTTCTTTCTGTCTGGGTGGATGAGCCCAGCTATTCGGGTGAATATCTGCCCTATCCAAAATGTATAGAAAAAGCGTTTTTTGAGCGGTTTGGATACAGCTTAAGAGATAATATACACAAACTTTATTGTGATGATGATAATTACGGTGTTGTTCGCTGGCAATACCGCACCCTTTTGCAAGACATGATGGAAAAGGCCTATTTTGCAAAAATCAGAGAATGGTGCGACCAAAACGGTCTTTGGTTCAGCGGTCATCTGATGATGGAGGAAACAATAAGCAGCCAGCTCACAAGAGCTTCGGCCACAATGCCTTTTTATAAATATTTCAATTTGCCCGGCATAGATGTGCTGTGTGCTCAGCTCAACTGGCGCGATGACGAGATTAAGCCAACAGAAATTGATAACCCTCATTCGGTGCGTCCCGTAACCTTAACCACGGCGTTGCAGCTTGCATCGGCAGCCGCTCAGGCAGGTCAGAAATATATGCTTTGTGAAATGTACGGTTGCAGTTCTCAAAACTTGAATTTCAGAGACCAAAAGCATATCTTTGACATTTATGCTGCCCACGGTATTAATCATCGCGCCATTCACGGAACCTTTTATTCTTTGGCGGGCCGCAGAAAAAGAGCATATCCCCCTCACATCAATTATTATCAGCCCTACTGGGATGAGTATGGCAAGCTGTCCGAAGCCATTGTCAACACATCAAACTTTGTAACGCAGGGCAAACGCAGCTCTAAGGTGCTTGTGCTGCACCCAATGGGTAGCGGAAGTGCCCTTTACGCCGGCAAAATTGATGATAAAACCACGGCAAAAAGCCACGCGCAGCTTAACCGTCTTGACACCAAATTTATAGATCTGTTATCAAATCTGACTGCAGCTCACATTCAATTCGATTTGGGCGACGAGCGCACAATTGAGCGCGACGGCTGCATTGATAACGGTATTTTGAAGATTGGTCAATGCCAATATGATACCATCGTTATGCCGTATATCAGGTACATCCGTTCTTCAACAGCAGATACTATCACCCGTTTTGCAGAGCAAGGGGGTAAAGTTTTTGCTCTTGAATGCAAGGTTGAATATGCAGACGGTCTTCCCTTCTGCTTTGACGCAGATGTAATAGCTTTTGAATCAACCAACAAATTGACAGCGCGTCTCAAAGCCGATGACGATTTGCTTGTTGTGGGAGACGGCGCGCAAAACATACGCATTCTTAAAAAAGAGACCTCTGAGGGATATAACTGTTTTGTGCTGAATTTTGATTGCTCCCGCAGCGTAAACACCATCTTGCATTTGAAAGGGATATATTCGCCACACACAACAGACTGCCTCACAGGCCAAACTGAGCATCTAAGTGCAACATACAACGATAACGAGACCGTTATTCCTCTAAAAATCGAGGCGGGCAGCAGTATTATGTTAACCTTAATCCGCAACTCCTCGGGACAAAGCATCCAAAAGCCCACCTCTCCTGCAGTAACGGTTGATTTAAAGCAAGCTTGGCACACCCAAAGAGTTGGTGACAACGTAATGCTGTTGGAATTTTGCCGTTTCAAAAAAGGCGATGAAGAGTTTTCTGATACTATACCCATTTTGGCGCTTCAGGACATTATGGTTGCCGAGAATTATCACGGCCCGCTTCTCATTGAATATGAATTCGAATCTCTTATTGATTTTGAGGGGGCAAAGCTCGCCACTGAGGAAATGAATTATGAGTGGATTGAGTTTAACGGGCAACGCATAAGCCATTGCTATGACGGATATTATCTTGCCAAGCAGTTTAAAACCTTGCCCTTGCCTAAAATCATCAAGGGTAAAAACAAAGTCGTATTTAAGCTCAACAATTATGTTCCTTTGGCAAGAGCAAAAAAATCCATAAACTCATTGTTTGAAAATCAAAAGGGTGATGAACTGGAATGCTGTTATATTGTTGGCGATTTTTCTGTAAAAGCCGACTGTCAGCCCTGCCTCACAGGCAATAAGCGTTACAGCGGATTTGCCATTGATGCGCCAAACCTTAACACCTTAAACGAGCTCACCTGCTGCGGATACCCCTTCTTTGCAGGAAAAGCTGAAATGGTTCAAACGGTCAGCATTGATGTCGAATCTGCCAAGCGCGTACTTCTTCATTTTGACCACATTAGCGCTGCCTGCGCAACCGTCAAGGTGAACGGCAAAGAATGCCGAACACTTATGTGGGCTCCTTATTGCTGTGATATTACCCATCTTGTAAAATCGGGTGAAAATACTATTTCCGTCACCCTTTCAAGCACTCTGCGTAATCTGCTTGGCCCCTATCACCGCCCCCACGGTGAAATCGGCAATTTATTTGGCGGCGGTTACAAGAATCCCAATTTGGCGTGGAACGGTACCGACAAGCAAAATACTGACCCCAAGTGGTACGAGCACCGCATCCCCGATACCAAGCATTGGAGCGAAAGCTATATGCAAACCAAATTCGGTGTTGACGGCGGAAAAATCATTATTGAATATTAAAAAAATCTCCCTTTCAGCTGAAAGGGAGATTTTTAATTTAGATTATGAACGCTTATAGCTGGAAACCAAAAGCACCTCATCAACATATTGAAGATTGATGTTGAACTTTACGATATCTTTGTCATCACTGATGCCGGATACGCTGACAACATATGATTTTTCAGAGTAAGAAAGCACCTCAAAGGTATCCATCTTTATTACAATATCAACCGATGCTTCGTTGCTGACATAAAGCGAACCGTTGAAAGACACGACGGGAGACTCGGGCAAAACGTCTTTTTTATCTTCGGCGACAACCTCAATGTTGCTTTTTGAGGTTGCAAGCGGTCCGATTAAATACTTATCCAGATAGGATTTGATTGCTGCTGAATTTGCGGCATTGGTTACAAGATAATACTTTGAGCTGTCACCGTCGGTGCCAAACACAACCGCTTTGTTTTCATCGGGAATATCTTCTTCGGTTTTGGCAAATTCAACATAGCTTACAAATCCGTTTTCAGCATCAACAATTGCCTGAATATGTGCCGCCGCCATTTCTTTAAGCTGGTCCTTTGTAAAGAGCTTTGAAGGGTCAACGCTGCCTGATTCTGAGCTTTCAGGTTCGGTGTAAGGCACAAGATATACGGTATCGCCAATGCCGGTGCAAGCCCAGCCGTAAAGAGTTTTATCCTGAGTCTTATATGCAACAAAGCACCAATCTTTTTTATCGCTGCTGTTTAGAACGGTAACAACAGTGTTTGTGGGCATTTTTGCAATTCGCTTGGAACTGCTTTCGGGAGCTGAGCGCAAGCTTAAGAAGTCGTTGGCCTTAACCTGCATGGTAGTATTTCCGCTCCATGATGAGGGGTACTTATCAAGCTCGCCGAAATCCTCTTTGGTTAAAGCGGAAGAGGTTGGGGCTTGGGAAGAAATATCGGATGAGCTGCCTGAAGAATAGTTACCCTTAACATCATCACCACTGCAGGATGAGAAAAGCAGAGAGAAAATCACTATGCCCAGCACTATTATGCCTACGCAAACAGCAAGCATAGCTGCAGACGGGAATTTTTCGCAGCCCTTGGGAACGGGGCGTGTCTCTATAGGTTTTTGAGCGGTGGTAAAATTGGCAATGCGGAAGGGGTCATCAGTAACACTATGAGCATTAACAGAAGTATCATTCTCGGGCTCGTTCAGCATTGCTTCAAGACGGCGACGCGACAAGGTGTTAACAAACATACCATAGTCGGGTTTGGTATTTAAAAACATCAACACAACATTGGCAAACAATCCCAACACAAAGTTGATGCCGCACATAATTGTTACCGCAACAGGCATATTCTCTTCACGCAGAGAATAGTAGCCCTTCCAGTATTTGCTCGCTTTATTGGCTACGGGCAAAAACAAGCCGATGCCAAGAATGCCGAGGATGGTTGCTAAAACCTGATAAAGTATTGACTTTTTATAGGTTGCTTCACAGTTTGCTTTGGCAAAACGGCGACGTTGTGCACCTGTTAGCGCCTCCCAAAATTCGCTGTTAAGTATCATTATGTAACAATCCTTTCGTTAAAATCAGTCTTCCTCTTGTGTTTCTTTTTCAATAGGGGTTACCACAATTCTGGTTACGCGGCGCTGAATAGTGTCGGCGACGCGCACAAACAAGCCGTCAGACTCAAAGGTATCTCCGGTTTCGGGTATTTTGCCCAATCGATCGGCAACCCATCCGCTGACGGATGTATAATCATCAACAGCATCAAGCTCAAAATACTCGATAAACTTTTCAAACTCAACTGAGCACACAACGCGGTAGCTACCGTTGGGCATTGGTGTTATATCTTCAACAACCTCGTCATGTTCATCCCAAATTTCGCCGACAAGCTCTTCAAGTATATCCTCCATAGTGATTATACCGGCCGAGCCGCCATACTCATCAACAACAATAGCCATATGGGCCTTGCTGCTTTGCAGCTTGCGCAAAAGATCTTGCACCTTCATAAAACCGGTTACAAAAACCGGCTTTTTCATTATTTCTTCAACCTTAACCTTGTGACGGTAAACCTTTGTAAAAAAGTCCTTATAGTGAATGGTGCCCACGATATTATCAAGAGTTTCTTCATAAACAGGCAAACGGGAAAAGCCCGACTCATTAAACACCTGGGCAATAGCTTCTTTGGTGCTGCCTCGCTCCACCGCGATAATATCAACACGGGGAGTAGCTATACCGCCTGCATCAATTTCTCCGAATTCAACAGCGCTTCGAATAAGCTCGCTTTCTTGCTCATCAATACTGCCGTCTTGCTCGGCTTCTTCAACAAAGTTGATTATTTCATCTTCAGTTATAACATCCTTTTCCTCGTCTGAGTGGATAAAAATGCGAACCATCAGCTTTTTGCAAAAAACGAGCAAAATAACTACCGGGGTAAAAACCCACACCGTCAGCTGAATTAACGGTGAAGAAAAAAGTGCAAACTTTTCGGGATTTTCTTTGGCTATACCCTTAGGGCAAACTTCACCGAAAACGAGCACAAGCACTGTCATAACAACGGTAGAAAGAGTAACGCCCACATCTTCATTAAAGTGCTTTACAAACAATACGGTAGCCAATGATGTGGATAAAATATTAACTATATTATTGCCGACAAGTATCGCTGAAATAAGGCGGTCAAAATCGTCAGAAAGCTTGATAACTCTTTTGGCCCTTTTGTTGCCGTCATCAGCCAGCGCCTTCATCCTTAACCTGTTTAAAGATGAAAATGCCATTTCTGTAGCAGAGAAATATGCGCTCAATAAAATCAGCACTGCTAAAGAAATTATTATAATAATGTCGGATGTGTCAATGTCCAAAGACATATACCCCCTTATAAATTCATACATAGCATATTATAGCAGAAAAAAGGGATATTTGCAATACCTAAAAGAAAAAACGGCTTGTCAGCCGTTTTTTCTTTAATTATTAATCATTGCAATCAACTGCTGCTCGGTTATAACGGAAACACCCAGCTGTTGGGCTTTAACAAGCTTGCTGCCTGCCTCTTCACCTGCAACAACATAATCGGTCTTTTTGGATACCGAGGATGATACCTTTCCACCTGCGGCTTCAATAAGGGCAGTTGCTTCGCTTCTGCCCATTGTAGGCAAGGTGCCTGTGAGCACAAAGGTTCGTCCGCTAAGATTACCGCCCGTTGCACCCTTTCGCCGACTTTGCGTATTAAGGCCGCTACTTGCAAGATGATTAATAAGCGAGCGACTGTCGGGCTGAGCAAAATAGTCAATTATACTGTCTGCCATAGTTTCGCCTATGCCATCAATGGCAATAAGTTGTTCTTTTGTTGCACACATAATTTGCTCAAGAGAATCAAAATTTTCTTCAAGCAATCGTGCTGCTTTAGCACCGATAAGGCGTATACCCAAGCCGAATATAAGACGCCACAAATCATTATCTTTAGATTTTTCAATAGCTGCAATTAGGTTTTGAGCCGATCGCTCACCCGAGCGATCCAGCGAAGAAACATCATCGGCTGTCATAGTATAAATATCCGCAGCAGTAGACAGCACCCCTGCTACCGACAGTTGCTCAACCAGTGCCTCACCCAAGCCCTCAATATCCATTGCATCGCGGGAGGCGAAATGAATCAAACTGCGTATTTTAAGAGCAGGACAAAGAGGATTGACACATCTGAGCACGGCTTCATCTTCTTGCCGTACAAGCTTAGCTCCGCAGGAGGGGCATTCCATGGGCAGTTGAAAGGGCTGCTGTGAGTTTTTAACCTGCACCGAAACAATCTCGGGAATGATTTCGCCTGCCTTTCTCACAACCACAACATCACCGGTATTAACGCCGAGTTGATTGATAACATCTTGATTATGCAGGGTTGCTCGAGAAACGGTAGTGCCTGCCAGTTGAACGGGCTCAAATATCGCAGTAGGCGTTACTGCACCGGTTCGGCCGACGGTAATTTCAATATCCAGCAGCTTGGTGGCCTTTTCTTCCGGCGGATATTTATAAGCAACCGCCCATTTGGGATATTTTGCCGTGCTGCCCATCTTGCCTCGCAAAGGCAGACTGTCAACTTTTATGACGGCACCGTCAATATCAAAATCAAGCTGACCTCTAAGCTGACCGATTCGGCGCACCTCATCTATGGCCTGCTCAATGTTTTCGCACCGTTTATAAAAGGGTAAAACATTAAGCCCGATGCTTTTAAGATAATTAAGAGAGTCAATATGAGAGTCTATATTCAGACCTTCACCCTGCTGAATGTTAAAGAGGAATATATCCAATCCCCTCTCAGCAGCTATTCGAGGATTTTTCTGACGCAGCGAGCCGGCCGCGGCATTGCGGGGGTTTTTGGGCAATTTGCCGCCCTCTGCAAGTTGCTGCTCCATAAGGCGGTCAAAGGATTTGCGAGGCATATACACCTCACCTCTTACCTCTAACAAAGGAAGGTCGGTTGCTATGCGTTTTGGCACGTTACGTATTGTCAGAAGGTTGGCAGACACGTCTTCACCTGTGTTGCCGTCGCCACGGGTTGAGCCGCGCTCAAAAGCACCGTCACGGTACTCAAGTGAAACCGAAAGGCCATCAATTTTTGGCTCATCGGAATATGACACCTCACCCACTGCTTCTCTCACACGGGTATCGAAGGCAATCAGCTCATCTTCGCTGAAAACATCCTGCAGACTTTCCATACGAACGGTATGCTCTACCGCTTCAAAGGTGTTGAGTGCAACACCACCCACCTTTTGGGTGGGAGAATCAGCAGTAACAAGCTCGGGATTTTCATGTTCATAATGCTTTATTTCAAGCATCAACATATCATATTCGTAGTCGGTAACGGCAGGGTCATCGTCTTCGTAATAGCGTTTATTGTAATATAAAGCAAGCTCACACAGTTCTTTATATCGCGCTTTATCGGATGCTTTCATAAATACACTCCTGAAATTTAGTTTTGTTTGCGAACAATTTTATACTCATCATAAAGTCGGAAGTAGGGGCAGTTTTGAGTAGCGTGGGTCAAAAAGTTGGTCATTTCATCTTCATCCAACTGCATTGCGCATTCATAGCAGTCAGCTTCATAATTATAATCATAGTTTGCACACAATTCACAGTTGTCACTCAAGATTATCACCTCGCTATAATTATAATGGTTATGGTTAGTCGAAACAAACTTGTTTCGACACAAAATCTTTGATTTTGCGGCAAATTTTCTTTGAAAATTTGTCCATATCCATTGCAATGAATGTTGTGCAAAATTAAATCATAGAATTTAATTTTGCTA
>JAZRNV010000018.1:0-6436 GCA_045648425.1 Acutalibacteraceae bacterium | reverse complement strand
GAGCCGGGCAGACGAATGAATCGCGGTGCAACAGGTGTTGAGCTCCGTTTTGTCGTAAATTCGGGTAGCGCACGAATTAAAATCAAGAGCAACGATGCTTTCGTTTACCTTGGCAACATTCAGGCAGGTTGGTGGATAAGTAGATTTGCAGCTTCAAGCGGGCCAAGATGGATTGAAATTCCCCTTGATACCGAACGTATGGATGGCTTGAAACGCCTTACGGCAGAGAATGGGTATCCCTTCTCACCCCTGGTCGTAAGGGTGATTTTAAACAGTGGCGAGGGTGCTGCCATATATGATGTAGAGGGTGATGTGTCGGTTCCTTCCGAAGAACTGATGCCAAAGAAAACCCTGCTTGCCTACGGCTCATCAATCACTCACGGCAGCTTGTCACTTGTTCCCACAGCCGCGTGGGTGTATCAGTTGGCAGAAAGCTTGGGTGCGGATTATCTTAACAAGGGGTACGCCGGTTCTTGCCATGTAGAACCCGAGATGATAGATTATCTGGCAACCCTTGATTTTGACTGTGCTGTGATTAGTATGGGCGCTAATATGAGAGAGTTTGAAAACGAAGAATATGAAAAGCGCGCAAAATACTGCATAGATACTATGTGCAACTCACACCCGAACAGCAAGTTTATATTTATTGACTCAACCTATCAGGCAAGTGATTTCTTTTACGGTGAAGAGGGCAAACTCGCTCAGTACCGCAAGATTTTGAGTCGACTTGTGGCGGAATGTGGCTACGCCAACGCCAAGTATGTCAGCGGGCTTGAACTTATGAACGGCTCTTGGGGGCTTACAGGCGACTTTGTGCATCCTAATATAAAGGGCGTAAATGCCATCGCAAACAACCTAATTCCCATTGCTAAGGAGTGGTTTGATTGAAACTGATTCAAAACACCAGCTTTGCTCCGATAGACACGGTGGATGCCGTAAAAATGGTGGCAGAAGCGGGCTTTGATGCCCTCGATTTATCCCTTTTTCGTATGAATAACGAGGGGGATGCTTTGGCAGGACCCGATTATAAGCAAGAGGTAGAGCGCATCCGTCTTGCCGCAGAGGAGTGGGGTATCACCTTTGAGCAGGCACACGCACCCTTTAGATTTAAGGATAAATCGGATATGGAGGGGGAGGTTATGCCTCTTACCCTGCGCGCCATTGAGATTGCGGGAATGCTTGGCGTTAAGATAATGGTGGTGCATCCCATTCATTACGCCCATTACCGTTGCCATAAAGCTGAAATGCGGGAAATAAGCATAAAGTATTATCGTGCCCTTATCCCATATTGTGAAAAGCACGGGGTAAAGGTAGCACTTGAAAATATGTGGACCTGCAATCCCATTACAGGGTATATTGAGGATGACACCTGCTCTTCGCCCGAAGAGTTTGCCTCCTGGATTGACGAGATTAACAGCCCTTGGATTACCGGCTGCCTTGATTTGGGCCACTGCGGAATCGTGGGCAGGGATGCTGCTGATTTCATCCGCAAGGTGGGTGCAGAGCGCATCGGTTGCCTTCACGTGCATGACAACGACCATCATCACGACACCCACACCTCGCCCTACTACGGCAAGATGGATTGGGACGGCATAACAGCCGCTCTTAAAGAAATTGGCTACAAGGGTAATTTTACCTACGAAACCGATGTCTTTATCCGCCAAATGCCAAAGGAGCTATTGCTTGCAGGGCTTAAGTATCAAGAGGCCATCGGTCGCTATTTGATTAAAAAGATTGAAGGTTAAAACCTGAACAAAGCAAAACCCCCGAGGATATTCCTCGGGGGTTTATAGCGCTGTCAGATATTAGTCCTGAACGATAGCTTCAACGGGGCAGCCGCCGGCGCAAGCGCCGCACTCGATGCAAGCGTCTGCATCGATAACATAGGTAGCATCACCCTCGCTGATTGCGCTGATGGGGCATTCGCCCTCGCAAGCACCGCACTTGATGCAAGCATCGGTAATCTTGTAAGCCATAATCGGTATCTCCTTATTCTGTTGCCGCGCGTAGCAACTTTTGTAAGTATTGACCTGCCTCGCGCTTGGGCAGGAGTATTAACAAATAATATAATAGCACAAAAATCAAAAAATTCAATAGTGTTTTTTTGACAAAAAGGGAACAAAGGTGCAATTATTCTTCTTGATGCTCATCGCCGCCATTATTTTCTTGCTTTTTAGGGGAGTTTCTGTGCAGTGATTTAACATCGCAACAATCAAAAATGATGGGTGCATCGTTATCCTCAAAGCGCACCTTGACCCGTTGCTCCAGCAAGCTGACCGACAAAACGGTGCCCACGCCCTGAGGAGTTTTGACGGTGGCGCCTACTCGGGGAGTGATTTTGAGCAGCTCGTCATAGACGTTTTGCTCATAGTTAAGGCAGCACATCAATCGGCCGCAGGTGCCCGAAATCTTTACGGGATTGAGGGACAAGCCCTGCTCCTTGGCCATTTTGATGGATACGGGATGAAAATCGTTTAAAAAGCGAGAGCAGCAGAAGGGCTGGCCGCATATACCCAGGCCGCCCAGCATTTTTGCCTCGTCGCGTACGCCGATTTGGCGCAGCTCGATGCGGGTGTGAAAAACGGATGCAAGATCTTTTACCAGTTCTCTGAAGTCAACGCGACCGTCAGAGGTAAAGTAAAAGAGAATTTTGCCGCCCTCAAAGGCATATTCAACATCAACCAGCTTCATATCAAGACCGCGCTCGGCCACCTTTTGCTCGCAAAGGGTGAAGGCCTCTTTTTCTTTGCGTCGGTTATTCTCATACTGACGGCGGTCGGCCTCGGTAGCGCGGCGCTCGACCTCTCTCAAGGGGGCAACCACCGACTCGTCGGGCACTGATTGGTTGGATGCGGTTACTTCGCCATAGACCAGACCTCTTGAGGTGGAAACGATAACATTTTCACCCTTGGCATATTTTTCACCTTTGGGGTCAAAGTAGTAGGCCTTGCCTGCATCTTTAAACCTAACTGAAATTACTTCGGTCATTTTATACTCCATTCTGTCGATTTGGATATATCTATTCTTCGACGGCGGCCGACAAAGCCGCACAAAAACAAGTTACAAACAAGCTGCCGCCCATATTGGCCTCACTGTCGGATGAGGCGCGACGACAAACATCACACAGCTTAAGCAGCTGTTCGGCAGTAAGACGGCCTGACAATTTGCGTCGAACGTCATCGCTGCTTATATTGGCCGAGCTGCCGCAACGGAGGTTAAGGGCGTCGTGAAAGACGGAAAACATCGCTTCTGCAATTCCTTTTTGGGCGGCGCGGTCGCGCTCGTAGACCTTTACGGCCTTGTGCAGCTCAAGCTCGCTGCCCAAAACAAGGGCAGACAACCGTTCGCCGTCGGCAATGTATCCTCTGGCACCTGCAAGCAAAGCCAAGGCGTCACCAATGGTGCCACCCTGACAGGCCGCTTTAACATCGGCAATATCGTGTTGGGGATGGTTGGCCGCAATATAACGGACCGCTTCATCCACCGATGGGGCGGTAAGAGAAAAAACAGCCGAGCGTGAAACGACGGTGCCCAAAAGCTGACGGGTATAGTTGCAGGTCAAAATAAACATGGCGGCTTGAGGTGGCTCTTCAAGCACCTTGAGCAGCGCGTTTTGCGCCTGCGTGTTCATCAGCTGGGCATTGGGGATGATGAAAACCCTTTTGCGTGATTGGGTGGGAATGATGTAGGCATCGTTACGCACCAATCTTATTTGATCAACGGTTATCGCTGATTTTTCGGGAATGACAACCGACACGTCGGGGGACTGACTCGCCAGGCAAGAAGGGCATTTGCCGCAGGGAGCATTTTCACCTGTGCAGGCGGCTGCCCGTGCAAGCATATTTGCCAGTGTGCGGCGGCCCGAGCCCTCAGCACCCTCGATGATTATGGCGTGAGGCAGACGGTCAGACTGCACAAGGGCGGTCAAGCGACCGATAACCTCTGCATTGCCTGCAAAGTTGCTGAAAATCACAGCTTTTCAAACCTCTCAACATCGGTTACAAAAATGGTTGCGCCGCCTACTGTTACCTCAACGGTTGAGGAAACAAACTCACCGCTGTAAGCAGCCATATCGGGCAGCATCTGGGTGCGCTTGCTTGAATATTTGCGTATTATATCCAGCACGGGGTTAACCTTATCTTCGTCAACACCAATGAGAAATGTGGTGTTGCCAACCTTCAAAAATCCGCCTGTGGTGGCAAGCTTTGTAACGCTGTAGCCCGACTTGGTAAGAGCGGAAGAAACAGACGAAGCGTCGTCATTATTAACTATAGCAAATATAAGTTTCATCATAGCGAAACCTCCTATTATCATATTCACTATTATTATAACATTACATGCGCCAATATGTCAAGACACCCGATGCTCTTAAAGGGATGTTGACATTGCATCGGAGTGTGGTATAATTTATTTATTCAACCATTGGAGGTAATATTATGATTTCTCTTACCGGCAGAAGCTTTTTAAAGCTGCTTGACTTTACACCCGAAGAAATCGACGGTCTTATCGACTACGCCGCCGAGCTTAAAGCACAAAAGAAGCAGGGCATCCCTCACCGCCTTTGCGAGGGCAAGAGCATTGCTCTGCTGTTTGAAAAAACCAGCACCCGCACCCGTTGCGCCTTTGAGGTTGCTGCGGCCGATTTGGGTATGCACCCCGTTTATCTTGACCCCC
Source organism: Acutalibacteraceae bacterium (assembly GCA_045648425.1). Taxonomy (GTDB): domain Bacteria; phylum Bacillota; class Clostridia; order Oscillospirales; family Acutalibacteraceae; genus RGIG2206. Next base: position 1,762 of record JAZRNV010000018.1, on the reverse strand, counting down.
AGGGCTCGCAGATGGGCAAAAAAGAGAGCATTGCAGATACCGCCCGAGTTATCGGCCGTATGTTTGACGGCATCGAATATCGCGGCTTCGGTCAGGAAATTGTGGAGGAGCTGGCCGACAAGGCAGGCGTTCCTGTGTGGAACGGTCTGACCGACCAATTCCATCCCACCCAGATTCTTGCCGACTTTTTGACCATCAAGGAGCATTTTGGCTCTCTCAAGGGCAAAAAGCTGGTTTATATGGGTGACGCCCGTTATAATATGGGCAACTCACTTATGGTGGGCTGTGCCAAAATGGGTATGCACTTTGTTGCCTGCGCCCCCAAGGCCTATTTCCCCGACAAGGCCCTTATTGATGAGTGCCTGGCCATAGCAAAAGAGACGGGCGCAGTTCTTGAGTTTAACGAAGACCCCATCTCCGCCACCAAGGGTGCCCACGTCATTTATACCGATGTTTGGGTGTCAATGGGCGAGCCCGACGAGGTGTGGAAAGAGAGAATAGAGCAGCTGATGCCCTATCAGGTAAACAGCGCCGTTATGCAAAATGCAGGTGAGCAATGCCGCTTTATGCATTGCCTGCCCGCCTTTCACGACCTTAACACCAAGATCGGTAAAGAGATGTATGACCGCTTCGGCATCACCTGTATGGAGGTCACCGACGAGGTGTTTGAAAGTGATAAATCCATCGTCTTTGACGAGGCCGAAAACCGTATGCACACCATCAAAGCGGTAATGGCCGCCACTTTGGTTTAATAGCAAGTATAAGCAAAAACCGCCGAGACCACCTCGGCGGTTAATTTTCAACCCATCGTGACAAAGGTTATATAAACACTTGATTTCCTTTCACAAAAGCGCTAAAATATAGTTACAAACTGATGGGGAAGCGTAAACGGTTAAATTCAACTTGAAAGAGGGATATGCTTGAAGAAAAACAAGCTAATAATAATTATTGTGTCTATCGTTATGTCGATTGCGATTACTCTAACAGGATTAGGTGTGATATTTTACAAAAACATCATATATAATGCGGCAGACGGAGTATACAGTTATGAGCAAGATGGTATTACTACGGTTTATGATTTTTATATGATTTCGTTGCCTGCTTGGAATGAGCAACATCTTAAAAATGTAGTAACCGACTACATATCCAAAAACAATCCCTTTAACGAGTTGTCACAAACGGCGTGTGAGTCAGGAACCATACGTATTTGCATTTCATTTGTAAGGCCTTCACTTGAGTGGCCGATTGGCAAAATTTTACCATCTAAAAAAGCAGAACACTTATCAACAACGGCTACCGGTCATCTCGTGGCAACCTGTATCGCGGTAATATCTAAAGGTCAACCTGTAACAAACTACTATTATAGCAGTAACTTTCGCTCACAAGGTGAGCTGATTGTGATTTGAGGTGACGCAATGAAATTTGAACGACTGAAGAAATATGCTTTTTTGTTCGGCATTGATATAATTACTTTGTTGGTTGGTTATATTGTTTTACCTTTAAAATACGCCTTTGTGGGTTTGTGTGTTTATACATTAATTCGAGGCGTTGCAGCAACTGTTGCGTTTAAAAAGATACTGTTGCCAAGTGTTGCGTATGTATTGAGTCTTATGCTTATATATATTGGCATATCCGGATTTAATTTTGCAGGAGTGTTTAATTTGAGAATTGTAAATATACTGCTACTGATTTTGCCTGTAATGTGTATATTTACTGTAACCCTTATAACAAAACTGATTGTCAAACTGGTCGAATACAAAAA
>JAZRNV010000017.1:0-3371 GCA_045648425.1 Acutalibacteraceae bacterium | reverse complement strand
TAGCAAAATTAAATTCTATGATTTAATTTTGCACAACATTCATTGCAATGGATATGGACAAATTTTCAAAGAAAATTTGCCGCAAAATCAAAGATTTTGTGTCGAAACAAGTTTGTTTCGACTAACCATAACCATTATAATAACACATTTTTAATCCCTTTGCAAGCCCTTACTTACCCGGATTTGGGCAAAACAAACGGCACATTGTATTTTGCTTGCAAAACATATGGAGTGCACAGCTCATATGGTAAGCTTCTGCAAATCGTAGCAAAAACAACACACCTGCTACCACCGTCAATACACGGAAAGATAAAACAAAATACGCTTTGCTTTTTCAAAAAAATATGCTAAACTAATGTTATATTGAGGTTTGTTATAAGATCAGCCAAGTTTCAAGGAGGATGCTATGATTTCCCGTTTTAAATTTCTTCCCAACGAATATTTTTGGGGCGGATCAACCGCCTATGGTACAGATATGCCCATCACCGTCGGTTCTGCCTATTGTAAAGACTTTCGCATATATGCGAGCAATCAAACGATGCCGCTGTTTTTGTCAAGCAAAGGTCGCTATCTTTGGAGCGAGACCCCTTTTAAGGTTTGGGTAGAAGAGGATTCTCTTTGTTTTGACGGTGGCGAATTTGAACTGTGGGAGGGTGGCTCCTGCCTCAGAGATGCCTACCTTGCAGCAATGGAGGCCCATTTTCCCTTTGAAGACACCCGAAAAAACGGCAAACTGCTGCCTCGTGAGTTTTTCCGCACTGCCCAATACAATTCTTGGATGGAGTTTACCTATAACCCCACCCAAGAGGGGGTTTTGAATTATGCCCACGCAATAATTGATAACGGCCTGGCGCCCGGCATACTTATTATCGACGAGGGATGGCACACCCGCTACGGCCAATGGAAGTTTGACAACCACAAATTTCCCGATCCCAAGGGTATGGTAGATGAGCTTCACCGCCTTGGTTTTAAGGTTATGCTGTGGGTAACTCCCCTTATTACCGCCGACGGACGGGATTTTGTTGTGGCAACCATGGAGGAGTTTAATCCCACCCTGTGGGACAAGCTGTTTTTGCGCAACCGCGACGGCCAACCGGCTTTGGTTAAATGGTGGAATGGATTTTCTGCCATATTGGATTTGCGAAAAGACTGCGACAAAGAATATTTCGGCTCCCGTCTGCGCGAGCTTATGGACACCTATGGCGTTGACGGGTTCAAGTTTGACGGCGGCTCATACAGAATGTATCACCCCACGACCCTTCAAAATGGGCAACCCCGTGATGACCACAATGCCGAAGAGCTTAATAGGGCGTGGAACGAGTTTGGCGCCGCCTTTACTTATCACGAATATAAAGATACCTTTAAAGGGGGCGGCAAAGCCACCATTCAGCGATTGCGCGACCGCAACCATTCATGGGATAATGAAGGCATTAACACCTTGCTTCCCTGCGCCATAATGCAAGGGCTTATGGGCCATCCCTTCATTTGCCCCGACATGATTGGCGGCGGCGAATGGTCATTTAATGAGATGCCCGATTTCAAGATTGACCAAGAGCTGTTTATTCGTATGGCTCAGGCCTCTGCACTCTTTCCTATGATGCAGTTTTCTTGGGCACCTTGGCGAGTGCTTTCTGCAGACGCGCTAAAAATTGTTACCGACGCTGCCTCTCTTCATTGCAAAATGAGTGACGAGATAATTGATTTGGTAAGGGATGCAGAAAAAACGGGTGAGCCGATTTTGAGGTCGTTAGAATATGTTGACCCCCACAAAGGTTATGCCACCGTGAAGGATGAGTTTTTGCTTGGCAATAACATATTGGTCTGCCCCGTAATTACCAAGGGCACCCGACGCAAGAGGGTGATTTTTCCCGCAGGCACCTGGCAAGGCACCGACGGCAGAATATATCAGGGCGATACCCGTCAGCAGGTTGATACGCCATTGGAGTCCCTGCTTTGGTTTCGCAGAGTATAAATTAAATCGCCCCTACCCAAAAATTATTCATTTTTCATCATTCATTATTCATCATTCATTATTCATTAAATAAAATAGGCCCTCCTTGTGTAAAGGAGGGTGGCGCGCCGTAAGGCGTGACGGGAGGATTGTCTAACCTTATCAATCCCTCAGTCATTTTTAACAAAATGACAGCTCCCTTTACACAAGGGAGCCACCCGGCGAGCCGCCGGTGGCAAGACGTACTCACTGCGGTGATAAGATTATTACCGTCACTCGCACATAAGTGCAATAGACTTATTGGGTGCAGTGCGGCCAAGCGTGTCATTCTCGAGGGAGCAAATGCGACCGAAGAATCTCTGCTATAAGAGGAATATATGCTCGTTGCGTAAGCAACATATCGACCCATTACTAAAAAACACCGTGTTTTTCAACACGGTGTTTTTATCTTATCTGTTACTCCTCAACGGGATGCTCGGCGGCATTTTTCATCACTGCATCAAATGCCTCTTGTGCATCGGTAGCAGCTGCTTCGCCCTCGGTTTCATCCGGCTCGGGAGCGTTATCGGCCATATCCTCGGCTGCATTGCCGTCTTGTTAATTGGTATATTTTAACCAAAGGTCGCAGAGATTGCTCTGCGACCTTGTTTTGTTGACTTTTTTATGCTTTATGGTATAATATTATATGATTTTTAAAGGAGAGTTTGTATGAGAATTCGCATTCTGAAACTTTTGTGTCTTATCCTTGCGCTTGCAACGGTGGCATCCACCGTCTGCGGCTGTCAACCTGCGGCCGACAGCACCGCCGCCACCTCGTCCGATATGCCCCAAAGCGAGGCAGCAAGCACCGAGGTAAGCAGCGATACCACTATCTCAGATGTGAGCAGCGATACCACAAGTTCAAAGGTGAGCAGCACAAGCTCTGCCCCGTCGGTATCGCCCAAACCCGCGGTAAAATATGACCCTGAACGCACCTACGGCAACACCGACAGCAATCTAAACAACCAAGGCTTTGCCTCCATCCAAGGGGATTGGATATATTTTGGTACCTCTACAGGCGTGTATAAAACCAAAACCGACCAATCCAAAACTGTAAGACTTTGCGATGCGGTCAGCGGATACTATATAAACGTAAGCGGCGCGTGGGTATATTTTGTCGATTCAAGAACCCACTACATTTACAAGGTTCGCACCGATGGCACCGATTTTCAGCGCTTCGGCGACCAAAAGGTATATTCTCTTTCGGTAGTCAGCGGCTATGCATTTTATACCACCTCAAGCGGCGCAAGCAGCTTATATAGAACCCCCGTTGATAAGTTTAAGCCTACCGAGATAATCAAAGAGGATATGACCATATTCGACCCTTGTGTGTATGAGGGCAGGATTTATTATAAATATTATTTGGATCTCTATTCTACCG
>JAZRNV010000016.1:0-5379 GCA_045648425.1 Acutalibacteraceae bacterium | reverse complement strand
AGCAAAATTAAATTCTATGATTTAATTTTGCACAACATTCATTGCAATGGATATGGACAAATTTTCAAAGAAAATTTGCCGCAAAATCAAAGATTTTGTGTCGAAACAAGTTTGTTTCGACTAACCATAACCATTATAATGTGAAAGGATGTTTTTTATGAAAAAATCTGTTCGTAAGGCCGTTATTGCCGGCAACTGGAAAATGAACAAAACTCCCGCAGAGACCACTGCACTTATTAACGAGATGAAGCCCCTGGTGGCCGATGCCGACTGTGATGTAGTGCTTTGCGTACCCTATATCGATATTGCCGCTGCTGTTGAGGCCGCAAAGGGCAGCAACATCAAAATCGGTGCCGAAAACTGCCATTGGGAAAAGAGCGGTGCCTACACCGGCGAGATTTCTGCCGATATGCTGGTTGCCGCAGGTGTTGAATATGTAATCACCGGCCACAGCGAGCGCCGCACCTATTTTGGTGACACCGATGTTACCGTTAACAAGCGCACCCTTGCTGCTGTTGAGGCAGGTCTTACCGCTATCGTTTGCGTTGGTGAGTATCTTGAGCAGCGCGACCAGGGCGTTACCAATGAGCTTGTTGCTCTTCAGACCAAGATTGCTCTTCAGGGCATCACCGCAGACAAGCTTAATAAGATTATCATCGCCTATGAGCCCGTTTGGGCTATCGGCACCGGCAGAACCGCTACCGCCGACCAGGCACAAGAGGTTTGCGCCGTTATCCGTGAGACTCTTGCCGCCCTTTACGGCGAGGATAATGCTGAGACAGTTACTATTCAGTACGGCGGCTCTATGAACGCAGGCAACGCTGACGAGCTTCTCAGCAGAGTTGATGTTGACGGCGGTCTTATCGGTGGCGCATCACTTAAGGCAGCAGATTTTTCTGTTATCGTTAAGGCAGCAAGCAAGTAATTTTATCAGTTAATACCGAACAAGGAGAAAATGATGAAAAAACCCGTTGTTCTTACTATTATGGACGGCTTTGGCATCAACCCCGTTAACGAGGGCAATGCCATATTCTCTGCCGCAACCCCCAACCTTGACCGCATAATGAGCGAAAATCCTGCCACAGCCATCGGCGCATCAGGTATGGATGTCGGTCTTCCCGACGGTCAGATGGGTAACAGTGAGGTTGGCCACACCAACATCGGCGCAGGCAGAGTGGTGTATCAAGAACTGACCCGCATCACCAAGTCGGCTAAGGATGGAGACATCTACTCCAACGAGGCCCTTTGCGGTGCTGTTGAAAACTGCAAGGCCAAGGGCAGCGCCCTTCACTTTATGGGACTCCTTTCCGACGGTGGTGTGCACAGCCACATCGAGCATTTGTATGCCCTTGTTGATATGGCTAAAAAGGCAGGGCTCAGCCGCGTTTACATTCACGCTTTGCTTGACGGCCGTGACGTGCCTCCTGCATCTGCAGCAGATTTCATCGACGCCTGCAATGCAAAGCTTGCCGAAATAGGCGTTGGCAAAATCGCAACCGTTATGGGTCGCTTCTACGGAATGGACCGCGACAACCGTTGGGACAGAGTCGGCCTTGCCTATGCTGCTTTGGTTTACGGCGAAGGCAATCAAACCGACGACGCTGCCGCAGCAGTTCGCAAGTCTTACGAGACCATCGACGGTGATGGCAAATATCTCACCGATGAGTTTGTGCTTCCCACCGTTGTTGAGGGCACCGAGCGTATTAAGAGTGGCGACTCAGTTGTATTCTTCAACTTCCGCCCCGACCGCGCTCGCGAGATTACCCGCACCTTTGTGGACGATGACTTTAACGGTTTTGAGCGTAAAGGCGGCAGACAGGATGTTTACTATGTTTGCATGACCCAGTACGATGCTTCTATGCCCAACGTTCAGGTGGCCTTTAAACCCCAATCTCTTACCAACACTTTGGGCGAGTATCTTGCAAAGATGGGTAAAACCCAGCTTCGTATTGCAGAAACCGAAAAGTATGCTCACGTAACCTTCTTCTTTAACGGCGGTCGTGAGGTTGAGTTTGAGGGTGAGGACAGAATCCTCGTTGCATCTCCCAAGGTTGCAACCTATGATATGCAGCCCGAAATGAGCGCAGAGCCCGTTTGCGACAAGGTTGTTGAGGCCATCAAGTGCGGCAAGTACGACGTTGTAGTGCTTAACTTTGCCAACTGCGATATGGTTGGCCACACCGGCGTGTTTGATGCCGCAGTTAAAGCAGTCGAAACAGTTGACACCTGCGTTGGCAGAGTGGCCGAGGCCACAGCCGAAATGGGCGGCGTAATGCTGCTCACCGCCGACCACGGCAATGCTGACCGTATGATTGACACCGACGGCTCCGCATTTACCGCACACACCACCAATCCCGTACCCTTTGTGGTTATAGGTAAGGATTGCACCCTCCGCGAGGGCGGCAAGCTGTGCGATATTGCACCCACCATTCTTAAGCTGATGGAGCTTCCCCAGCCAGAAGAAATGGACGGCACCTCAATTATTCTTTAAGTTATGTAAAATCCCTATGGATGGCAGCATCCATAGGGATTTTTTGTTTGACATAGTATTGCTTTGTTGGAAGAAGATTTGCAAAGGGCAATTAAGCATTACAACAGCGTTGAATGAAATGGGAGATTGTAGGGGAGGGCCTCTGTGCCCTCCCCTATAACAATTTTTAAAACCTGTTATCATTTTTTGTAATTTTGTGGGACTTGTTCATATACTTTTGAAATGATTATTAAAGGTTTATATTAACAGCATAATAGTGCATAAAACCGTACTAAAAAACCAACTTTTGACAATTGACAATCAAAATTTGTGTATGTTACCATATGAATGTGGATAATTAAATGCTATACATTATACTGCTTTAACATTCGCAGTGTGGGGTGGCATATTGGTACAAAAGGTGGTTGGATTATGAAAAAGATTTTATCGTTAACCATTGCAATAGTAATGCTGTTTTTGCTTGTGGCTTGCAGTGCAACTTCAGGCGACAATAACGGCAGCAACGTTGGTAGCAACGCAAGCAGTAATGCAAGCGGCAATGGTGGCAGTGGTGGCTTCGTCAGCGGCAGCTTCGGCGGTTTCGGCGAAGAAGTTAAAAATGAGGAAGGTAAGGTTAAAATTATGCCTAATGAGTATATAGAGGTTACTAAAACCACGTCCAAAGTTGTAGCAATGGATGGGGTTAGCGGTGTGTCCGGTTCGGTTGCCACAGCAAAGATTTTTGACCAATCCACAGGCAAAAGTGCAGGTGCATTCAAAAGCGGTGACTTGGGCTATTTCTCGGTTTACCTCAAGAGCGCTGACCTTTTCAGCGTGGTAAAGGTGGCAATATGTGATTCTACGGGCAGAGAGCTTACCTCAATGGATTTCAAAATCACGTCACAGACTACCAATACCTGCTTGCGTTTTACCGCAACGGGTAGAGAAGCTTACGTTAAAATTGGCATTAACGGTGGCAGTGCCTCTAAAGTCCAGTTTGCAAAGCCCGAGTTTTATCATTCCAATGCTTCTTCGTTTACCTTTGTTCGCAGTGGATATTATATGGTACCTGACGACTCTTGGAAGAAGACTCAGTTAAAGTTCACCGATTATTATACCTCTTCGACTATGCCCAAACAGCTTGAGCGTTGCCACGATATATTGGTTAACGGCAACTATCTGTTTGCCATCAGTGCAACTACCAAAACCCTTTACAGCTTTGATATAAGCAATCCCACAAACCCCGTATATCTTGACTCTATCGGCAATTTGGGTAACATTCGCCAGATGGAATTTACTTCAGATAAAAAGGGAATTGTTATAGTTGCAAGAACGTCACAAACCTACATTTTCGACGTTTCCAACCCCAAAAAATTGAAGAAGGCCGGCCGTATTGACAACCTTGAGTTGGCAACCGGTGTTGACGTTAGCGGAAAATACTGTGCTATCGCAGACAGAACTCACGGTGTTACCATCTTTGATATTTCCGACATCTACAATCCCGTTGGCATTTCCAATGCTCCTACCGGCGAAACTCAGGACGTTGATATTTACGGCAACTATATTTACTGCGGCATCTGGGGTGACAGATGCATAAAGGTTGTTGATATTACCAATATCGACAAACCCGTAATACTTACCAACCTTCAGCGTTCGCTTTGCGGCCGTGGCGATGGCGTTACTGTTCGCGATGGATATTTGTATGCCGCAACGGGCCAGCACGATGGTGAAGCAACAAGCGCAGGCGGCTATATCGGCAGCGGCTTTGAGATTTGGGACGTTCGCGATCCTAAAAAGCCCGTTCACGTGTCTACCGCCCGTATGGATGGTATATGGGCAGGTACTCCCGATATTTGGAAGATTGAGATTTCGGGCAACCTTGCCTACGTTTGCGGCTCATACAACGGTGTTTATATTTACGACATCTCAAACAAAAACAATCCCATCAGACTTGAGCACGTTCAGATTGTAGCCAAGCTCACCGATGCTCGCTATTCTCCTATTACCGGCAACGGTGTTTATCCCTATCCCTTTGATATTACCAAAGAGACACATTCGCCCGTTTACAATATAGCTTGCGTTGAAGGTTATATGTATATGGCAGGCAGTTCAGCAGGCCTATTCCTCCACAAGACTAAGAATGCTCACGTTATAGATGAAAAAACCTGCGAGCCACCCACCGACAATGCAGACGGGTCATATTATGACGTAGACTTCACCGGCTTCGGTTGGAAGGACGTTAAAACCTTCGATACCGAGGGTTCACAGGCATGGGCTGTTGCCACAAACGGTAAATATCTCTACGTGGCGTCAGGCACTAAGGGTCTTCGTGTTCTTGATTCATCTATGAAGCAGATATACCGCTACGATACCCTCGATATAACGATGGATGTAAAGATAGCAGGCAACGTGCTTGTAACGGCTGAATGTGACGGAGGTATTGCGGTATACACTATCAACAGCAACGGCTCCTTGACCTTGAATTCTACCACCAATACAAACAAGACAAAATTCAATTGTGCCGACGGTACCCGTCAGCTTGAAATATCCCCCAACGGCAAGTATGTCTTGGCATACAGCAATGCGTATGTGACTCTTTACAACATTAGCAACGTAAAGAGCATAGGCAGCGAATTTTGTGAGGGTCGTTCGATGATATATCAGCGTTTCATCGGCTTTGGTGTATCTACCGTTACCAATTCTGACGGCACCCACACCGACTATATGGTGGCATATATGGGTAACTACGGAAAAGGAATGATTCTTGAGTTTGACCGTGAAAAAGGCACCTACAAGTGCTACGATTGGAAGTTGGGCCTTTCAAACAACAGAGGTCTTTGTGCTTATGGTGATAAGATGTTTGCATCTATCGACAGTAACACCATTGCAATGTTCTCTCCTGCCGAAAT
>JAZRNV010000015.1:0-16878 GCA_045648425.1 Acutalibacteraceae bacterium | reverse complement strand
ACCCAGCCCTCAACGGTGCCGTTGATGGTTGCCTTACCATAGGTGGTAGCATTGTAGTAGAAGTTGTAGATTGCTGCATAGTCGCCGTTTACGGTTGCGCCGTCGATAGCGAGCTTGCCATAGTTGCCGATAGCGATATCGGCACTGGTGATGGTGCCTGCACCCTTGATGGTGAGGTCACCTGCGGGAGCAACATAGATTGCGCCGTATGCTGAAACGAAGTCAGCAGTGATAGTGAAGCCGTTAAGGTCGATAGTAACCTTCTTGGCAATCTTTACAAACTCGGTGAGAGTGATGTCACGGAGAAGGACGATGGTTTCGCCATCATTTGCCTTGGCAACAGCATCGGCAAGGTTGGTAAAGCCATAGTAGTAGTTGCCATACTGAATGTATGCAACGTCTACATCAACCTCGTCAGCTGAATCGTCGATGTTGATTTCACCGCCGGCTGCTGCGTTGGTTGCCTTAACTGAATCGCCGGTTACATTGATTACAGTGTTGGTTGCAGTGATGGTAGAGTTAGTAGCATCCTTGTTAAGTGCAAGTGCGCTATAACCTTCGTTGGTTGAATTGTCAACACAGTTGATGGTTGAACCGTCAATGGTAATCTTGACGTTTGCGCCGCCAACGTTAACAACATTTTTACCGGTAAGGGTAGAGTTAACGATTGCAACAGTTGCGCCTGCGCCTGAGCCTGCAACGTTTACAGTGTAGTTGTTAGAAACTGCAGTAACCTTTTCAACAACAAGGTTTGCAGGATAGGTGATAACGTTGATTGCACGCTCTGCATCAACAGCGTCAATAATGAGATCGTAAATGGTAACGTCGCCTGCTACCTTAACGTTGATAGCACGGGCGTCTGCGCCCTTGCCGGTGTAGGTCAAGGTGTGGCCGTTACCGTCAAGAGTGATGGCCTTGTCGATAACCAAAATGGCCTCGGTGGTAACGTCAAGGTTAAGAACGATAACGTCGCCGTCGTTAGCAGCTGCAACTGCCTCTTCAAGGGTTGCATAGTTGAGACCGCCAACAATAGAAGCCTCGCCAACGATCATGGGAACTACATCTTGAGCAACAAGAACCTCGCCGCAAACAGAGCAGTGCTTGCCTTCAGTAAGACCGGTAGAGTTGAGGGTGGGAGCAACTGCCTTGTCAACAACCTCGGTATGACCGAGTGCATCGGTGGTAACAGTTTCACGGCTGATTTCTTCGCCGCAATCGTCGCACTTAACAACGTTGTCATAAGAGCCGCCGTTTACGCAATCTGCGTCAACCTTGTTCTCGGTTACTTCAACGGTGTTTGCGTGCTTGCAGCCTGCTTCTTCTGCCTTGGCAACGATGGTCTTGCCGGGCTCGATTACACAAGTGTAAGCGGCGTCGGTAGTGAGGAGGTTGCCCTCGCCATCGTACCAACCAAGGAAGGCGCCATCTGCTGCTGCAGTGAAGGTTACGGTATCGCCATATCTGTAATCCTTAGAATTGTATTTGCCGTCGCCGATAACTACATCATAGGTAGCATTCTCTGCAGAAACTGCAAATTCGCCGCTAAGGATAGCTGCGGTAGCGTCGTCTACAATAGACTTGTCAGAGATAGAATCATAGATAAGCTTTGCTGCACCGGGGTTGGTCTGAGCAAGAGCTGCGAGGTTATCTACAGCTGCCTTGTTTGCCTTGCCGGTGATGGTGAGCTTGTTGAATCTGAGCTGTGAATAGCTGGTGAAAATATCAAGCTTAACGTGCTTGCCGTTGGGGTTGTAGTTGAAACCGTCAATAAGGGTGTTAAGATCCAAGCCGGTCTTAGGAGTAACGTACTTGGTTGCACCGTTATAGAAGGTAATCATAAGATTGCCGTTATCATAGGTGATGGTGAACTCACAGTTGGTAAGCATCCAGGTTGAGCAGGGGTCAACAGACTTGTCGAAACCATAGTTGTTGGCCTCACCGGTGATAACCTTTACAAGCTCGCCCTTGTAGAAGATCTGGAATATAGCCATCTTCTTGCCATCGTTATAACCGGTGTCACCGTAAGAGTTAGAGGCGTTGTTACCGTCGACGTAAATGCCGATGGTCAAATCGCCGATGGTCCACTTAAAGTTAGTGTCGCTATATTCCGATTGTTTAGACTGCTGAACAATCTTGAAGTATTTATTACCAGTTGCAAGGGGGTTAACACTGGTCATAGAGTACCGGACGTTGCCGCCGTTTGCATAGAAGCCGTCACCTGTAGCTGTTACATTGCCGAAAACAGTGTTGCCTCTGTAGAAAGCGCCACCGCCGGTTACGTCCTTCCAATCTTCGGCATAAAGGCCGTTGATAAGGGTGTAGGATGCGTTCTTGGCAACGATTTCAGCATCTGCCACTTTGTCTGCGTTGTACTTGGTGTAATCTGCCTTGTATTTCTCGTAAACAGCAAGGCTGGTGAGCAATTCCAATTTATCTGCGCTAAGCAAAGGCATAACAGCGTCAATGGTGGCTGCTGCATCTGCATAGGTTTCAAGAGAAGCATCGGCAAGGCTTGCCATCAAATCTTCAACATCTTGCAAGGTGATGGTGGTAGAACCAGCTGTCAACTCAAAGTCATAAATGTAACTGTTTGACCAACCGGTCTTCTTCTCTTCAATAAGAGCAACTTTTGCATTTGAAAGGTCAGTAGTAATTGCGCCCTCAAATACAACTACACCACTGATAGTTACCTTCAACACGCCGTCCTTATAAGTAACAAGGGCGGTAATGAAGCGGTCAGCAGTTACGTCAGAACCAACAGCGGTCTTGAAAGCGCTAGAGCTTGCATAGTTGCCGCCTGTGGCTTCGCCAACTACGGTACCGTCAACAGAAACGGTGGCCTTGGCTGCACCGCCGAAATTAGCTGCAAAGGTAGCAGGCTCAATCTTAATGTCTACGCCACCAATCTTAATGGTGAAGTTGTAGCCGGACTTGGTGTTGTAGTTAATCTTACCGTAACCAACATTTAAAACAAAGTCCTTTGACAAATCATAGGCGTTTTTAGTGGTTACCTGAGCATCAGTAGAGTTTGAACCCTTTACGTAAGTACCATAGTCAGCAGTCTTGAAGGAGCCGCTGGTCTTGGTCCAATCGTCTGCGGTCAAGCTTGTAAGCTCAACATCGCTAAATGTAATAGTGGTACCGGTAAGTGACGGCTTCTTACCCTCAAGCTTAAACTGGGTAAAGTTTGCAAAGCCGGCCCATGATGCATGGGTACGAAGAACTACAGCAGCATTGCTTACGTCAATGGCGTTGTCTTCGTCAACGTAAGAAACGCTTGCATCAGGAGTGCTGTAAGTAACAGTCTTGGTTGCTACATCATAATCCAAAGTCAAAACCATTGAATTACCAATGTAGTTGCCTAAGTTATCAGCGCTGGAATATTCTTCATTCCAACCTTCATAGGTTGAATCATAAACAACGTCACTGGTTGCAACAACAGTGTCGTTAACTCTGATCTTGAGCACTACTGCTGTCTTGTCGGCATCAGCAATTTCAAGTCCTGCAGATAGGTTACCGATAACTACGCTCTTATAAGCATTGCCCTTTGCATAGTTTTTGTAGTATCTTGCATTTGCCTTATAAGTAACAGTAAAACCGTTAGTAAGGTTAAACGTGTCATTATAAGTTCCGTTAATGTAGCTGTTGGCATTGGCGTTATCCAAATAGATAGAAGCACCTATTGTGGAGTTAGATCCTTCCAAAGTCCAATCATCAGCTACGGGAGCGATTGATTCGTTAAACTCAATACCGACACCGGTAAGAGCTTTGTCTGTGTTTTCTTCCGCTGCGAGTGCTGCAACAGGCATCATAGCGAATACCATACACAGCGAAAGCAGAACCACAAGAATTTTCTTCATGCGCTTTCCTCCTTGAATTTCAGATGCTGTGCATCTGTAATAATATCACAAATGGGGGGGTTATCCCTCTCCACCTTGTTTAATCATTATATCATTCTAACTTATTTATTTCAAGAAGCCAGCCACTTGTTTTATAGTGTCAATGCCGTAAAAGTTTTTGGAGTATTTTTGTGCATTTGTTACAAATTCGTGAACACAGTATAAAAAACCATTTAGCCCCCATGTCATATACAAACAAAACCTGTCACATTTTAAAATAAAAAAGTAGCGGACACTAAGGGATAAAACCTAATTGACCGCTCCGTAAATCTATTATTTACATTTTTTATAAAAGCGCTGTTGCAATGGCGAAATATATCATCAAAGAAATGGCATCCACCACGGTGGTGATAAAGGGGCTGGCCATAACTGCAGGGTCAAAGCCCAGCAGCTTTGCCAAAATGGGCAACACACTGCCCACAATCTTTGCCACCACAATGCTGACAAGCAAGGTTGCGCTCACCACCACCGCCACCATAAGGTCAGGGCGGTCAATAAGCATCAGCTTTATAAAGGTAGCCACCGCCATGGTTAAGCCGCACAGCAAGGCGACGCGCATCTCTTTAAAAAGCACCCTCAGCCATTGTTCCACTCGAATTTCGCCCAAGGAAAGCCCGCGCACAACGGTGGCCGAGGTCTGACCTCCCGCATTTCCGCCCGTGTTCATCAGCATTGGCATAAAGGCCGCCAGGCCAAAAGCGGTAAGGGCTGTTTCATATCGGGTGATTATCATACCCGTAAAGGTAGAAAGCAGCATCAGCAAAATAAGCCATACAACTCGGGTGCGCCAGGATTCAAAGACACCTGTTTGCATATATGGCTTGTCGGTAGGTGTAATAGCCGCCATACGCTCGATATCTTCGGTGGCCTCCTCCTCAATAACGTCCATAGCGTCGTCAAAGGTAACAATACCTACCAAGCGCCCCTCGCTGTCTACCACAGGGGCAGCCAGCAAATCGTATTTTGAAAATTTAAGAGCAACCTCTTCTTTATCATCATGAGTGGTCACCGCAACAAAATTGGTGTGCATGATGTCGTCAATAACCGTGTCGGGCTCGGCCAAAAGCAAATCCTTGGCAGAAACCACACCGATAAGGTGGCTTTTTCCATCCTTAACATAGCAGTTATAAATAGTCTCTTTGTCCAGCGCCCTGCGTCGAATGGCAGAAAAGGCATCCTCAACCGTTATGCCCGATTTGAGCGAGACAAACTCGGTGGTCATTATGCTGCCGGCGCTGTCCTTGGGGTATCTTAGCAGCTGGTTGATGGTTTGGCGACGGTCGTCATCGGTATGATTTAAAATTCGGCGCACAACGGTGGCCGGCATCTCTTCTATAAGGTCAACAACATCGTCATTGTAAAGCTCATCAAGCACCTCGCGCAGCTCGTTATCGCTGAAGGATGCTATAAGTGCCGTGCGGATGTCGCCCTCAAGCTCAACGAAGGTCTCGGCCGCCAATTCATTAGGTAAAAGTCGAAAAATCAAGGTGGCCTGCCGCTCGCTCACATCCGAAAGCAAAATCGCCAGGTCGGCGGGGTCAACATTGATAAGCAGCTCCCTCAGCTGCTTATAATCTTTGTTTTCAAGCAGTGTCAAAACAATTTCTGTCATAATAAAAAGCCCTCCTTTAACGTAAACGGTAAAGAGGACTTAATCTCGGTTTTAAGGCAAATAATCAGCAAGCAGACAGAACACAACGCCCCGCTGCTAACCATGCACATATAAAGCCAAAACTAAGCCCTGTACTACTACTGCCGGCGTCCACGCTCTGTCACTCCTTCATAATTATAAATTTCCGTTTTTTAGTGTGAAAATGCCTTAAAGGCATTAAAAATCGGCAAAATTATAATAACCCTGTTTTGACCACAAGTCAAGCATTTTTTGCTTTATATTAAATATAATACATATATTAAATGTACGCGCGCACGCGCGCGCGCGCGAGGACTCCTCTATGATGGACTAAAAATCACCACTTAAACACCAAATGTTGTGGTTTTCATCTTGTTCCACCAAAAAGGTGTTTTGCACTGATTTTTTTGCGAAAAAATGAGCTTTTTTGCTTAAAATTATATCAAAAGTGGGGGAAAGCCCTCCTTTTTTCTTATTAAAAATCCTATTTTCAGCCGAATTTTATTTCTGTTTTGGAAAATTAAACAGGAAAATTGAGCAAGTGTCCCTCCGTTTGTCTTTGAATTTGGCCGCATTTTACACTTATTTCCAATTTTGACCGAGTCGGCTGTCGCAATAAACGGCTTAACCAAGCCGTTTTTACGCCCTTCGACATCTTGGTGACAAATTTTTGTGCGGTTGCACAAAGAAAAGTGAAAGAATTTTGACAAAACAGGATGGCAACCTTAATTTATTTCGAAAAACCCCTTTTTGCCGTGGGGGGGATTTTTGGATTTTTGTTAAAATTACACAAAGGTCATAGGGAGCGAGGGGTTGACATTATACATTCTTTTGAATATAATCCTCCTTGCTGAATAAAATACTATTGTGCAGGCAAATTTTGGCTGCATAAAAACAGTAAAAATAGCGAGGTATGTTATGAGAGGACTTAAGCATCTGTTGCGCTCACGTCAATGTGTGGCAAAGCCGATGATGATGCTGGCCGTTATCACCGCAGTAGCAATAATTTCAGTATCAATATTAAATATTTCCACCAAAGCCGTTTCCATTCACGACGGTGACAGTGTTCATACCGTTTACACCCTCAGCAGCAAGCCCGACGACATTCTTGATGCCGCAGGTGTTGAGCTGGGCAGCAAGGATGAATATACCTTTTCGGGCATCAACGGCAAGGGTGGCAGCATCACCCTGCTGCGTGCTTTCCCCGTAACTGTGGATGCCTATGGCAAAGCTTACACCATTGAGACCACCGGCGGCACCGTTGGGGATGCTTTAAAGGCAGCAGGCATTGAGCTTTCCGACGAAGATATTCTTAACTTTTCAAAGGATGATACCCTTCAATCGGGTATGGCCATCGCTGTAACCGATGTTGAGTATAAAACCGAAGCAAAGCAGGTTCAAATTCCCTATTCCACCAAGGTGGTCTATGACGCCAATATGGAATCGGGCAAATCCACCCTCACAAAGGGGTCTCCCGGCGTGAAGATTATTTCTTACACCTATAAGTTTGTAGACGGTCAGCTTGTTGACACCCAGGTGACCAACGAAACGGTCAAAACCCAACCCGTTGCAGCCATTAAAACCGTGGGCACCAAAAAGCAGCCCACCAATACCTATAAAGGCAGCAACACAAAATATGTGTCGGGTCTTGTTCCCGCGCAGGATTTTGCTCTTGACAAAAACGGAGTGCCCGTAAATTACAGCAAAAAGATTGTTGGCAAGGCCTCTGCCTATTCAGGCGGCGGTGTCACCGCTACGGGCAAAAAGGTGCGCACCGGCTACGTTGCCGTCAACCCCAAGCAGATACCCTACGGAACCCGTCTTTTCATCCGTTCCAGTGACGGAAGATACTTCTACGGCTACGCAGTTGCAGAAGATACGGGCGGCTTCACTAAAACCACCGACCGTGTTATCGACCTTTATTTCCCAACCGAAGCACAGTGCAAAACCTTCGGCGTAAGAAATGTAGAAATCTATATATTGAAGTAATTTTGAGGCGTTACCCAATGGGTAGCGCCTTGATTTTTGCCGCAAAATAATGCTTGACAAACACTTTTCGGTATGGTACAATGCTAAAGCCGCATATTCCGGGCTTTTGTAAGTGAGCTTTCTCCGCCCGAGCGTAGCGAGTCTATAATAAAGGCAGGTGCCAAAAGAATGTACGCAGTTATCGTAACCGGCGGCAAGCAGTATAAGGTTAGCGAGGGTGATGTTATCTACATCGAAAAGCTCGACGCAGAGCAGGATGCAGAGATTACCTTTGACCAGGTTATTGCCGTTAATGATGACAACGGTCTTAAGGTCGGCGCTCCCTATGTTGAGGGTGCAAAGGTCGAGGGAACTGTTCTCAAGCAGGGTAAGAACAAGAAAATCATCGTTTTCACTTACCGTCCCAAAAAGGGCTCAAAGCGCAAGCTGGGTCACAGACAGCCCTACACCAAGGTGCAGATCAATAAGATCGCCCTTTAATTAACACTATGACTAGTGCTGTATTCTTTAAAAAAGACGGCTCGATGTGCGGTTTCAGCATATCAGGCCACACCGATAACTATGGTGAAGATGATGCTCGGCTGGTTTGTTCAGCCGTCTCCTCTGCGGTTTATATGGCCGCAAACACTATAACCGAGGTTGTCGGCGACTCTGCAGAAATATCGGTGGCAGACGGTAAAATGACCTTTTTCTTGGGTCAGTCGGCCACATCACCGTCACAAACGGTGCTTCAGGGTCTGTGGCTACATCTGAGCGGTCTGCAAGAGCAGTACCCCGAATTCATCCACATTAAATTGGAGGTGCAACAGGATGCTTAAGATTAACATTCAACTTTTTGCTCATAAAAAAGGTATGGGTTCAACCAAAAACGGCCGTGATTCCGAGTCCAAGCGTTTGGGCGTTAAGAGAGCCGACGGTCAGTTCGTTTTGGCAGGCAACATTCTTGTCCGTCAGCGCGGCACCCATATTCACCCCGGTAACAATGTTGGCAAGGGCAGTGACGATACTCTCTTCGCTCTCATTGACGGAAAGGTAAAGTTCGAGCGTCTTGATCGCGACCGTAAAAAGGTCAGCGTTTACGCTGTTGAACAGTAATTTCGAGTTAAAAGCTCCGGGCATAATAAGTCCGGGGCTTTAATTTTTTGCGGTGAGGCACCGCAGCCAAGACGTACCGGTTGCGGTGGTAGTTTTTACTACCGTCACTCGCCGGGAAGGCGCAGTAGGCTTATTGGGTGCAGTGCGCCCAGACGTGTCATTCTCGAGGGAGCAAATGCGACCGAAGAATCTCTGCTACAAGAGGGACATTCTCGTTGCGAACGCACATATCGAGCCAAAAACATTTGGCATATCGAAAATTGCGACAGCAATTTATATCGATCCCACAAGCACGATTAACCCCTCAGCCACAGAGGACGGGATTCTTCGCTTCGCTCAAGAATGACGTGCGAGTTTTAGAAATGGCTTATTGGGTGCAGTGCGTCCGGCGAACCGCCGGTGGCAAGACGTACCGGTTGCAGTGGTAGTATTTACTACCGTCACTCGCCAGAAGGCGCAGTAGGCTTATTGGGTGCAGTGCGTCCGGCGAACCGCCGGTGGCAAGACATACCGGTTGCGGTGGTGGTATTTACTACCGTCACTCGCCGGGAAGAGCAATTAATATTTAAATTCTTATATCGACATTAAATGAGGTGAAAGTATGTTTGTAGATACCGCGACAATATTGGTTCGCGCAGGTGACGGCGGTCACGGTGCCGTCTCATTTCACCGAGAAAAATACGTTGCGTCAGGCGGCCCCGACGGCGGCGACGGCGGACGTGGCGGTGACGTGGTTTTGCAGGTGGATGACAGCTTGTCTACCCTTGCCGACTTTCGTTACAAGCGCAAATACACCGCCCAAAACGGCCAAAACGGTGGCGGCGGACGTTGCAGCGGAAAAAGCGCTCCCCATCTTTACATCAATGTTCCACGCGGAACCCTGGTAAGAGATGCCCAAACGGGCCGACTGATAGCTGATATGTCTGCCGACGAGCCCTTTGTGCTTGCAAAAGGCGGCAGAGGGGGCTGGGGCAACAGCCATTTCGCCACATCCACCCGTCAGGTGCCCCGTTTTGCCAAAAACGGCGCCCCGGGAGATGAGCTTCAGATAAGATTAGAGCTTAAACTGCTTGCCGATGTTGGTCTCATCGGCTTCCCCAACGTTGGCAAATCCACCCTTATATCGGTGGTTTCTATGGCAAAACCCAAAATCGCCAACTATCACTTCACCACTCTGACTCCCGTGCTGGGTGTTGTCAGCATGGGGGAGGGCGACTCCTTCGTAATGGCCGACATTCCCGGTCTTATTGAAGGTGCGGGCGAGGGCGTTGGCCTTGGCCACGAGTTTTTGCGCCACGTAGAGCGCTGCCGAATGCTCATACACGTCATAGACGTTTCGGGCAGCGAGGGTCGCGATCCCATTGAAGATTTTGAGGCCATCAACCGCGAGCTTGCCACCTTTGACCCCCAGCTTGCACAGCTTAAGCAGGTGGTTGCGGCCAACAAGTGCGATTTGACCGACGATGAGGAAATTGCCCGCATCAAAAGCTATTTTGATGAGCGCGACATTGCGTTTTTCCCCATTATGGCAGCCATTGCAGAGGGCACAGGCGCCCTTATCAACCACGTTGCCGCGCAGCTTGCAACGCTGCCCCCCATAACCCGCTTTGAGCCCGAGCCCGAGCCCATCGAGGACTTTACCGAGCAGAAAAAGCGACCCTTCACCCTTACGGTGGAGGATGGGGTCTATTTCATCGAGGCACGCTGGCTGCTTAAAATTATGGAGGCCATCGATCCCGACGAATATGATTCATTGCAATATTTTCAGCGGGTGCTTCACTCCAGCGGCATAATTGAGGCGCTGGTTGAGGCAGGTATCCAAAAGGGTGATACCGTCAGCATTTACGATTTTGAATTTGATTACATTCCATAGAGCAAGCAAGAGGTGATTTTTACGGCAGAGCAAAACTTCGGCAGCTATAACGCCCTGGCCCTGGCTTTTGTAGGGGATGCAGAGTATAGCTTGCGTGTGCGTAAAATGTTGGCACAAAGGGGCAATATACAGGTCAACGGTCTGCACAAAGCGGCTGTTAAATATGTTTGTGCCTCCGCACAAGCTCTTGCCGCGGCGGAGCTTTTGCCCTTGCTCAACGAGCAAGAGGCAGCCATTTACCGCCGAGGCCGCAACGCCCACTCCTCTCACACCCCAAAAGGAGCCAGCGAGGCGCAGTATCATGCCTCTACGGGGTTAGAGGCCCTTTTCGGCTATCTCTCATTGGAGGAGCAAATTCAGCGCCTTGATCAGCTTTTTCAGCTGGCGATTGAAGCCATTGACAGCCAAAACAACCAATAACACCGAAAAGGACATAAAAATATGTATTTAAAACAGCTTTCCGATGCAGTTAACGGCTTTTTAGGAAGTGTTAACGGATATTTATACGACTATCTGCTGGTTATTATTCTTATTGCCGGCGGTCTGGTCTTTACCTTTTTCACCAAAGCGGTTCAGTTCAGAACCTTGCCCCTGCAAATTAAGGCAGTAACCGAAAAGCCGGGCAAGGATGGGGGCATCTCCTCCTTCCAGGCGCTGATGGTTTCCACCGCATCCCGCGTGGGCACAGGCAACATTATAGGCGTTTCCACCGCCATTTGTTGCGGTGGCTACGGTGCTGTTTTTTGGATGTGGGTTATTGCCATCATCGGCAGCGCCTCCGCTTTTGTTGAAAGCACCCTTGCTCAGGTTTATAAGCGCAAAGGCAAAGAAGGATGCTTCGGTGGCCCTGCATATTACATTGAACAAGCCCTTAAATGCCGTCCTTTAGCCATAATTTTTTCAATAGCCCTTATATTTACCTACGGAATCGGCTTTAATATGCTGGCCTCCTTCAACCTGCAGGATACCTTCAGCAGTTATTCCTTTTATAACAAAGGCATAACTCCGTGGATTATCGGCGCAGTTGTGGCAGGGCTGGTCTTTTTGTGCCTGATGGGCGGAGGCAAGCGCATCGCCAAAACCACCGGTGTTATAGTGCCCTTTATGGGCCTTGCCTACATAGGCGTTGCTATTGTCGTTGTTTGCTTTAACTATAAAATGCTGCCCGACATCTTTTCAAAGATCTTTGATGACGCCTTCAATTTCAAGGCCATTTTTGGCGGATTGGGCGGCTCCTGCCTGATGTATGGTATTAAGCGCGGCCTTTTCAGCAACGAGGCAGGTGTGGGCTCCGCCCCCAACGCTTCCGCAGCAGCAGAGGTAAGCCATCCTGCCAAGCAAGGTCTCGTGCAGGTGCTCAGCGTATTTATCGACACCCTGCTTGTTTGCTCTGCCACTGCCTTTATGTGCCTCTGCTCAGGGGTAACTCCCACCAAAGAAATTGCAGGCGCCGCCTTTGTTCAGCAGTCAATGACTGCAACATTGGGCAAATTCGGCCCCATTTTTATCACAGTAGCTATGTTCTTCTTTGCCTTTACCACCTTGCTGGGCAACCTTTTCTATGTTGACAAGGCCTTTGACCACCTGTTTGGCAAAACTCCGAGCAAAGATTTCATCTTGGTCTACAGAGTGGTGGCCTGCCTGCTGATTTTATTGGGCGCAGGACTTTCCGCCGACCTTTTGTGGAATCTGTCCGATCTGGGCATGGGCGTTATGGCCCTTATCAATATACCCGTCATCACCATACTTCTGCCTGTTGCTTTGCGCACCCTTAAGGATTATCTTAAAAAGCGCAAGCATAGCAAAAACCCCGTTTTTGTGGCGAAGGATATCGGTCTCACGGCCGATTTGGACTGCTGGCAAGGGGAGTAACGGGTCAACTTTAACAAAACAACCACAATATATAGGGCGCAAAATGTTTTTGTGCCCTATTTTTAATTTTATTGATAAAAATGGTTGACATAAGCAAGTGTTTTATTATATAATTTACACTTGCAGGGTTATGTTTTGGACCTGTCTGCCCTTGGGGCAGATGCTAATTTAGGGTCCCCCAGACTAAAGTTTTAAGAACGGAGGGGTAAAAGTGTTAAGAACTTACCAGCCCAAAAAGCTTCACGCAAAAAAAGAGCACGGCTTCCGCAAGAGAATGGCTGACAGAAACGGCCGCAAGGTGCTTGCCCGCCGCAGAGCAAAAGGCAGAAAGCGCCTGTCCTACTAAGTGCATCTGCATAAGGGGCTGTTTTATAAGACAGCCCCTTGCTTTTTAGCTTCATACCGAATTTAGACGGAGGGCACTTTATGACCTTAAAAATGAAGCAAAACCACCTTTTCAGAATGGTTTATTCAAGGGGCAAATGCTTTGCATCGTCCCACCTGATAACCTATGTTATGCCCCGTCGCAGTGGGGGCATTCAAATGGGTATCACAACCGGTAAAAAAATCGGTAACGCAGTCACGCGCAATCGGGCAAGGCGAGTCATCAGAGCTGCCTGGCGTGAATGCGAAAAGCAAATATTGCCCGACTGCAGCTTTTTTATTGTTTTTGTGGCACGCTCCCGTACTGCCCCTGCCAAGAGTACTGACATTGCCCAAACAATGCTGCAGCAGTTAAAAGACGCCGGTGTGGCGCGGCAGTAATAATGAAAAAACTGCTTATATGGCTGATAAATTGGTATCAGCGCTGTATTTCACCACGAACTCCGCCCTGCTGCAGGTTTTATCCAACCTGCTCCCACTACGCCGTTGAAGCCATCGAGACTCACGGCGCATTCAAGGGCTTTTGGCTTACGTTGTGGCGAATACTCAGATGTAATCCGCTGTGTAAAGGCGGCTACGACCCCGTACCACTGCCGGGGCGTAAAAAACGGAGGTAGTTTATGAACTGGTTAAATAACTTTTTCGGTTCAATAATAAAGTTTTTCTGCGACCTTTGCGGAAATAACTTTGCTCTTGGCATAATGCTGTTCACCGTTATTATCAACGTTGTGCTTATTCCCCTTAACATCAGACAGCAAAAATCCACTGCATCTCAGGCACGCCTTAAGAACAAGCTTGCCAAGCTGCAGGAAAAATATAAGGACGATAAAGCAAAATACCAGGAAGAGATGAGCAAGCTTTATTCTCAAAACGGCTCTTCACCTCTTTCGGGCTGTTTGCTTATGTTTATCCGTCTTCCCATCTTTATAGCTATCTACAACGCTGTGCGCCAGGCCCTTATGTGCATCTACGGCCTTCCCTCCTCTTTGATTAATGATGCAGTAAAAGCACTGGGCAAAGACCCCGAAAAGTTCAATCAGCTTGAGCTTCTTAACGGCGACACCATCTCAAAGCTTCTTAAGCTTGATGCCGACAAATACGCACCCATTCAAAAGGTGTTTGATAACAACAATTTTGAGCTTTTCGGCATAGATTTGCTTGAAACCCCCTCACTTGCCATAGCTCCTATCATTATCATCCCCTTGCTGTCCTTGCTGACCTCTCTTGCGAGCTCACTTATCAGCAACTACAACAACAAGAAGATGAACGGTACAAGCGGCAACGCAGCCACCACCGGCTGTATGACCTTTGGCATGCCCCTTTTCTCTTTGTTTATCACCTTCAGCGTGCCCGGTGCGGTTGGCTGGTACTGGGTTTGCTCAAACATCGTGTCAACCATCATTATGGTTGCCATGCAGAAGATTTACTTCCCCGGCAAGCTTATTGCCCAGGCCGAAGCCAAAGAGGCAAGAAAGCGCCGCAAGCTTGAGCAAATGCGCATCAATCCGCCCGAAACAACCAAAAAAGGTCTGCTTAAATAAGGCCCTTCCCTTAACGAAAGGATGTTAACTTTAATATGAGACGAGAAGCAACTGCTACCGCCGCCACCATTGACGAGGCCATTGAGGCCGCCCGTCTTGAGCTTGGTGTAGGCGATGAAATCGATGTAGATATAGAAATTATCGACCAGCCCGAGAAAAAGGTGCTGGGTCTCTTTGGCGGCAAGCCGGCCAAGGTCACCCTCTCTTATGACGACGGCAAAAAGGAAGAAAAGCCCAAAAAAGAAAAGAAACAGCCCGTAAAGGCCGAGAAAAAAGAAGATAAAAAGCCCGCTAAAGCAGAAAAAGCCGAGAAAAAAGAGAAAAAGGTTGAAGAAAAGCCCATCAAAAAGGTAACCATCAACCAAACCTCTCTTGACAACACCCTTAACTTTGTTAAGGACGTGCTTTCTCATATGGATATTGGCGAATTCACCTGCTCTGTCAGCGATGTTGACGGCGGCTTTTGCATCACCGTTGACGGTGAGGGCATGGGCGCCGTAATCGGCCGCCGCGGTGAGACTCTTGATGCTATTCAGTATCTTGCCAGCTTGTGCTATAACAACGATGAGGATGGCTTTGTTCGCGTTGTGGTTGACACCAACAACTACCGTGCAAAGCGTGAAGAAACCTTGACCGCTTTGGCCCTTCGCATTGCAGGTCAGGTTAAAAAGAGCAGCAAAAACCACGCTCTTGAGCCCATGAATCCCTATGAGCGCCGCGTCATTCACACCGCTATTCAGGGTGAAGAGGGCGTAACCTCTTGGTCTGTTGGCGACAGTAAGGGTCGCCGTGTTATCATCGGTCTTGCCGATGAGCAGGGCAACCCCCTAAATCCCGACGAGCGTCCCTCACGCCAGCGTGGCGGCAGAAATGACCGCGACCGTCGCGGCAGAGGCGGCCGTTCATCTCGCGGTGGCAGAAGCGGTGGCTACACTCCTGCCGAGCCAACTCGCGAAAAGCGCAGCGATGCATCAGATTTGCCCCTGTTTGGCCGAATCGACAATAAATAATTGGGGTTTAGCCCCGTCTAAACGCCCACTTCCCCGTGGGCGTTATTTTATCATATCGAGGTGACAAGAATGAGCCAAACCATAGCAGCCATTGCCACTCCTTCTGCAGCGGCAGGCATCGGTGTTATCAGAATTTCGGGTGACGAGGCCTGCGTCATCGCCGACAAGGTGTTTAAGTCATTAAAGGGCTGCCCCGTCAGTCAAATGAAGGGCTACACCGCCGCCTTGGGCGATCTGTACGACAGCAAGGGTCATATTGACCGTGCCGTCGCCCTGCGTTTTGCAGCGCCCCGCTCATACACAGGGGAGGATGTGGTGGAATTTTCTTGCCACGGCGGTGTTTATTTGTTGCGCCGCGCTCTGCAGGCCGTTTTGGCGGCAGGCGCCCGTATGGCTCATTCCGGCGAATTCACCCGACGTGCCTTTTTAAACGGCAAGCTTGACCTTACAGCCGCCGAATCGGTAATGACCCTTATTTCTGCTAAGGGAAGCGGAGCCCACAAGGCCGCTTTAGCTGCCCAAGGAGGCGCGATTTTTGATGCAGTGCAATCCATAAAGGGCTCGCTGATTTCGGCCGATGCCGATTTGGCCGCCTGGACCGATTTTCCCGACGAAGACGTGCCCTACGTTGAGTCAACCACTCTTAAATCCAATCTCAGCGAGGCAAAAAGCCGCCTATCTGCCCTTATTTCCACCGCAGAGCGAGGAAAGCTGCTTACCCAAGGGGTAACCACCGCCATAGTCGGCAAGCCCAATGTGGGCAAATCTACCGTTATGAATTTGCTTGCAGGGTTTGACCGCTCAATCGTTACCGACATTGCAGGCACCACCCGAGACGTTATTGAGGACTCTGTAAACGTAGCGGGGTACACCCTCATTTTGGCCGACACCGCAGGTATCCGCTCCACCGATGACCCCATTGAGGCGGTAGGCGTTGAGCTTGCCCGCAAAAAAATGGAAAATGCACAGCTTATTATTGCTGTTTTTGATCTGTCCCGTCCCTTTGACAGTGAAGATTTTGAGCTTATCTCTGCTCTTCAAGGTCGCCCCCACATTGCCCTACTTAACAAATGTGATTTGCCTCTTGCCGCCAATATCCACCAAGTCAATTTTGAAAACGCCGTTAAAATCAGCGCCAAATTTGACTCGGCCGACTCCATTGAGCAGGCCCTTGAAGGAGTGCTGGGCTCGGCTGATTTGGATGCCGATGCAGGCATTATCGCCAACGACCGACAGCTTGACTGTGTAAACCGCGCTTTTTTGGCGGTTGAGGATGCCATCTCTGCCCTTGACAACGGTTTTACCTTTGACGCAGTGGGTGTTTGCATAGACGATGCCATCTCTGCCCTTTGCGAGCTGACAGGGGAGCGCGCCTCAGAATCGGTTGTTGACGAGGTTTTCAGCCGTTTCTGCGTCGGTAAGTAGTGAGGCACTACGGCCAATACGTACTCACTGCAGTTATTAAACAAGGTTCCGTCACTCGCGCAGAAACGCAGAGCTAATTCTGAAACGCGCAAGTGAGGCACTACGGCCAATACGTACTCACTGCAGTTATTAAACAAGGTTCCGTCACTCGCGCAGAAAC
>JAZRNV010000014.1:0-2084 GCA_045648425.1 Acutalibacteraceae bacterium | reverse complement strand
CGTGACGGTGCGCAACAATCGTTTTATCAACTGCAACAAAGAGTATGAGGCAATGACCTTTGAAAATTGCGCCAACGTAATTTGCGAAGGCAACACAGTCGAGTGATATGAATGTTATAAAAATTAACGAGCAGATGATGGGGGATAACGCTACCCCCATTCTTGAAAAAATAATAGCCGATGCTCCCGACGGGGCAACCATAGTCTTTGAGGCGGGCACCTACCTTCTTTTAAGCACCGTTTATATTTGCGACAAAACCAACCTTACCCTTGAAGGTATCGGTGCCGTCCTTTCGCCCTATTTTAGCAGGGAGGAGGGCTTTGAAACCGGTGCAGGTGTTTTTAAAGCAGAGCGCTGCAAAAACCTTGTTATTCGCGGCTTTAACGTGTCGGCCACTCAGCCGTCCAACACTGCAGGCGTGATTGTCAACGCCACCGAGGATTACGTTGACGTGCGCCTGAATATTGACGAGGATTTTACCGGCCGCGAGCAATTTATCGCAGGTATGATATGGAACGACGACTGGACCCCAAAGCGTTATTATTGGATTTCTACCCCCGTCGATCCTAACCAACTTTCAAACGTCGGCGGCGAACTGGCTTGCACCGCCCCGAGAAAGTTGAATTGCCCCCACGAAATGCTTGACGGCAAAACGGCGCGCGTCTTTACCAAGCTGTTAAAATGGCAGCAATATTCAAAAAGCGTGTCAACCCTTGAGCCGGGCACCAAATGCACGGTATCCCACGCCTATTACGGCCTGGTTGCCTTTATTTTAAAGCAGTGCGACACCGTGCTGTTTGAAGACGTTACCCTTTCAAACTTTGCGGGCTTTGGATTTTTGGTTTGCCCACATTGCCACGATTTTACCTTTAGACGGGTAACCCTTGCATCTGACGACCGTGAGCGGCACCCCTATTGCCTTACCAGCGACGGCTTGCATTTTATGGGCCTGTCGGGCAAACTGATTATAGAGGATTGCCTGTTTGACACCAACGGTGATGACCGTGTTAACCTTCACACCCAGGTTATGACTGTAAAGCAAATTTGCGGCGGCAATATGGCCGTTGCCTTCGATAAAAAAGGGGGCACGGTTTCTCCCTATTGGGCCGAAGCAGGCGATTTGCTTAGGGTTTACAACCCTGCTACCCTTGAACTTAAGGGCAAGGTTGTTGTTAAAAAGGCCGACTGCGGCAATATTGCTTTTGACTTTAACGGCGTTGAGGTTTTAGAGGGTGACTATATCACCAACGATAAATATTACCCCGACGTTATCATTCGCGGCTGCACCTTTAACCGCTGTGGCGGCCGCCAACTTTGCTTGCAAGGGTCTGACAACCTGCTGGTTGAAAATTGCAAGTTTTACAACTATTCTTCTTGCTCGCTATACCTTTCGTCTGCCTTTGACTATTGGAACGAGGCAGGCCCCCTTGCCAACGTGACCATCAGAAACAATCTTTTTCGCGATATGATAAGCGAGGTTATCGACAAGCGCAGCACCATCCTTGTGCAAATAAACGGTGAGCGGCACCAAAACATCCCTCCTGTTCACAAAAACATAGTTATACAAAACAACCCATTTGTAAACATATGTGTGCCCCCCGTTATTGTCAAGCTGACCGATGGCGTGACGGTGCGCAACAATCGTTTTATCAACTGCAACAAAGAGTATGAAGCCATGACCTTTGAAAATTGCGCCAACGTAGTATGTGAAAACAACGAGGTAATATAAATGAAAAACACTTACGATTTTGAAATGGAAAAAGCCGCTCTTGTCACCCCCTCAATGACCTTTAATGGCGAGGATTATGCCGTGTGGAAAGAGGGCGCACGCGCCAAGCTGCGTGACCTTTTAGGTATGGACAAGTATATCTGCCCCGACACTCCTGCGGTGGTTGAATATGATAAACAGCAGGACGGATTCAGAGAAATCCGCTTTTTGACGGAAACAGAAAAGGGGTATTTTGTGCCCTGCCATTTGTGGCTGCCCGATGGGATTGAAAAGCCCCCCGTTATCATTTGTCTGCAGGGGCATTCTCCCGGAATGCACATTTCTATGGGGCGGCTTAAATCATCCAAAGAGGCC
>JAZRNV010000013.1:0-8127 GCA_045648425.1 Acutalibacteraceae bacterium | reverse complement strand
AAGTCGTACCATTGCTCAACGTCGTCACCAAACTTGGTGTTGCCGCCGTTTAAGTCGGGCAAATCGGTGCCGTCGTAAGCCGCCCATATACCCTCAAGGGCAATCTTGATGCCTGCCCATTTGTTAACGTATACACCGTCGGTACATTTGCCCTCTTTGGTGACGGTGGCATCGCCTTGATTTGAGGAAGAACCCTCTGCACCGTTATTACCGCAAGCGGTAAAGGTCAATATCGTAACAAGCACCAAAATAAGTGCCAACAGCTTTTTCATAAGCAATCCCCCTTGTGCTGCAAACAAAAACAGCCTGCCGAATTATCGACAGGCTAAAAATCACTCTGTAATATCGGCCGAAAGAATCATATAGCCAAAATCGTTTTGGCAGGGAGCCAGCACCGTCTGAGCGGTGAGGGGCTCGTTGCCGCCGAAACGCACCTTGGAGGTGACCAGCAGCAGCCCGTCTTTTTCGGTTATTTGGGTTATTTCGTGCCCCATCGGCTCGTAGCCGCGAGGTGAAACAATGTAATATTCATCGGTGTTGTCGGCATCGACGGTGCGACCGTAGAGGGTGTAAACAAACTCTTGCACCGCCCGGCGGCTGATAACCTGCTTGCCATCAATCGTTTCAATCTTGTCTATAAGAGAAAGCTGGGCCTCTTCTATAAGGGCGGCGTCATCGTAGAGCCAATCGCCGTAAACGCGGTTTAACTGCAACACTCTTAAAACAAGATTGATGTCATAATCAACACGCTTTACTTGCTGCTCTTGCTTTTCGGCCACGGCCACAACGCGGGTGCCCTCAAAAGAGAGGTCGGCATTGGTGTTGGCAGGGGTGTAAACAACCTGATTCTCAAGGGGAGATTCCTTTTTAGGTGCGCCAAGAACGCCTACAACCGATAAGGATAGAACCAAAGCAAAAATCACCGACAAAAGGGGCAGAGCTTTGTAAAATTTCATATTCGGCTCGCCTTCCTTTCTTCGGTGGTTTATACTAACAGTATATACCTCAAAAAGAAGGTTTGTAAAGGGGATTTTGCAAAATAAAAGTTACAATTTAGAAACTATTTGTAGTGGTTAGGTAACAAATTTGACACAAACAGACAATAAATATAGTGTTTTGTCAAAAATTACCAATTACCAGTCAAACATGGTCAGCTTTCCTTTGTTTTCAAGCAGGGGATAGTCCCATTGTCTGAGCACCTCATAGGTGGCGATTGCTATGGCATTTGAAAGGTTAAGGCAACGCGCCTCGCCCCTCATGGGAATGCGTAAGCTGCGGTCGGGATGGTCGTGCAGCAGCTGCTCCGGCAAGCCCTTGGTCTCGGAGCCGAAGATAATAAAGCAACCGTCGGGATAAGCTTGCTCTGAGTGGGCGTGAGTGCCCTTTGAGGTGAAGAAAAAGAACTCTCCGCCCTTGTTTTTTTCAAAAAACTCATCATTATCCTCGTAATAGGTTATATCGAGCAAATGCCAATAATCCAGGCCTGCGCGCTTAAGCTTGGCGTCGTCGGGCACGAAGCCCATAGGGCCAACAAGATGCAAACGGGCACCGGTTACCGCGCAGGTGCGGGCAACGTTGCCTGCGTTGGGAGCAATTTGCGGTTGCATCATAACTATATTAAGTGTTGCCATATTGTAACCTCTTTCACATATTATAGGGGTGATTTTACCACAACTTTAACGAAAATTCAACCGAATGCACTAAGGACCTTGAAAAAATCTTTACGTATGGTTAAAATATAATCGGAGTGATAAAAAATGATGGTAAGGGAAGCGTCATATTCGCAGGCGGAAGCTGTTTATGAACTGCACGAGCAAGCTCGTGCAGTCTATCGCCGCGCCCTTATTGACAAGTGGAGTGACGGGCATCCCGATTTTGATGATGTTTTCGGAGATATAGATGACGGCATCTGCTATACCGTCGAAGAAAATAAGGTTATTGCTGCCTTTGTGCTTGATTTTTCGGGTGATACATCCTATCGGGCAGGGGGCGGATGCAGCTGGCCTGCAGGAGAATACGCTGTGCTTCATCATATGTCTGTAAGTGCAGACTGCGATTTGGCTGAGGTGATTGACGCAGTGGTGGATTTTTGCACCAGGCGCTGTGCCGAAAACGGAGTTGACAGCATACGTTGCGGAGCCCATCCAAAAGAGCCGGCGGTGTGCGATGCTCTTATAAAATGCGGATTTGAAAATTGCGGACGTTTTCGCACCCCGACGGGGGAGGAGCGCTCGGCATACTGTAAGGTAATAAACGGTGAAGAGTGAAAAACGAAAATAAAACAAAAAGAGCAAGTGCATACTTGCTCTTTTTTACATATATTATGTCGAAACCGCTCTTTTGTGAAAAACGCGGGGTGCATCCCCTGAAGATGCACCCCGCGAGCATATCAATATTTATAACAATGGCCTTACTTACAAAGCGAACATAGTTAAAAAATTAATATTGCTGATTATTCTGCCTGCTCTTTGATGGTGTTGAAGCAGTTGCTGCAATAGATGGGACGGTCACCGCTGGGCTGGAAGGGAACCTTTGCCTCGCCACCGCAGTTGGCGCAAACGCCTACAAAATATTCTCTGGGGCCTCTGCCTGCATTCTTTCTTGCGTCACGGCAAGCTTTGCAACGCTGGGGCTCATTCTCGAAGCCTTTTTCTGCATAGAATTCCTGCTCACCGGCGGTAAACACGAATTCATTGCCGCATTCTTTGCATGTAAGGGTCTTGTCTTCAAACATTGTTGTTACCTCGCTTGATATATAAGAATTTACCTCGGGGACGGATTTGCACCGCCGTCTCTGTCAGGAGCAACGCTTTGCTAATTAAGCTACCTGAGGTTATTTATAATGGTTGAGCTTGCGCCTTACGCGAGCAAGGGCATTTTCCACCGCTTTGGCAGAGCAGTTTAATCTTTTGGCTGCTTCGCCATAGGTGTAGCCGTTCATAATTAACGCCAAAACCTGCCTCTCCATAGGGGAGGTGCGCTTTTCAAGCTCTGCAAAAAGTCGGCGCAGAGTGTCACGCATAAGGGCGGTTTGCTCGGGATTGTCTGCTGCTGCTATATCGACCTCGTCGGCTACCTTGACACTGTCCGGAATTTGGCTTTTGCGCAAAGTGGAACGGACGGCGTCGGTTATTCTGCGGTCAATGTTAAGGGCCGCAAAGGTGCGGAATGAGGCGCCGTAGGACGGATCAAAGCTGTCAATGGCGCTGACCAGACCTATAAACCCCTCTTGGCCGTAATCGTCACGGTCAACGGTGATTGAAACGGGAGCATAGGCGGCAGCACGCGCGCCCACAAAAGAGATGTATCGAGAGACCAAAAGGTCACGGGCATCGGTGTCACCCGACTGAGCCAGCAAACAAAGCTGCTCATCGGTTACGTTGTGCACTAAAACCCCTCCCGAATATTAAGCTATAAGTATAATGATACACAAATATAATACTCGATTTAGTACAGAAAGTCAACGAGGATATGGCATTTCGACATAAAATTTTACAAAATGATAAAATGACGGGGGCAAAATTAACAAAATTGACAAACAATTATCAGATGTGTTAAAAAACCGTAGCTTATTTTATGCACACCATACAAATAAAAAATTCAATGTAAGGTTCTGTTAACTATATGTAAACGTAATTTCTGTTGTTTTAAATTTTAGCAACCATTGGTAGCGCCCAATACAATTCGCTATAAAAAAAGAAAAACAAAGGCGGGACAAGCTTAAAGCAAGTGTGTTTTTATGCAAAACGCTTAAAAACGTAAAAATTTTTAATAAAAATGTATAAAAATAAAATATGGGTCTTGATTATTTTGCAGTTATGTATTAAAATTAACCTATGAACAGTTGCCGGTGTGCTACATAATAAAATATGCAGCAAGGTAATGGTTCAGCAGAATTGCCGTTGGGGGCAAATTAAACCCGTTAATTTAGTCGCTGCGTAAGCGATATGGAGGTAAGTTATTATGAAAAAGATTATTGCGTTGATTCTTGTTGTTATGATGGCATTTGGCGTAATGGTTGGCTGCGGACAGGAAGAAGAGCCCGCAAGCGCCGGCGCACCCATTAAGACCAGCGGCAAGAAGATTGATTTGACTGTTAAGCATGAGAAAATCGGTGAAGAGTCCAAGCCCGTTAAGACCGAAATTCCCGAAGGCAAACCCCACGTAATCAGCATTAGCGTTGATCAGAAGGTTATTGCTTTGCAGATCGGCACCAAGAGCAAGATCACTTACAGTGTATTGCCCGAGACCGCTTATGATAAGAGCGTTTATTATGAGAGCACTAACACCGCTGTTGCCAAGGTTGACAAGGACGGCAACGTTTTGGGTGTTGGCTGCGGTGCTGCAGAGATTATCATTCGCACCAACGACCAGGGCTTCAAGCGCATTGTTAACGTTATTGTTTACCAGAACGGCGGCAATAAAGACAAGGCAAAAGAGATGCTCGACCTTATCAACAAGGGCCGCGAAGCAAACAATAAAGATCGTGCAGAGGAAAACAAGCTTGCTCCTCTGACCGCTGACAGCGAAGCTCTTAATGCTGCCGCAAATCAGCGTGCTCTTGAAGAAGCCGTTGATATGGTTAACAATAAGAAGAAGGTAATGGATAAAGAGCGCACCGATAAGAAGACCACCATCTTTGCAGATTATGGCATCTTCGTTCGCCAGAACGTAGAGCTCTATGTTTGGGGCGACTATTCCAAAGACACCAAAAAGGCATACGAGGCACTTGTTAAGACCGAAGACAATGCTAAAGCGTTGGGCATCAAGGGCGATGCAAACGTAACCTATGACAACATTGCAGTCGGCTACTTCGTATTTAATGACGTCACCTACTGGTGCATCCTTGCTGCAACCACCTGATGTTCTAATGTTTGGGCGGGTCGGTGATTATCTCACCGATCCGCTTTTTACAACCTATCCCTTGGTTAAGAGGTGAAATGATGAAAAAGATAGTAGCGTTGCTTGCGGCATTGGTTATACTTTGTCTGTGCTCCTCTTGCGGTGAGGTAACCTTCCCCAAAATCACCGACGTGTTTAAAGAGGAAGCTCCCGGTGAATCAGGCAAAAAGATAAGTCTGACCTATAAGGTAGATAAGATCGGCGAAGAGTCAAAGCCCGACAAAAAAGATATTCCTCAAGGCAAGCCCCGAGTTATCGGTGTAACCCTTAAGGAAAAGGTAATTATAATCCCCGTGGGCAAAACAGGCCAGATAGAATATACCGTAAAGCCCAAAACGGCATACGATAAGTCGGCATACTATGAAAGCTCAAACAAAGACATTGCAACCGTTGATAAGGACGGTAAGATTTTGGGTAAAAAGCCCGGGGCAGTTACTATAACTCTTCGTACCAACGACGGAGGGTTTAAGCGTCAATGCACCGCCATCGTCACCTATGGGGCAGGGGATGAGGAAAAATCCAAAAAGGTTGTTGAGCTTATTAACGCTGCCCGTGTTGCCAACAACTACGAAGCTACCGCATCCACCGATCGCGCATTGCAGGCGGCGGCCAATCAGCGTGCCTTTGAAGAGGCGGTTGATATGGTTAACTACGGCAAGCAAAAGATGGATGATGAGCGCATGGTTACCGATAAAGAGGGCAAGCGCGTCAAAGCAGAAGAAGATATATTCACCAACTTTAACATATGGTCAAAGGCCTCCAAAGAGGTGCACATCTGGGGCGAGTACACCGCAGAGCAGGTGTATAAGGCCTTTGTAGAGGATGATGAATGTGCCGAGGCATTGGGTGTTCGCGGCAGTGGTGCTCAGTCATATCAGCAGATAGCTGTTGGCTACTTTGAGTTTGACGGTATCACATACTGGAGCATTTTGATGACCAGTGAAACTTAATAAAAAAGAGTTGATACCGTTTGGTACCAACTCTTTTCTTTTATTCTACTTTAAATGAATAGGTTTCGCCCGAGGTAACCGAGGTTGAATCGACACCCTTGTCGGCGTATTTATCGCCAACATAGAAAGCCCAGTATTTGCCGTCTTTATCGTAATCGACGGTGATGCCGTTAACGGTTTTAACATACAACCCGTATGTGCTTTCCTCACCGGCAATAAGCTTTAATTCAAGCAGGGCTTCACCAACAGTGGCTTTGTCGGTGTTTATTTGATAGCTTGTTTCTTTACCGTCGGCATCCACAACTTTAAAGGTGAATTGGGTTTTGCCTTCGCCTAAAATGTTGGGCTCTTCTTTTGAAGAAAGGGCGGAACTGACAGAGGACGAAGCTTTAGAGCTTACATCCGGCTTGGTGTTGTCGCAACCGATTACAAGCAGTGCCATAGCCGCAATTAGCACAAATGTAAAAAGCAACGACAACAGTTTTTTGACAACTGTTTTTTGCATTTTGCATTCTCCTATATAGTAAATTCCTCTTTTTTAGTCGGCACTCGCAACATTTTTATCAGAGGTTTTTGCCTAAAAAATATTTCGACTTGGTGCATATATCGACTCGCCTTCTCAAGATAAACTCAATGGCTTGTCACTGATTGCGGCATCAGTCAGAGTCGATAATGGGTATTGCCACACCTCACGGCGACGGGCTCGTTCAGGATTTTCACCTGATTCCTTTTTAGACAAGTTGATTATACCAACGCTCGCTAAAAAATGCAATAAAAAAAGGATGTATGGGGCGTACTGTTAAGGACAGATTTAAAATTTTCTCATCGCTCGATGTACTGCACCACAGGTTGCTATAAAGGGCTAATTGCTAATAAAATCCCGCCGAGAAATCGGGCGGATTTTTTATACTTATTGCAAAAAATCTACTTTTATATTATAATTAATTATAAAGGAGGCTGGGATAAATGAAAAAATTTTTAAGTTTGCTTTTAAGCATAATAATGTTACTTTGCTTTACGGCATGCAATGAAAACACCTCTAAAACCTATGACACATTGTTTGACGAATATCCCTCGGTTTTTGTTACCGAAAACATTAATAGCATTACATTCTATGCTTATTATGGTAGTGGTAAAGGAAGTAAAGTCCCTACGAAATATATGACCGAAATCAAAACTTGGTTAGATTCTTTTACTATTGTTAGAGAAGCTACCGACGAAGATGTCCTTGATGGAACTAACACATATTATGTTGAAATTGAATATTCGGACGGAACTATTATAAAAGAAGGATTAGACGTAATTAGTATTGACGGCACCAGATACCTTTTAGAAAAAGAGCCGTACCCCAGTTGTTTTGAAAATATCATATCAAGAACCAGATTAAATTAAAAAATTCGTTTCCCCCTTTTGCTGATAGCAACACAGGATGCAATTAAAGAAAGCAAGTAGTTGCTGACTTTATAAATCAAAACTATCCGCCCGAGAAATCGGGCGGATTAAATATTTATTGTAAGGAAAGTCGATTTTTGCTATAATAAATCCAAGAGGTGAGAAAAATGTATTTCAAGAACGAAAAATCCGAAATCGAAATATTGATTGGTGGATATACAGATACCCCCGAATTTTATGAAGAAAGCATAGGGAAAAATGCGCTTTTCTGTCAAGTGAGCTATTATGGCGAAAAAATTGGTGATGGCGTTTTGTGGGATGAACTTTTCCAAACTGACGATATTGTTAGACTACACACTATGGCTTTGCAACTTGCCAACGGAGAAGTTGATTGCTTTGAATACAAAGACCAGTGGGATATGGTTATAATTAATGCAAAACACAACGCAGATAGTTATGAAGTTGAAGTTAATATTATGCAAAGGGCACAGGGAAAATACTTATCAGATGTGTTTAGTTATACCAAGCAAGAATTCATGGATTTTGTTGATGAGCTTGAAGAATATAAAAAGGCATATCCTATAATAACATAATCTATTTCCCTCTTTTGCTGATAGCAGCACAGGCCGCAATTAAGGGCTAATATTTATTGAGCCTCCCTTGTGTAAAGGGAGGTGGCAAAACGAAGTTTTGACGGAGGGATTGTAATATAACGGTGAAAGACAATCCCCCAGTCTTTTTGCTCCGCAAAAATCCAGCCCCCTTTGCACAGGGGGGGCTTTGCCCGCGGAGCAATCCAAGGGGAATTTTGTTGACATTATAGTTTTAACTCGTTATAATGTATATAGTCAGAATATCTTTTGTTGAGCCGCCGGTACGGCCT
>JAZRNV010000012.1:0-1355 GCA_045648425.1 Acutalibacteraceae bacterium | reverse complement strand
TTGACCGAAAAGGTCGAAAAGGCCGAAAAGGCTGACGAGATTCTCAAGAATATCGGAACGGCCGATAATTCTAATAATGACATTACGGAGGTAAAGACAATGTCAACAATGGATGAATTCACAACAAAGTGCAAGGAAATGACCGACCGCAAGAGCGGCGCATCTGTTCATTTTAAGGCTAACACCGACGTCGTAACATCGCCCACAATCGCGGACATCGACAGAACAGTCGCACCCCAGGCAAAGGCTCCCGAGGTTGCTGATTATTTCAGCAACGCCACAATCAGCGGCAACGCTATTACCTACTTCTTACAGGGTGCAATTGAGGGCGCTCCCGCGGTAACAGCCCAGGGCGCAAAGAAACCCCAGATGTCGACATCATTCGAGCCGACAACGCTCCCGCTCTCCAAGATTGCGGCATATATCAAGGAGACCGACGAGATTATCAACGATGCTCCGTTCCTTGCATCCGAGGTTGAGGGGACACTCGTCGCCGAAATCGGCAAGGCAAGAAATGCGCATATCATCAACGCAATCGGCACAACCGCAGGAGTCCGCGCTCAGACATACGACGGCACAACGGTTACATTCGCCGACGGAATTCTCGCGTCAATCCTTGACATCAAGGCAAACAGCGCATACGACGCGAATGTCGTCATCGTAAACCCCGCCGACCTTTACACTCTCCTCACCTCAAAGGATGATAACGGTCAGTATTACGGCGGCGGTTATTTTATCGGCGCTTATGGAAACGGTGCTTATGGCATCCCCGCGAGCATTTGGGGCGTGTCAATTTTTGCATCCTCCGAGGTAACCCAGGGCGAGGCAATCGTCGCGGCTCGCGAGGCTGTCAAGATTTGGCGCAAGGGCGGCGTTGATGTCAAGCTCTACGAACAGAATGAGGATGATGCGCTTTATAACCGCGTCACACTCCTCGGCGAGGAGAGACTCGCGGCGGCTGTCGTCGACCTCAAGGGTGTAGTCCTTCTGACAAACGAGTGATAACTCGAACAACCGGGGACCCTACGGGGTCCCCTTTTTTCAAAACTTAAAGAAAGGAGGCCCGTCAATGAAAATCTACGAGGTAAACGGTCGCAAGGTGTGGCTCGACAAGGCTCCCGAGGGTTATGTCGAAAAGACCACCAAAAAGACCGAGGTCGAGGAGATAGTCAAGGCCGAGGCGGCGCCCGAGGCAAAGGCTAAAAAGGCAACGGCTAACAAGTCAAGGAAAAGCGGAGGCAATAAATGAGCGAATTCAATAATGAACTCTTGACCTCCTGGGGTTATATGGTCGACGCGACGGCAATCGGTGACCTTATCACTCCGACCGAGTTTGTCGCTTTTACGGGCGGCAA
>JAZRNV010000011.1:0-4145 GCA_045648425.1 Acutalibacteraceae bacterium | reverse complement strand
AGCGTTATCGTGGCTTTTTGCCTTTTATTCCACTAAAAATTTATCTTTTTTAGGTGCATGCAGTTTTGCAACTGAAAATTTTGCCCCAATGCAAGTCTTTTGCCTGCGGTAATACTTTGTGTATTACAAAGGAAAAAGTTGTAGCAGTGGGGTGAAATTTTGTTTCAAAACCGATTTCGTCCCTAATTACAACTCCCTAGGGTTGAATTTTTCATCCCTTGGTGGTATTATATATTTGTTAACAAAAATACGAACGGAGCGATAAAATGAGCGAATGCACCCATGATTGCAGCACCTGCAGCCAAAACTGCAGCGAGCGCAAACCCGAAAGCTTGTTAGAAAATTTGCACGAGATGTCTACCGTACGCAAGGTTATTGCCGTTGTATCAGGCAAAGGCGGCGTAGGTAAAAGTCTTGTTACCACTATGATGTCGGTGCTCAGCCAGCGCAAAGGGCTAAACACCGCCATTCTTGACGCCGATATTACCGGCCCCTCTATCCCCACCGCCTTTGGCGTTAAAGAAAAGGCACAGGGCAGTGAAATCGGTCTAATCCCTGCCGTCACCAAGTCGGGCATTCAGCTTATGTCTGTAAACCTGCTGCTTGGCAACGAAACCGACCCCGTAGTGTGGCGCGGCCCCGTTATTGCAGGTGCCGTTAAGCAATTTTGGACCGATGTCATCTGGAACGATGTTGACTTTATGTTTGTTGATATGCCTCCCGGCACGGGTGATGTTCCCCTTACCGTCTTTCAGTCTATTCCCGTTGACGGCATAATAATCGTTACCTCTCCTCAAGAGCTGGTAAGTATGATTGTTGAAAAGGCAGTCAAAATGGCCGAGCTGATGAATGTGCCGATTTTGGGCCTTGTTGAAAATATGAGCTATTTCAAGTGTGATGAATGCGGCAAAGAGCATTACATCTACGGTCAAAGCCATCTTGAAGAGCTGGCCGAAAAGCACTCAATTCCCTGCGTTGCACGCATTCCCATCGACCCCGCTCTTGCTAAAGTGGTTGACGGCGGACTTATCGAGCTGTTCGAGGGCGAGTGGCTTGACGGAATGAGCGATTATATCGAGCAGGCGTTGTCCGAGTAAAAAAAGGAAGTGACGGCAATGAAAACGAAGCTTACTATTAAAAACGATCGCTTTGAGATCAACGGCAAGCTTGTTTATTCCGAGCTGCCACACTGCCCTGCTGAAAATCACGGGCTTTTAATGAACGCTCGCTTCATTCAAGGAATTTTTGACGAAAAGTCAAATCCGTCACGTTTCAACCGATTTGGCAAAGCTTTTGACCCCGACCTCAACACCGACCTTCTTATTGCCGCCCTGCCAAAGTGGTATGCATACGGTCTGCGCGGTTTTACCGTAGGGTTGCAAGGCGGTGGTCCCTGCTTTACCATATCAAACAAAAGCGTAGAAAACAATCCCTTCTCTGCCGACGGTGGTCAAATAGACGAGCTCTATCTTAATCGGCTTTTTCGACTGATTGAGGCCGCGGATGAACTGGGTATGGTTGTTATAGTAAGTTTGTTTTACGGTGATCAGGTGCGCTTTTTAAAGGATGATCAAGCGGTAAAAACAGCCGTTAAGCGCGTTAGCAATTTGCTGCGCGACAGGGGCTATACAAATCTTATCATAGAAATCGCCAATGAGCACGATATTGACTGTCTTGCCCCCTACCCTATACTTCAAACAGAAGAGGGAATGGCTGAGCTTATCAAACTGGCAAAAGCAGAGTCAGGGGGAATGCCCGTTGGCTCCAGCCGTTTGGGCGGCAGCTTCAGCGAGATAGTCGCCCAAGCATCAGACGTAATTTTTATACACGGCAACGGTCAAACCCGCCACCAATACTATCAGCTCATCCAAAAGGCA
This sequence comes from Acutalibacteraceae bacterium, assembly GCA_045648425.1. Lineage (GTDB taxonomy): Bacteria > Bacillota > Clostridia > Oscillospirales > Acutalibacteraceae > RGIG2206. The sequence continues at coordinate 2,268 of JAZRNV010000011.1, read as the reverse complement.
AAAGCCATCAGCCCGTCACGCCCCGTTGTGTGCAATGAGGATTCCCAGGCGATCAGCCGTCTTGACGTGTCGGTGGCCCACGGCGCAAGCTGGGGATATTATAACAATATGACCAAGCAAGAGCCACCCACCGATTGGACTATCACCAAGGGCGAGGATGAATATTTTGCCGTCAGAATGGCAAAGGCGCTTGGTATTGATTGCCCAATGCCGGAGGATGACTTTTATCTGCAGGGGCTTGAGCCAAATATGTGCTATGAGGGCAAACGATGGATACGCTTGGCCTCACTCTATCCCGAGTTGATTTATAAAGTTGAGTTTTACCGCAACGGCCATCTTGTAGAAACGGTTTACGACGAGCCATTCACAATCGGTTTTATCTGGACATGGCTGCAATCGCCCGTTGAAGGCGTGCAGTCGGGCGAAGAATGGTCGGCTGTCATTTATCTTTTGGACGGAAGCAAAACAAAACGTTCAGTTATAGTAGAATAAGTCAAAAAGCAGTTATGAAAAATCATAACTGCTTTTTTGTTACATCATATCCACATCAAACATGGTGTAGCGCCCCACATCCTCCAGGGCGGCCTTTTTTAGTTGAAATTCAATTATCCGTTTGCTTTTTTCATCCTCAAAATCAGCAACTGAAAATGTCTCGGCAAGGCGCGTGAACTGCCCTGCGCGACGCAACACGTCTGCAAGCTGCAGCTTGTAATTAAGCTTGTTTTTCGAAAAGCTTATTATATCTTCCAGCTGAGCCACCGCAAGCAATCTGCAATAACGGGCATTTTCCTCGTCACCGCAGTCATCACACACCCAAGCGGCACAAAGAGCCGCCTCGGCCGCGTGGAAAACATCGTCACCGCACAGCATAAGCATATAATGCTTATAAAACCTCACCGCCAAGGATGATTTAAATTCTCGATTGCTTGCATTTTTATATTCATCGGAGTGCAATATCTTTTCAAGGTTGGCCGCTTCAGAATCAATGCTTTGCGCCACATATCCGCAATGGGGGCATTCTTGTATGCGGCAATCCATTGTGTAGCGCGCAGGGGGAGCCGGTCTGAAGTCCAGGTCGGGCAGCCCGAAGGAGGAGGTTGACATCAGCTGTGTTTGCACCGACTCACCGCCGCAGAAGGAGCATTTTACGGTTATTTCTGTTTTTGTTGACATTTTTCCTTTCCTTCCATCAAGGCAAAACGTTGCCTGCAGCCCGATAAAGCTCATACCATTCTTCACGGGTAAGGGTAAATTCGGTAGCGGCAATGCAGTCCTTCAGGCGTTGCTGATTGGTGGTGCCTGTGACGGGCTGCATTTTTGCAGGATGGCGCAAAATCCACGCTATCGCAACAGAAGTTTTGCTGACTGAGTATTTATCGGCCAGCTTTTGCATACACTCATTTAGCTCGGGAAACTTATCGTTATCAACAAAGCAGCCCTCAAAAAATCCGTATTGCATAGGTGACCAGGGCTGAAGGGTTATACCCTTAAGACGGCAATAATCCAACGCCCCGCCGTCACGGTTAACAGCCGACTGATTATACATATTTACATTTATGCCCGACTGCACCATAGAGGAATGCATTATGCCAAACTGCAGCTGATTAGCACACAAGGGCATATCCAGAGCTCGCTGAATCAGCTCCATTTGGGCAGGATTTTGGTTGGATACACCAAAATTTCGCACCTTTCCTTCCCTTTTAAGTCGGTCAAAGGCACGTGCAATCTCTTCCGGCTCGGCAAGAGCATCGGGGCGATGGAGAAGCAGCACGTCAATATACTCGGTGTTAAGGCGCTTAAGAGAGCCGTCCACCGAATTGATAATATGGTCATATGAAAAATCGAACATTTTGCCGGGCACAATACCGCATTTGGTCTGAATTATAAGCTCTTCACGAGGGATAGATGCTGTTGCCTTGCCAAACACCGACTCGCATTTTCCGCCGCCGTATATATCGGCGTGGTCAAAAAAGTTGGCACCCTCTGACAGCCCAAGCTCTACAAAGCTTTGGGCCTCTTTGGGAGACATTTGACCGATTCGCATACATCCTATTGCCAGCGTCGGCACCTCGAGGCCACTTTTTCCCAACGGAATTTTGTACATACAACCACTCCTCTCTTTTTAGCCATTATAATGGTTATGGTTAGTCGAAACAAACTTGTTTCGACACAAAATCTTTGATTTTGCGGCAAATTTTCTTTGAAAATTTGTCCATATCCATTGCAATGAATGTTGTGCAAAATTAAATCATAGAATTTAATTTTGCT
>JAZRNV010000010.1:0-6363 GCA_045648425.1 Acutalibacteraceae bacterium | reverse complement strand
ATATGGACAAATTTTCAAAGAAAATTTGCCGCAAAATCAAAGATTTTGTGTCGAAACAAGTTTGTTTCGAATAACCATAACCATTGTTGACACCATAATATTGATATGGTAAAATATAATCATAGCGAACAGCTAAATATTTTAAAAGGATGGTTTTTATGCCCTTTATTATTGCAGGAGTAGTCATTGTTTTGTTTTTTCTTTGTCTGCGCGTCGTTCCCCAAGCCACCGAGTTTGTTGTTGAGCGCCTTGGAAAATACCACAAAACATGGGAGGCAGGCCTTCACGTTCTCATTCCGGTTATCGACCGCGTGGCCAAACGTGTAACACTTAAAGAACAGGTGCTTGACTCACCTCCTCAGCCCGTAATTACCAAAGATAACGTAACTATGCAAATTGACACCGTCGTTTACTTCAAGGTGTTTGATGCAAAGCTTTTCACCTACGGCGCCGTCAACCCCATCAGTGCGCTGTCCAACCTTACCGCCACCACACTGCGTAATATTGTTGGTGAGCTTGAGCTGGATGATACTCTCACCTCAAGAGATACCATCAACGGCAAAATGACCGACATTCTCGACTCTGCTACCGACCAGTGGGGCATCAAGGTCAACCGTGTTGAGCTTAAAAATATTATTCCGCCTTCCGAAATTCAAAACGCCATGGAAAAGCAGATGAAGGCCGAGCGTGACCGCCGCGAAACTCTTCTCGAGGCCGAGGGCCATAAGGCCGCCGTTATCACTCGCGCCGAGGGTGATAAGCAGGCAATGATTCTTGCCGCAGAGGGTGAGCGCGATGCCAGAATCGCCCGTGCAGAGGGTGAGGCCAAGGCCATATTCCTCGCTAAAAAGGCCGAGGCCGACGGTCTTGCCGCCCTTAAAGAGGCAGGCGTAGATATGGCTGTGCTTGAACTTAAAAAGTATGAGGCCCTTGTGGCTATGGCCGATGGCACCGCATCAAAGATAATCATTCCTACCGACGCAGTTAATATGACCCGTGAAAATGTTATATTCAGCGAAACGACCGGTCTGGGCGACAATACACCGTCAGCATCCAAGCCGACACCTAAAAAGAAGCAAGACCCTTGCTGCGACTAATTAATTTAAAAACCGCGATGAATAAGCTCATCGCGGTTTTTGTTATTTTTGTTAGTCTAAAAATTCACCGACAAGGGGTGTTTTTACAAATGATACAAGCTCAGCGCCCAAGCTGATGCCAAGCCAAAGCTTCATCAATAGGGCTACCCGTGATATGGGAGGAAGAGTAATAATGCCCAAATTATCACACAGCTTCATGCTTTCGTAGGTGACACCCCGTGGTGCATCGGCCAAAAACATGGGGATGTTGCGCTTTTTCGCATCGCGGCAAAAATTCGCAAAAAGCGGAGAATCGGTGGCAAGCGTGCCCGAATGATAGGGCACAAGCACAATTCCCTTTACACAGTCAAGATTATAGCGGTAATTTTCGGCAGGGGATGCCGTCACCGTTAAAATTTTAGGGTCATCCGTAAAGTCGGCTCGTCGGCACCTTCCCGATTTTCCTGCAGCGTAGCTTAAGGGGCAGCAGATGACACCCTGCTCATATTCAGCAAAGGGCGCTTCTCCCAAGCTGAAAAGCTCGTGACCCAGCTCGGGATGGCTCAACGCTCTGGCGGCAGAATGAATATCCACCTTGCCCCCGGGTTGATTCTGATAACTGATATAAACACCCTTGCCCATACCTGAAAGAATGAACTCCACCGCCGCCTCAAAATTGGCATATCCGTTAGACCGTTCATCCTCCAAGGTGAAGTTGGCCGACACAAACACAACGGGAGGGCAGTCGCACCCCAAGCAAAAGGCGGTGGCGGCGGCCGAATATTGCAGAGTATCAGTGCCGTGGGCAACAATTATGCCCTCGTAGCCCAGGCGGATACCCTTTTCAATCTCGTCGGTCAGCATATTGATGTGCTCTGCCTGCAGATTTTCGCTTAAAATGGTGTATGGCTCGGCCGTGTCAAAGGTTATACCCTTTTGTGAGGCGTCTTTATAACCTTGCAAGAGCTTGTGAGCGGCGGATAAGTGAGGGGCAATCCACCCGTCACTTACGCAACTGCCGATGGTGCCGCCTGTAAAGATAACAAAAATTTTCATAAACGCTCCTAAGTTTTACATATATAATTCCCTTGCGTTATTCTTCTATACGAATGGGCAGGTTCTCGTCGCCCACAATACGCGTGTTATCCCTGATGCTTACGTCGGTGCAGTTAAATACAAAAACCTCGGCATTATCACCGCAGTTTTCAAAGCGGTTGCCTTCAACTGTCAAACCGTCGGTAGCATAAGCCCAAATGGGATAAAAGGGTATGCCTTCAAAGCGGTTGTTTCTTATAACAATGTTTTTGTGTATATGGTGAAATTTCATTTCGGGGTCCTCGGCAAGACGGATAAAAACCATACCCGTGTTTTTACTTCTTGCCCAAGTAGAATGAAAACGGTTGCCCTCAATGGTTATGTTTTTTGCGGGGCCTGCCTCAAGCCACTTGTAAAAGGCGGCGGAAATATAGATGGCAGGGCCGCAGCCGTAAAAGTCGCAATCGGTAACGGTTGCGATGTCAGTTGACTGCAAAACGAAGGGGCGTGAGCGGCAGTTTTTGCAAACTACACCGCTGATTTCAACCGACGGAAAATAATATTCGTTGGTTATAAGGTCGCCTACACAAAGCTCTGCGCCGCCTTTTTGGGCATAAATCCGTTTGTCTTTAAAATCTTCGACGGTAACGTAGCCCTTAAAGTATAGTGTGTGTGGGTCATAAACGCGCAGCTTGTCACCCTTTACAGCCCAGATAGGGGGCACAATGGGCACTTTTTTGTCATAATTTATTGTGGCGCCATCCTCAAAAAGCTCTGTAACGCACATAACATTGGTGTGCAAATTAACGCAGTCGTCACCAAGCTGTTCAAAATAGCAATCCTCCACAATCAGCTTGCCCGTAAGACCGGTTACGTGTATGCCGTCACTGTTTATTGAAAAGGGTTGATGCTCTATGTCCTTTGGCTCAATGCGCAGACGGCGAAAGGCAAAATCAGAGCAACGGGGCAGCACGGCAAAGCCAAAACCGCCGTAGTTTATAATGCTTATGTCTTCAACCTCAACCCGATGACAGTCGTGAAAAACCACTGCCACAATGCCGTAGTAAGAGTGACTTATGTTGCATTTGGTGTGGGTCATATCCCCCTCTACCTGATAGGGATATATTCTGAACAGCTGATCACCGATCATCTCGTGAGGGGTGTCGAGCTTTTCGGGGTTGGTGCAAACAATCTCGTCGGCGATAACGGTAAACCGTGTGGGGTCAGGTCGGGCACTTACAAAGGAGCCGCAGGTGGGCACCATATCCTCAGTGAAGGTCATACTTGATATAAAAAGCTCATCCCCCTCAAGAGGAACCGAGGGGTTAAGCTGCACATCTATATATTTATCGGTTTGAGCAACAATGCGGCCCGCCACGTTGACAGGCATATCTGAATCAATGGTAAGATTGCAAAATTTAATGTCCTTGCAGCCCGATATGTGAAAAACGTCGGTGTTATCTTGATAATGCTTTTTGCGGTCAAAATGAGCAACGAAGATGGCACCGTTACCGTCTATGACAGAGCTTTCAAGCCCTTCTATGACTATGGGCTCAAATATGAAATACTCGCCTTTTTCAAAAACAATATGAGTGTTGTTTTTTACGGTGGAAATCAGCTCGCTGATGCTTTTTGCGTGGTTTTCACCAAGCTGTGAGATTTTGATTTCAAAAGTATTCATTGGAAATCTCCTTCGAAAAAAAGGCAGGATTGCTCCTGCCTTAAAATCAATCTATTACCTTTACGCTTTCAATTACCGGTTGGTATTCAAAAAGAACGGTGCCGTTAGTATCAATAACGGGTGTGCTGACGGCAATACTGTCAACCACATCCATGCCCTTGGTAACATAGCCGAAAGCAGCATATTGCCCGTCAAGATGGGGAGAATCCTGATGAACGATAAAGAATTGGCTGCTGGCGCTGTTGTAGGGAGTTGCACGGGCCATAGAGATAACACCGCGCTTGTGAGAAATGTTGTTTTCAACGCCGTTGGCAGAAAATTCACCGGTGATGTTAATTTCGTTGCCGTTTTTGTCTTTGTTTCCGCCTGTGCCGTTATGGTCGGGGTCACCACCCTGAATCATAAAGCCCTCGATTATGCGGTGAAAGGTGAGACCGTCATAAAAGCCGTCTTCGGCAAGAGTGCAAAAGTTATCAACGGTTATGGGTGCTGTGTCAGCATCTAACTCAAGCTCAATTTTGCCGTAATCTTTAACGGTGATAACAACGTGGTGCTTGCCTGAAGAATAGTCGGTGCGGTTTTTGTTGGGGGAAGCAAACTTACCGTTTTCACAACCTGCAAAGCAACTAAAAATCAATATAACGCAAAGCAATAAAGTAATAATTTTTTTCAATCAAACCATCCTTTCGGTAACCAAAGTGCTCAAACCCGAATCGGATTTTGGATGCTTTGGTTATGATATTAGCATTTTATCACATATTCAAGACAAAATCAAGAAAATGCAAAAAATAAACGAAATGTTTAAGCCCCTGCCGTGATTGACGGCAAGTGCTTATCTTTACAGCTCAACTTTAATTTTGTTTTGGCCCTTGTGCAGACCTGCCTTGGCGGTGTACTGCTTGCCGTCAACCTTAACGGTAAGGTCGTATTCGCCGTAAAAACCGCGAAGACTCAAACTGCCATTTTCATCGGTTTTGCCTGCAACGGATGTGTGCCACTGCTTTTTAAACAGGTCTTTTATAGCAAAATAGGCGGGCTTTGGCGTGCCGTCAAAGCGCAGCAGACCGCCGTAATAATAATTCTCTCCTGCGGTCATATCACCCTTGGGAGCAAAGGCGGCATAGCCGTCAATCAAATTCCAATATATTATGGCCTCCATATTGGGGTGTCCAAACCAAATTTTATACAGCCAGGTCAGAATTTCGGCCTGAATTGCCTCATCCTCAGCATCGTTTGAATAGGCAGGAATAGTCAGCTCGGTCAGCTGAAAGGGCTTGCCAAACTCAGCGTATTTATCCATATTAGCATAAAGATTGAGAGGATTATAGGTGAATTTGGTCTTTTTCTCTTCATCCTCACGCTTGTAAAACTGATGATACTGAAAACCGATACAATCAATTCGGGCACCCTTGGCAACGGCGCGCTCAATCTGCATAAAATATTGACTGCGGTTGCCGATAAAACGGTGCCAGGCGCTTTCGGTGGCCTCATTGATTATCAGCTTGTTATGGGAGAAGTATTTTGCCGCTTTTTCAAAGCACCATTCAATATAGTCGTCCTCATAATAAAAGGCGGTGTCGCCGTGGGTGAAAAGGGTTTCGTTAATAACCTCCCACCCCTTTATTTGACCGCTGTAGCGGTCGGCCAGCTGCTTGTAGCGTATTTCGTACAGCCGCTTAATTTCATCCACGTCATCGCGCGGCACCCACTTTGGCACCCAGTAATCATATGTAAGAATGTGAACCTTGGGCTCGATATTATGCTCTTTGCAATATTCCAGGCAAAGGTCGGGGGCAGGTCGGCGGTATACCTTTGGTGAATCCTTGTCAAAGCGGGGCTTGCCCTGCTCGGGCTCCTGGTCAGACCAGTAAAAGGGCAGGGTGGCCAGGTTGAAGGCCTCTGCAAAGTGCTTGCGATAATTTTCCTCTGCCGCAAGGTCGTCGCCGAATTCACCCAGCATAAATATGTTGGCTCCGTGCCTAAAATCGTGGTTTGCAAGCTCAGCGGTAATTTCAGCATTGCCGACCGCCTTACCGTCCAGAGTTATCTCAAGGTCAAAATCGCCCTTTCTGACCGATTCTATGGTGTCCTTAAGGCGGCTTTCAATCAGACGGGAGTTATCCTCAAACTGCTTGAGCACCGCTCTTCTGTTGTTGTCCATAATCTCCCTCCTAAGTCACCGTGTTTTTAATACGGCCCACACCGCCGTCATTTTCGGGCGGTTAGGTTTCAATACGGCCCACACCGCCGTCATTTTCGGGCGGTTAGGTTTCAATACGGCCCACACCGCCGTCATCCTCGCGCGGTTAGGTTTCAATACGGCCCACACCGCCGTCATCCTCGAGCGAAGCGAAGGATCTGCGGTGTGAAATAAAAAGCATCATTGCGCCTGCAATTATGCCTTAATTAGCTGTACGCAACACTCTATGTGCTCTGTAAACGGGAACATATCCACGGGCTGAATCTTCGTCACCTTATACCCCTTGCGGGTCAAATATCGCAAATTTCTTGCCAGGGTAACGGGATTGCAGGATATATAAACCACTCTTTTGGGAGCAAGGGCCAGCAGAC
>JAZRNV010000009.1:0-6369 GCA_045648425.1 Acutalibacteraceae bacterium | reverse complement strand
TAATACACAAAGTATTACTGCAGGCAAAAGACTTGCATTGGGGCAAAATTTTCAGTTGCAAAACTGCATGCACCTAAAAAAGATAAATTTTTAGTGGAATAAAAGGCAAAAAGACACGATAACGCTGATGCGTATCGTGGCTTTTTAACATATTAGGCCGCAAAAATTTGCTTTTTTAGGCGGTTTATCCCTAACCGCAACTCCCTATAGGAGGTGTTTTTTGTACTGTCCGCACAAATTGGGGCAGTTCAAAATCCAAGTCCTTTTAATATCATTTGTTGCCCAACATAAGAGCAGTTATCAGCAAGAAATCGTCTTGAGTAACAGCACCGTCACCGTTATAGTCAGCAGCTGCTGACTGCACCTCGGTCAATGTGGTGCGGTTTGAAGCATATAACTTAACGGCAAGCATATCGCCTGATGAAATAAAGCCATCGCCGTTAATGTCCCCTTTCACGGCCACCGTGTAGGTTGCCGTAACAAGACCGTTATATGTGATTTTTACAACCATACCTGTTGCGACCTTGTCGTCGGCATTTGCCAACTCGCCGCCTTTATAGACGGACAGCAAGGTGTTATCGTGCAGATTGCTCAACATTTCGCCCACGGTACTGCCCGGCGCAACATTGCTGATGATGTTTTCGCTCACAGTATAAACCTGCGATGAAACAGTGGTGGGAGCAAGCAGAGTCCGCTCATAAACAGCGGTATAAACGGCATCGCCCAAGCAGTTTGACACCTCTTTATCCCAACCAATAAAGGTATATTTATATGCGCCGTCATCTGGTCTTGCAGGAGCAACGGGCGCGACAACCTGGTCACCATAGTTATAAAATGCCGATTGCAAAACACTGCCGTCATAATCATAAAACTCAACCAGATAGTCAAGCATTACCGAGCATCCGATTAAATTCAATTGGATTTTTTCGGTCAGCGAGTCGGTAAAATCAGAGCCCTCAAGCGAAAAATCAAGCTTTTCGTAATTGTAGGGATAAACCACATCAAAGGTAACAGTCAAAACCTTTTCACTTGTCACAATGTCCTCAAGTGAAATGATGTGAAACTTCAGCACGCCCTCGTCAACATTTTTATCGTCAATGTTGAAAAAGTTAGGAGCAAAGCCTGCCTCGCACGACTTAAACGCCACCTTTTGAGGGTCAAAGCCAACCACAAAATCGCCTGCACCCAAATGAGAATTTTCTTCTAAATAAATCTCAAGGGTGACTTGCTTGTCAGAATAAGAATGGCTGCCGCTCATACTCATTAAAGGAGCGTTTTCCACAAAGCTGTCATCATAGGCAATGGTGACTGCGGTGGTGTAGCCGCTGCAGGTGATATTGTTTAAATCAATATCCACCAACTCGGGCGTTGCAAATTTAATATCCGAGCTGTCGGCGGTGTTTGCAACAGTTTTAAAGGTTACTGAAACAATATCTCTTTTTGTGTTATATTTTGTGCTCACAAAAGAGATGTAAATTTCGCCGTTAAGGTCGGTGTTGATATCTGCAATCTTATCGGTTAAGAAACCGCCTGCATTAATCGAAACTACCTCAAACAGCTCGGGGTCATAGGTGATAACTGCCGTTCCCGATGCGATTTGATAGGTACTGAAGCTGTAATTCAGCGTAAACTCTTTTTTTACAGAGGTGCTGACATTGGCGGCGGTAGACGATACCGAGCAGGTCTTGCTTGTGACTTTTTCGGTAACAAGCAGCTTGCATCGTGAGCCTGCAACGGCAACATCATTTAATGCCGAGTCGTAGGCCTCGCCAACCGAAACATCAAAATATGTATCCCCTGCTTCTGCGCCCGATAAAACCTGATAAGTGAAATAAAACAGTCTTGTTTTTGAGGTCGAGCCCTTGCCGTCTAAAATATAGCTGAACTGAACGCTGTCGGTGTTGGTAGCATTATCGTAAAGAGTGCAGCTGACCGAATTATACACCGAATTCACCTTGATTTTTGAAGAGTCAAAGTGAACGGTAACGTCCAACGCAGCAAGCCCCTCGGTTGAATCAATATAAACCGAAAGGGTGCCCGAGCTGCCTTGCATAATGGAAGTGCTTGTTGTGGCGGTGACGGATTTGCCGTCAACCGCCCCTACAAAAACTGTTAGTGATGAAACAAGAAGCGCCAAAACACAAACAAGACTTATAAAAGAAACTAAAATCTTATAAGCTTTCATTTGGTCTCTCCGTTACATTTTAAGAGTGGTTACTTTGCCGTTAACGTATTGCAGAATGCGCAATGCCTCTGAAGAAGAAAGCTTGCCGTCTGCATTCAAGTCGGCGCGCTTAAACTGGTCGTCGGTCAAAATCAAATCACCGTTCAGGCACTGCATAAGCATAAGCGCATCCTTGGTGGTAACGGAGCCGTTGCCGTCAACGTCGCCAATGCCAAGCAGACTGTCGGCAGACTTTACGATAACGGTGTAGGGAGCATCTGCACTGCCCTTTTGAACGCTGTTGTTGGCATCCTCGGCAACGATATAGTACTCGATGCCCTCAAGGGTTACCTCGCTGCCAAAAACGGTTGCGCTAAACTTGTCGTTTTGCTTTGACATAACAAGAGACTTCCACTGGTCAGCGCCAACGGTGCGGTAATAAAGGATTACACGGCTGATAGCAACGTTGTCGGTTGCGGTAGCGGTGATAACCAAATTGTTGTTTTCATAGCCCTGATTTACGGGAGTGTGATAGAGGGTGGGCGACATGGTATCCTTAGCTGTTGCAACCACCTTGCCGGCGGGGGCAGACTCGGAAAAGTCAGAAAGCACAACGGTATAGGTGTACCAATATGTTTTGCCCGGCTCTGCGTTTTCGTCAAGGAAAGAGTTTTCATCTGCCAAGAGAATAGTGGGGTTAAGCTTTACGTAGTTGCCATCCTTTGACTCGGCACGATAAATGTTGTAGCCAAGCAGGGTGTCGTAATCATCCTGAGCAAAGTCAAGTCTGATACCGTCATCCTGGGGGAAGGCCATCAAATTCATTGCCATTGCGGCAGTGGTGTCGATGGTAAACTCGTGTAGCTGATATTCACCAAGCACCACTTTGGTCTGGTCCTCTGCGGCGCAGGCATTATTGACCTTAAGGAAGTTCTGACCGTTTTCGATTTGAGCTTTAAGGGTGTATGTACCCTCCCAAACGGTGTCGCTTACCCAAGTGCCGTTGATGCGGTAATCGGCATAGGGCTCAATGGTACCAAAGGTTAAATAGGTATCCTTTGTGGTATCCATAGCACGGTTAAAGGTAACGCGCACCTTAATCTCTTCCTTGCCCACGGTGGTGATGGCTTTGCCATCTTTATCAAACATTTCAACGCTTACAACGTAGGGCCACAAAACAGAGGGGTCGCTTAACGAACCGTAAACGTCAACAATGGGATTACCCGATGCATCGTAATAATCCTTAATAACCTGACTGGCGTATTGTTGGTAGGCTTTTGAGAAAGAGTTACCTTCGTATTCAGCACCAGCGCCTACATTAAGATTATTCTTTAATGAAATAATTGCTTCTATACTGTCTTCGCTTGAGCAAAAAACGTTATTTTTTACAGAAGCAAGCATGTATGTATAACCAAAGGTATAAGAAGATGCCGTTGAACTAGACCTAGTAGTGTTTTTGCGCGAAACAAATATATTACCGGAAGCGTTCTTTCTAATACCAATATCAAGAAGCTCAGCTGCCCCAACAACAATTGAATCGACTATTTCATTAGTTCTCACATTAGCACTGGTTTGGTCAAAAGCCAAACAACACCTTTCTACAACATCCACAGAAAAAAAGTAGCTTTTGACGACGGCTTTTCCGTTATTATACCATTTTAATGTGCCAATGTTGGTTTTTTCTGTCATAAAATACGAATCAACCATATGCGCGTTTGATGGTTCGTTCTGAGCATCAATATATACATCCTGTTTTATGAACAAATTAACAGCACTTGTATATGAAAATGTTATGCTACCAAGATTAGATATTGGGCACAAATATTCAAAATGGTGTTCATCGGGCGCAATTTTAACCATATTGTCTTTGGTTCCCTCAAAATTAAGGGTACCATAAACTACAATTCGAGGGGAATTATAATATTCTCTGTTATCATAAAACTGAATTTGGCAACCTTCTTTAAAGGTTACGGTTACGTCTGCGGGAATTACTACGTCACTGCTGACAATATAAAGTCGGTCTGCTTCAAAAACAGTGTCTTCGCTAATGGTTCCCGAAAGATGATAGCCGCGATTTACGTTGCAAAGGATTGCGGCATCCTTTGTATATACGGTTTTATCATCTTCGTCCAAACCGTTATTAAAGGTGATGTGCAAGTTTAACACAGAATAATAACTGTTGGGGCAATCGCCGCTTACAACAATCTCAAAATATTCCTCTGACTCTCTTACCGAGTAGGTGCCGATATCAGAAAGCTGAATAGATGTGTTTGCAAAGGTAAAATAGGGGTCGGTAAGGCCCATGCCACGGTCGGCATCAATGGTTACGTTAACGTTGGTTGCCACGCCGCCGCGGTTGTGAAGAGATACATACAAGCGAACGGTTTCGCCTGCATCAATAACGCCGTTACCGTTGTTTGCAGCGCTGATAGAGGTGCTGTCATCAATATAACGGTCATAAAGGTTAACGGCAGGGGTGGGGATTTTTGTCATCGCCTCTTGTACGTCGGCAACTGCGTGGGCAGTGTCTTCAACGTGGCCTAAAATATGAGGGTGCACGGTGCCGGTGTTTACAATTTGCGACTGGATAAATTTGGTTGAATAGGTCTCTCTGTCGGGATAATAAGACCTTAAAAGAGCGGCAATACCCGATACGGTGGGTGCAGCCATAGAGGTACCGTTTAAGCAGGCGTATTTGTTGCTGGGCCAGGTTGAGCCAACGCCCTCACCAACGGCATAAACCTCATATTCAATGGAATCATAGGGATTGTGGTCATAATTTGAGAAAGAGGATATGTGCTTGCCGTCCTTTTGGGTGCTCATAACACCGATAACGTAAGGAAGGGCAGCAGGGTAAGAAACAGCTTTATATAAACAAGTTGCGCATTTCAAATCGTTGCAAGCACCGTCGTTACCTGCGGCGGCAACCAAAACGCAAGAGTTATATGCGCTTTGCAATGCATCCTCAACAGCTAAAGAAATGCTTGAGCCGCCAAAAGACATATTGATAACCGATGCGCCGTTCATATAGGCATATTCTATAGCTTCGGCAATATCTGAGTTGTTAAAATAGCCCGATGAGTTGCCTGCCTTAAGCACCATAACCTTGCAGTTATAGGCAACGCCGATTCCGCCATCTTTGTTGTTTTCGGCGGCAATAATACCTGCAACGTGTGTGCCGTGGCCGTTATCGTCCATGGGGTCCTTATCGTTGCCGACGCAGTCCCATCCGTATATATCGTCAACATAGCCGTTGCCGTCGTCATCCTTGCCGTTGTCGGGGATTTCGGCAGCGTTTACCCAAATGTTGTTGCGCAAATCGATGTGGTTATAATCAACACCGGTATCAATAACTGCAACAACTACGTCAGGGCTGCCGCCGGGGGCTTTGCCGTTTTGGGTCCAACCGTTAGGAATGTTGGAAAGGCCGAGGTTTACCTGATCATCATAGTTGGGGTTTTCCTTGGCATCTTCTTTGGGACCGGTAACACCCATTATAAAGTCATAGTCTACCTTATCAAAGGTGTTCAGTTGTGAAAGATACTCAACTGCATCCTCAGTTGCATCCTCATCGGCAAGTTGAACGGTGTACCACTTTGAATCGGTATAAAGGGGTTGGGCAGAAATATACTCAACTGTGCCCAGGTCGGCCTTGTTAAAGGTCTCTTTAACCTTAACAAGCACAACGCCCTTGTTATATTCGCTAACCGGCTTGTTTGACAGGTTAGTAACGCCTTGAGTGTTGCCATTAGCCGACTGGTCGTTGTTTAACAAATCAACAATCTCGTCGCCTTTTTGAGGTTGATTGTCGCCCTGTTGGTTTGCATCCTTATTATAATCAGTATCGTTGGCGCTTTGTAAGGCGCTTTGATAAGGATTAGCCGCGCCCTCGTTAACAGGTGCACCGCATGACGCAAGGATCAAGGCCAATGCAATAACAATGAATTTTGTTATTATTTGCTTTGCTTTTTTCATTATCATTACCCCTTTTAATAAAGTTGGTTTAATTGTATCACCGTTGAGTAAAAAAATCAATAACCCGCACAAATCGAGGCAGTTCAGCTTGAAAGTGTTCTTTTTGGTTATATGCTTTGTGTTTTATTCTTCTACCTTATAATAGCTCTTGTACCACTTGGCAAATTTGCCCAAACCTTCCTCAATGCTTGTGGAGGGCTTAAAGTCAAAATCCTTCATAAGCTCTGAGA
>JAZRNV010000008.1:0-7833 GCA_045648425.1 Acutalibacteraceae bacterium | reverse complement strand
AATATTTAGCTGTTCGCTATGATTATATTTTACCATATCAATATTATGGTGTCAACAATGGTTATGGTTATTCGAAACAAACTTGTTTCGACACAAAATCTTTGATTTTGCGGCAAATTTTCTTTGAAAATTTGTCCATATCCATTGCAATGAATGTTGTGCAAAATTAAATCATAGAATTTAATTTTGCTATATCCGCTTAAAAAGTGGATTGTCGAAGCGCTTTCAAGCGTTTCGACAAACAACATTCATTATAATTCGCATTATTCCCTCTATAAACTTGTCATTTTTTTATCAATCTGCTATTGAACATTTTTAATTAATGTTGTAAAATTAAAGCAGAAGGATTTTTTCTTTCTTAAAATATGAAAAAAGGTGTGTTATAAATGAACAAATTTGTGCTGAACGAAACCTCTTATCACGGCGCCGGTGCCATAGGCGCCATCCCCGGCGAAATCAATGCCCGCGGCTTCAAAAAGGTCTTTGTGGCTACCGATCCCGACTTGATTAAATTTGGCATTGCCGCCAAGGTGACCGATATTTTGGAGGGAGCTTCCATACCCTACACCGTTTATTCCGATATTAAGGCCAACCCCACCATCGAAAATGTGCAAAACGGTGTTGCCGCCTTTAAGGCAAGCGGTGCTGACTGCATTGTTGCAATAGGCGGTGGCTCGGCTATGGATACTGCCAAGGCCATCGGTATTATAATCACCAACCCCGAGTTTGCCGACGTTCGCTCTCTTGAAGGCGTTGCACCCACCAAAAATCCCTGCGTGCCCATCATTGCTGTGCCCACCACTGCAGGTACAGCCGCAGAGGTTACCATCAACTATGTAATTACCGATGTTGAGAAAAAACGTAAGTTTGTTTGTGTTGACGTGCACGACATTCCCGTTGTGGCAGTTGTTGACCCCGATATGATGGCTTCTATGCCTGCCGCCTTGACCGCTGCCACCGGTATGGACGCCCTTACCCACGCAATTGAGGGCTATATCACCAAGGGCGCTTGGGAGCTTTCCGATATGTTCCACATCAAGGCCATTGAGGTTATCGGTCGCAGTCTGCGCGGTGCCGTAAAAAATGAAAAGGATGGTCGCGACGGCATGGCTTTAGGTCAGTACATCGCAGGTATGGGCTTCTCAAACGTAGGCCTTGGTGTTGACCACTCTATGGCTCACACCCTTTCGGCCTATTACGATATGCCCCACGGCAAGGCCTGCGCAACCCTGCTTCCTGCAGTTATGGCCTATAACGCCGACTTTACCGGTGAAAAGTACCGCGAAATCGCTCGCGCGATGGGTGTTAAGGGTGTAGACGATATGACTCAAGAGGAGTATCGTAAGGCCGCTGTTGATGCCGTTCGTCAGCTGGCAGAGGATGTTGGCATTGTAACCAGCTTGAAGGGTATTGTTAATGAGGAAGACGTTGCTCAGCTTTCTATTGACGCTTATAACGATGCCTGCCGCCCCGGTAATCCCCGTGAGGTAACCGTTGAAGATATTGAGGCAATTTACAGAAGCTTGATGTAAGATAAAATTAAACCCGTGGTAACCGTTGGTTACCACGGGTTTTTTGCATAGAATTATTCTTCCTCAATCTTGGCGGAGTCAATAACCTTTTGTGCCAGCTGTGCAGGCATTTCTTCATACCTTTCGAAAGCAAGGGTAAACTCTGCTCTGCCCTGAGTGATGGAACGCATAGCCGTAGAGAAATCGTGCATCTCGCCCATGGGAACCTCAGCAACAACCTCGGTCATCTTGTTGCCCAGAGGATTCATTCCCAGCACTCTGCCGCGGCGCTTGTTTATATCGCCAATGGCGTCACCCATCAATTCGTCGGGAACAATGGCGTTAAGAGTGCCGATGGGCTCAAGAAGCACCGGTTTGGCCTGGGGCAATCCGGTTTTGTAAGCAATAGAGGCGGCTGTTTTAAAGGCCATTTCGGAGGAGTCAACGGGATGATATGAGCCGTCAACCAGAGTTGCCTTCAATCCCACAACGGGATAACCTGCCAAAACACCTCTTTGGGCAGAGTCACGAAGTCCCTTTTCAACTGCAGGGAAGTAATTCTTGGGAACGGCACCGCCAAACACCTTTTCTTCAAAGAGGAGGTCAATTCCGTCATAGGGCTCAAACTCAATCCAAACATCGCCAAACTGGCCGTGACCGCCCGACTGCTTCTTGTGGCGGCCCTGCACCTTTACCTTGCCCTTGATGGCTTCACGGTATGCAACCCGTGGCACCTCAAGGCGCATCTCGGCGGCAAACTTGCTCTTAAGGCGGCTGGCAATAACATCAAGATGAGATTCGCCCATACCCGACAGCACCTGCTCGCCCGTTTCTTCATTGAGGGCAAAGGAGACGGTGGGGTCTTCTTCTATCATGCGTATAAGTCCGCTTGCAATTTTTTCTTCGTCGCCCTTCTTGACGGCATAAACCGCCATTGACAGGCAGGGGTTGGGATAATCAATTCCGTCGAGGGTTACCTTGGCGGAGGCGCTGCAAAGGGTATCACCCGTGCGCACATCGCCCAGCTTGGCAACGGCGCCTATATCGCCTGCCACGACCTTGTCGGTATCCTCCTGCTTGCCGCCGCGCAAATAGACAGGTTTGCCTATACGCACCTCTTCACCTGTGCGAGAATTGACCAGGGCAGCCGAGGATGAAACCGCACCCGAAACAACCTTAAACATAGACAGCTTGCCAACAAAGGGGTCGGCAACAGTGCGAAAAACGATGGCCGCTGTATCGGAGGATGCCTTATACTCGGGAGCTTTGTCAGCCGAGGGCATGATTTTTTCTATAAGCTCGAGGGTAATATCGATGCCCTCGCAAATTTGCTGTGCACCTGCGAAAACGGGAATAATCTCGCCTGAAAGGATACCTTTTTGCAAGCCGCCCACAATCTCGTCGGCAGTAAAGGGTTCTTCGGCAAAGTATTTTTCCATCAATGCTTCATCTTGAGAAGCGACCGCCTCGTTAAGCAGGCCAAAAAGTCCGCCGATACCGCTATCGAGAGGCAGAGCCACCTCGCTGCGCTTGCCGCCGACATAGGTGTAGGCCTTGCCTGCCACCAGGTCAACGTAGCCCTTGAGCTTATCACCCTCGTAGAAGGGGGCAACAACAGGGCATATCTGTGCGCCAAAAGTGCCCGTCAAGCTGTTAAGCACCTTGTTGTAGGCAGCGTGAGCAGAGTCAAGCTTGCCGATAAAGAAGGCGTGAGGAAGCCCATTTTTTACGCAGAGGTCGTGGGCCTTTTGAGCGCCAACATTAAGGCCTGACTTGCTGGAGAGAATTATCATTGCGCTGTCGGCGGCACGAGCTGCCTCGTGCATACCTGCCGCAAAATCGAAAAGGCCGGGAGCATCAATAATATTATACTTACAGTCCCCATACTCCATAGCGCAAACGGAGGTAAACAAAGAAACCTTGCGTTTTCTTTCTTCGGCATCACTATCCATAAACAGGGTGCCGTCTACCGATTTGCCCATACGCTCGACGATGCCGCCAAGGTAAAGAGCTGCCTCGGCAAAAGTGCTCTTGCCACTGCCGGCGTGGCCAAGCAAGGCAATGTTACGGATTTTTTCGGGGGTGTACTGTTTCATAATAATCATATCCTTTCCGGCTTTTAGTTGCCGCTTAAACTTAATTAAGGGTCTGTGCCTTTTGATCAGTTGTTATTATAACATATTGCACAAATAATTTCAAGATATTTTATAAATTATATGTGAAATGTGCAAAGAAAAGCCCATTTTAGTAAATATATAAAAAAATTACGGTTACTTTAACAAAAGTAACCGTAATTTTTTGTGCAATTTATATTATTTATTAATCCTTTTTAAAATACCAAACCAGATTGACAGCAACAAGGGCGGCCAGGAAGATTCCCAAGCTTAACACCAAATAAAGCTGATGCTCCTTCTCGCCGGGCAAGCGAAACAAATGCCACATAAACGCCACAAAGCCCACTGAGGCCGCCAGGCGCACGCCAAACCATATATTATGAAGCAGATTCTTCTTTTTCATAATTATACGTAACCTATCTTGCGCATTACCTTTGCCACGGTTTTGCGAGCGATGGCACGGGCGCTGTCGGCACCCTTGGCATACAATTCTTCAAGGTAGGCCTTGTCGGTAATTATCTGATTGTAGCGCTCCTGCACGGGACGCAAGGTTTCAACAATGGCTTCGCCGACGGCTGCTTTGAAATCACCGTAGCCCTTGCCTGCAAACTCGGCCTCAATTTGCTCATAGGTGAGACCTGTGCAAGCGGAGTAAATGCTCATAAGGTTATTTACGCCATCCTTACCCTCGCCGTAGCGGACGCAGGCCTCGCTGTCGGTAACGGCCCGCTTGACCTTGCGGATAATGTCATCGGGCTTGTCGAGAATAGCTATCCAAGCGTTTACATTTTCGTCTGATTTAGACATCTTTTTGGTGGGATCCTGCAAGCTCATTACACGGGCGCCAACCTTGGGGATGTAGGGCTCGGGGATAGTAAAGGTGGGTGAATATGCCATATTAAAGCGCTCAGCAATGTTGCGGGTAAGCTCAAGATGCTGCTTTTGATCCTGACCGATGGGCACCAGGTCGGCCTGATAAAGCAAAATGTCGGCCGCCATAAGTGTGGGATAGGTAAACAGACCTGCATTGATATTGTCGGCGTGCTTTTGAGATTTATCCTTAAACTGGGTCATGCGCTGAAGCTCTCCGTATTGGGTATAGCAATTAAGCAGCCAGGCAAGCTGAGAATGCTCAGCCACGTGAGACTGCAAAAAGACGGGGCTCTTTTCGGGGTCAACACCAACAGCAAGAAGGAGGGCAAAGGTGGAGCGGATTTGCTCGCGAAGCTTGGCCGGCTCCTGCCTTACGGTGATGGCGTGCAGGTCGGCCACGGCATAAAGGCAGTCGAACTCATCCTGCATAAGAGTCCAGTTTTTAAGGGCGCCGAGATAATTGCCCAAGGTGAGCATACCGCTGGGCTGGATGGCGCTGAATACTCTTTTTTTAGCTTCTGTGTTTTCCATCATTTAAACTCCTCTAAGGTTTTTGCCAAGAGCTGAATGCCCTTTTCAAGATTTTCGTCACTGGGTGCGGAATAATTTATGCGAATGCAATTTATGTTGTCGTCACCCTCTATGCTGAATGCAGAGCCGGGCACCACTGCCACCTTATATTTAAGGGCGGCGGTGCACACCTGCTGTGAGGGAATGTGATCGGGCAACTGCAGCCACAAGAACAAGCCGCCTTCAATAGGATTGCACTTAACGGTGTCACCAATATATTTGGCAATGAAAGCTTGTGCCTTTTGTGCCTTTTCGCGATAGATGGCACGGATTTTATCAAGATGGGCGGCATAATCGCACTTGGTCATAAATTCGTAGGTGACCAGCTGTGACCACATCTGGGTGTGAACATCGCTAACCTGCTTGCACACCACCATTTTTTGAATAACGGGGGCAGGAGCAATGCAAAAGCCCACGCGCATTGCAGGGGCAAGCACCTTTGAGAAAGAGCCGGCATAGATTACCAGACCCTCATCATCCATTGATTTTATGGAGGGAATGGGCTCGCCTGTGAAGCGGATGTCTCCATATGGATTATCTTCAATAATCATAACGGAATATTGCTTTGCAAGCTCATAAAGGCGCACACGCTTTTCATAAGACATACAAAAGCCGGTGGGGTTTTGGAAGTTGGGAATAACGTAAATGAGCTTTACGTTGGGGGTGGATTTGAGCTTTTGCTCAAGAATTTCCATATTCATACCGTCAGATTCCATAGGCACGCCCACAAGATTAAGGCCGTAAGAGCGGAAGGCGTTGACCGAGCCGACGAAGGAGGGACTTTCGCATATAATGGCGTCGCCCTCGTTGCAGATGGCCTTGGTGGCAAGGT
This sequence comes from Acutalibacteraceae bacterium, assembly GCA_045648425.1. Taxonomy (GTDB): domain Bacteria; phylum Bacillota; class Clostridia; order Oscillospirales; family Acutalibacteraceae; genus RGIG2206. Next base: position 1,933 of record JAZRNV010000008.1, on the reverse strand, counting down.
CCATTACCTGCTGGGCGCCCGAGGTGATAAGAATATTATCGTTATCGTTGCCCACGCCCTGGGTGGTGCGCATATAATCACGAACGTGGTTGCGCAAGGGGGTGTAGCCCTCGCTGACGGAGTAATGCAGCGCCTCCATAGGTCTTTCGGCAAGAATTTTGGCAGAGATGGCCGATATATCCTCAATGGGGAATGCGTCGGAAGCAGGACTGCCTGCGGCAAGAGAGATGAAGCCCGGCTCTGACGAATATTTGAGTATTTCACGGATGGCTGACGGAGCCAGAGATGAAATTCGTTCGGCAAATTTGTAATCCATATTTTTTCGCTTCTTTCGGTGAAAAATAATATTATTTTTCATTGTACCACATAACGCCGCCGTATGCAATTGCTTTTTTGCGGTTTTTGGGGCAATAAGCCGCAGTAACAAGGTTGCAATCATTGGGTTTTTGTGGTAGAATGTGTACACACCCTTGTTATAAAAAGGAGTAAAATTATGAAATATTTTCGTTGTCCCTGGTGCGGAAAGGCAAACGTATATAAAAATGAGCAGTTAAATCGCTATTTACCTTTTAACTATTACTATGGTGAATCAGATATATATGATAATACCTTTGAATATACAAGTGGAACAAAGTGTGAACATTGCGATAAATGGCGGCTTCTTATTCCCTCTCGGTCTAAAAAACATAGACGCGCCGCTTCAAGGCAGGCTACGGGGCCGGCGTTCTTTGCTGCGTTTTTAACCTTTGTTGTGTTTTGGGCGTTATTTCAGAATTTGATGTTAGTGGGTCTAGCCGTTGGTACATCATTCGGGTTTGCTACCTATCTATCAATCAGAAATGCAAACGCACTGGTTTTTTATAGAGGCATACAGTATCGGGATATAACAGGTATTTCATATCTCGTTTTTACCCCCATTCCGCTACAGTTTTCGGCGATGTTTGAAACTCCCCCAAAACTTAACATCGAGAATATTTTTGCATTGCGGCTTAAAAACGTTCGCGCTGAAACAATATCAGACAAACTCGATTTGGTTGAGGAGTACATAAAATACGGTATCTCGGTTTATATTGAAGAAAAAGCTGACGGCGGTTATCGCATCGGCTTGCTTAATCCCGAATTTTACAATCTTGACGTTTTTGAGATTGGCACCGAATTTGAGGTTTTGGGGGTCGAGGGTGAAGTGATATCCACAGGTAGGATAGAAAGCGTTTCTACAGAAATACCAAAGGAGTAAAATTATGAAATATTTTCGTTGTCCCTGGTGTGGTAAGGCAAGCTTTAAAAGATCTCAAAGAGTATCTATGTCTTTACCCGGTTTTGATTACAAAGTCTCGCAGCGCGCTTTTCGTCCCCGTTGCCGGCATTGCAACGGCCAGGTAGACTTTGACTTTAATGCTCCCATTTTTCTTATAGCCGTAGTCATCGTTATTGTAACAGCGGTTTTGTCATCACTTTTAAGTGAAGGCAAACTGTCTGCTCATAACGTAATAGTGAGCGCATTTGTAGCCCTTCCCATTGTGGCACTGGCATACACGCTGCTTATACTATTTGTTACGCCACCTCTTGCACGGCGAGCAGAGGATAAAAGCAGTCTTCGCTTTAATCAATTAATGCCAAAATTTCAGTTTGCCGTCGAGTTTGAGGGCAAGTTGCCTTTGAACATCGAAAGCTTTTATGCCATACGCATAAAGGACGTGGATGCCGAAAAAATAAACGTCCATTATGACCTTGTTACCGAATACAAGCGTGACGGTGCCGCCGTTTATATCAAGGCAGACAAATCAGGCAGCAAAATGGCCCTGCTTTATCCTGACCATTACGATGTGCAGTATTTTAATTGCGGTACAGAATTTAACGTAATCGATACCGAAGGCGAGATTATCGCCACGGGTAGGATAACCGAGATTTTAGCGCAAGAATAAGCAAAAAG
>JAZRNV010000007.1:0-1430 GCA_045648425.1 Acutalibacteraceae bacterium | reverse complement strand
GAGACAATACTCCCCGAGCCGTTTCCCGACGGGGCTTGGGTCGGAGGTCAAGACGAGGCAAGCGAAATCCGAGAGGATTCGCCTTTGTTTTGGGGCGTGGATATGTCTCAAGATAGAAAATTGACGACAATCGCGGTTTGTGGCTTGCGCGACGACGGGAATTATCATATTGAGGTCGTTGAGCGCCGAATCGGTACCGAGTGGGCTCTTGAATGGTTTAAGGCCAGGGCTCCGAAATACGGAGAGATTCGGCTCTCGTTTCAAGAACGCGGCGCACCCGTGAGCGGGCTCGCCGAGCAAATATGTACTATTGACGGCGTCATCCGACTCGCTCAAGGCGGCCCCGACCTTTCGGCGGGGTGGAATCGGTTTTATGATGCCGTGGCGGCGTGCGCGCCTGGCGAGGCAAGGGGTGGGGTCAAGGTGTATCACCTCCCACAACCCGCGCTTGATACGCCTGGCCGAACTTGTCAGCTCCGAAACCTCGGCGGGGGTGTGATGCTCCCCGACCGAGTAAAGAGCCCCGACGATATAAGCCCCTTAATGGCCTGCGCTATGGCATACGCGGGGGCGACGATGATTAACAAAAAGGAAAAAAAGATTTTCGCCTCGGCATACGCCGCGGGTAATAATCTGACCTTTATCTAAAACGATAAAAGAGGAGGCAAAGGTTAAAAATGCCGACAATTTTCGACAAGTGGCGCCTCGCGTCGAGGCCGTCGGTTATCAATATATCGATAAACGGCGACGCATCGACCCAGGTCCTCAATCTGACAGCTCGAGAGTTATATCAGACTCAAGACAATTTGAGGGCGGTCGTTGATTTTATCTCGAACAGTATCGCACAGCTCCCGATCAAGACCTATGTCCGAGACGGAGAGAACGAAAGGCGACGCGATCGAGACAGCGCGGCGGCGTTGACCTTATGGAGGCCTAACGATTATCAAACACAGTTTGAATTTATGAGGGGCCTCGTTGACGAGTATAATATTTTTGGGTCCGTTTATGTTTGGCCCGTGCCGAGCACAAAGAGCCCGAGCGGGTGGGATTTACATATTATCCCGACCGATTGGGTCATTAGCACGACAAGCGGGTCACCTTATAAGCCCGATAGTATACGCGTATGCTCAAAAACGGGCGGGACCGCGGTTGATATACCATTTAACGAGGTTATTCAGTTCAAGACATACAGCCCGGGAAATCCCTCGGGCTATCTGCCACCTATCTCGGCGCTCCGCCAGACCTTGAGCGAGCAAGTCGAGGCGGGCCGCTTTAGGCGTCAATTATGGAGGTCATCGGGTCGACTCAATGCTCAGATAACAAGGCCGAAAGACGTCGCACCGTGGACCGACGAACAAAAAAAGAATTTTGCAACAGCCTTTAGGGAGGCGTGGGGCGCGGGCGGCTCAAAAGCGGGCTCGGTTCCTATT
>JAZRNV010000006.1:0-15338 GCA_045648425.1 Acutalibacteraceae bacterium | reverse complement strand
GATGCTGATACCGGCTTTTTCGGCCAGTTCTTTTTTCTTCATTTCGCGGTCAATTAACAATTTAAACAGTTTCTTATAACTTGCAGCCATAATACACCTCTATCAATATAATTATTCAAATAAGCCACATACTTGTATCATAGCACTTTTGGAGACAAGACTCAACTGTTTTTATTAAAAATCGTGCGATTTCAGCATTTTTCTTGTTATGCTTCAGATTATACAACATTTTCAGTCCCACAAATGTCCCAACTCTTGACACAAGCTTCCTACAAAAAATAAGGAGCGATATTGCTATCGCTCCTCATGAAAAACCTTGATAAAACCTGGGGGTTTGCTATGTATTTAAATTTAAAGATGGTTAAGGTACACCAACCTCAGAAGCTGCCTCCATCTTAAAACGGTTGAGGGCCTCACGTGCTTCGGGCACTACATTTTTGTTAGCCATGTGTTTTTCACTCCTCGCTGTTTGATTTTGCGTTTGCTTTAATATTTTTAGCAAGGATGTAATTTTTATAATTAGCAATTTTTTGATTTTGTTTTGTTATTTTTTGTTGATTATTACCTGTCAAAATGGATTTGTTTTTCTACCCTTTTGCCGTCTGCCGTAAAGGTGCACCGAATCTCGTTGAAAATGTCCTCAACAGGTGAAATAGTATAGGGTTTAAAGTCGTCTTTCACGGCGTTGATATAAACAATGAAAGTTCTTAATTGCCCTTGCGATTTATGTCAAATGGTAGTATAATATATCTTGCCAAATTATAATTGATATTTGAAAATCAAAAAACACAAATTCCTTCGGTGTGATTACATAGTGTTTTCATATCGATATAGTTTGGCTACTATCGGATTTGGCGTTTTTTGTGCGACTGATTCGCCGTCCGCATTTTTATTTTATAACACCTTACGGGAGGCAACAACATGAGTGAGAATAAAGATAGGAATGCTCTTCCCCAACAACACATACTTGAGCTTTTTGATAAAACGGAAAATGGAAAATTAGCAATTACTTATTATCCGACCAACGGTGAACAACCGTATGATCTTACATACGATATGGACTGGACAAAGGAGTGTGCCGAGTCTGTAGCCAAAAAGTGTGAGTCGTTAATTGTCACCCTCGACCGTTTAGCTTTGATGTATGATGAACTTTTGGATGAAAACAAACGCAAAGACCTTCTTACCGATGAAGAACTGAAGGTTTGGAATACCTTTGTTCGTTTGTTTAGGCCTTTTGAAGTATCTGAGGCAATTATAAACGATTTATACCGTCGCGGTGAATTCGATGAGTTAAGCGAAGAAGAAAACGAACTGTTAGAACGTCACTATGCATGGCGTGAAGCGGAATGCCTTGAACGACTGCCGTTTAACCGTTGCTCACCGATTAAGTTTATCACTGCTGCCATGCATTATGTGCTTTCAAGAAAATGGAATATGCCGGAGAATGAAATAAGCGATAATGCTCGTTTGTTGGCGGAAGAAATGGTTCTTTATTATTGCAGCACAAAAAAAGACTAACTATGATACTCAAAAAGAGGTAAAGGCGATGAATGACTTTGTTGTTGAAAATGAAGTGTTAATTAAGTACGTTGGCGAGAATGAAGATGTTGTTGTTCCTCAGGGCATCACAACTATTGGAGCTTTATCATTCGCCGGCCGCCAAATCAAAAGCGTTATAATACCCGAAGGTGTTATCACTATAGGCGATATGGCCTTTTATGAATGTACTCATTTAACCAAGATTGTTATTCCTAAGAGCGTAAAACATATAGAACGCCGCGCTTTTGGTTATTGCAGAAAATTAGAAGAAATTATCATTCCTGAGGGTGTTAGGTTTATAGACGATGAAGCCTTTATCGGAGGCAGTAAGTTGTCAAGCGTAACTATGCGCTACGGCACTATAGAGATTGCATCCGGATGCTTTGTCGGCTGCACTTCTCTAACATCCTTTTTTATTCCAAACAGCGTCAAAAGATTAGGATATGATGTTTTTAAGGGATGCACTGATCTAAAGGAAATATCTTTGCCCAAACGCTTTGACAAATTCACAGATCACTATATTGGCGACTGTTCGCCGAAGATTCATTTTAAATAACTTATAAGGAGCAAAAAGCCATGAAGCTTTATACAAGACTGATTGAATCGGGCATATTTATTTTTTGGAGCGAAGACGAAAAAAACGCAACTTTTAACTTAAAAATCAGAATAGCAGTCGGTGATAAAAAAGTAACATTGGTCGATATGAGCCCGACTATTGGGCAAAACTACTATACCCTCGATCGCGTCGGTTCCGGAGAATATGAAATTGAGTTAAATGCCTTCGAAAACGACAAGCTCTATCAAACAGAGCGAAAAAATATCAAGATCAGCTCCCCTGTCGAAAGGGCTGCTGAAAATTTTCATACACTTTTAGGCGGTCTGGCTGAAATAAACGAAAACATCAAAAACATTCAATTTGACACATCAAGAACCAAAAACAATATAATTGATTTGTATAATCTGGTATTAGAAATCAAAAATGCTTTGACAGACCCAAGAACGATAGTAAGTATTGAACGACAAGCAGCAAAACTTAGACGTCAAATAAGTGAATTTGAAGATTGTTAAAATCTTTTATAACAAACAGTGGTGAGGTGCTTTAAATGGATTTAAACCTTTATGAATGTCCTGAGTGCGGTTGGAAAGGCAATTTCACACCGGATGAATGTCCTGTTTGCGGGTGCGACTTAGTTGAACACAGAGCCAATGTAAAGGCCGAAATGCGAAAAGAAGCCCAAGCAGCGGCAGAAAGAGAAAAACTCGAAGAGATTGAAAAAGAATATAAAAAAGCCATTGAGTTATTTAACAACAGCCATTTTAAAGACGCTCGTACAATTTTTATGTCTTTGGGGGACTATAAGGATTCTGTTATATTTGCCGAAAAATGCAAGGAGGGCAGCTACCAGATCGCTGTAAAAGAATTTAATGAGACTGCATTCCTCAAAAATCTGGTAAGTCAAGAGGAGTCTATCGAAAGCTTTCAAGATCCTTTTGTGCAAAAATGTCGGGCGGAACATAGTGCGTATAGGTTTGAACTCATAAAGTCGATATTTGAGGACCGCTTTAAGGGTTATAAACAGTCTGATGAATATATTGCCTACTGTAACAAAGCTATAGCATTGTTTCAGTTATATGACCAACAAGAAGCGGATTACCGAAAATATACCAAAGCCGTTTCTCTGTACAACAGCGGTCAATACGAAAAGGCAATAGCGGCATTTAAGAAGATTGAGGATGTTTTGGATTCTAAAGAATATATAAGCAAATGCCGCGATGCAATGCATCAACATGCTCTAAAAACGCTTGAAGCCGGTGATTATACGGCAGCCAAAGCAGAAGCTGAGAAAATCCCTCAAGGTGATAATGCAGCATATGTTGATGAAATTGAGGAAAAACATAATGAAGCAAGTTATCAGCATGCATTGCAAACACTTGAAGCAGGTGATTATGAAACAGCGTTAAAAGAATTTTTAAAACTCCCTCAAAGTGAAGATGAGTCTGTTTCTGATGATTTTGCCCAAAAATATCACGAAGCGATTTATAAACGCGCAGTGAAATACTTCGATAAAAGCAAGTATATAGAAGCATTGGATGAAATGTATAAAATACCAAACGCAAAAGACAATGCTACATATAATGCTTTTATAGAAAAATGTTGCAGCGAATTATATGAACACGCTTTACGAATGATTGAATATCACAGTTATGAATTGGCTTTAGAAGATGCAAAGGTGCTTGCCAAATACAAGGGTAAATCGGTACATGATGATATTTTAGGAAAATATTATGATTCGATATTTTATCATGCGCAAGAGCTTTATCTTTCCCGTGATTATGTGACCGCTTTGGAAGAAGTCGAGAAAATCCCCCTGGACGAGGAACACCCTCTCTTCGTCGACTTAAAAGAAAAATGCATTGAAAAGCTCTATCGATATTCGCTTGCACAATTCGAAAGCAAGAATTATGAAGAAGCTTTGCAGGGTTTTCAGAAGATTTCTGAATATAAGGATGCTTCGGATTATATTGAGCGTGCTAAAAAAGAAATTGAACACATAAAGCTGGTTGAATATGTTGAAGGTCTTAACAGAGAAGCAGAAAGAGAAGAAAAAGAACTAAAAAAGAATAAACGGTTGAGACTTCTTCACATTCCTGTCTATTGCTTAAATCTGCTTTCGTGTTTGGCTGTTGGCGTTGTTTTATTCTTACATAAAGAACCGATATCTTTATATTCAAACTTTTGGTGGTGGTTTGGCGGTTGGGCGGTAATCGCTTTAATTTCTTTCTCAACCTTTGGTTCTTATATGCGTGAAGCGTTCCAAAAGCCCGAAACTCCTAAATTTAAGATTCATAAGAGTGCTCCCAAAACGGCACTTATCATGATAGCTCTTTATTTAGTTGCTGCTTTGGTAATAATTTGGAAACTCGGGAACCGTTTTTAATTCAACTAAACGCACGACCGACCTGTAGAAGAGCATATAGAAAAAGGAGAACAGAACTATGGCGCGTGTTGAATACCTATCAGTTGCAAAAGAGCACGAAAGCGGAGGGACATATTACAAAGTTTATAATGTAGGTTTTCGTTTCAACGGAACATATGATTTAAACGAGCTTTTTGACGTATTGGGAAACCTTGGTTGGGAGTTTGTTCGTGAAACCTATTCAGAAATATTGTTTAAACGTCAAGCAACTTCACAACCTGATTGGAGCGACGACGAAGATGAAGAGAACAGCATTGACGTAACGTGTCCCCACTGTGGAGCGGAGCTTTTCGTTATTGACGGAGAAGATGGCGATGTGATAGACTGCGCTGATTGCGGACGAGAATTTGTCATAAAGCACGGAATGGCAGAAAGCAACGAGTTTGAAATAGACGACGGCGTTTTAATCAAATACCTCGGAAAGGACGGAAACGCCATAATTCCTGATGATGTAACAGAAATTGGAGATAACGCCTTTTTCAATTGTCAGCGTTTGAAGAGCGTTACCATTCCTGAAGGTGTTACAAAAATCGGAGACCTTGCCTTTTATAATTGCGGAAAATTATCCGAGATTGTCCTTCCAAGCAGTATAACAAGCATCGGTAATAATGCGTTTGATGCGTGCCAAGGTTTGAAATCGGTAGTTTTTTCTGTTGGGCTAAGATCCATTGGCAAATCTGCATTTTCGAGTTGCGGTAATCTGAACAAAATAATCATTCCAAACACCGTAATCAGCATCGGAGACTACGCTTTTGAAAACTGTGAAGCTTTGGAACAGGTTGTATTATCAAAAAGCATTACAGAAATTAAATCCCACACCTTCAGTGGCTGCAAGTCATTAGAGAGTATTGTAATACCCGACGGCGTCACGGATATTGGCAGCTTGGCTTTCTACCAATGTAAAAAAATGACCGGTGCGGTTATTCCAAGCAGCGTAGAAGATATTGAGCTTATGGCTTTTGATGAGTGCAGAAAGCTTACCATTTATGCATCGGAAGGCAGCTATGCCGCAGAGTATGCAACAAAAGAAAAGATTCCGCTTTCTTCGGTTGAGGATTATGTTGAAACAACCGTCGGCGATGAATCAGTTCAAGACGATTCATTTGAAAGCGATTGTTGCGCTCTTTTAGAGATTTTGGAAAAGCTGAAAAGCAACAAACAATTGGACCGCATACAAGCAATGCTCCGCCCCTATGTTTTGACAGAGGAATCCCCTGCTGAAGAGGATGAATTTGAGGATATTGATGCAGAAGAATGGTATGATGATGACGAATACGATGAAGATGATGAATTTGATGATATTGATGACGAATACGATGAAGATGATGAGGACTCGGCATCAGCTTATTCAATGCTTGATGACGAAACAAGAAAACGGTTGTCGCCTGTGGATTTAGATGACTAATGTGTAGCATCAGTTTGTTGCAATTGTTAAAAGGTAGTATGTTTTGCTGTGGGAGGAAAACCGAATGTTTAAGAAAATAGTGCTTGTTTTGATAGCAGTTGTGCTCATTTTGCTCACCTCTTGCAGTAAAGCACCTCGCTCAGCTGTTATTGACGGCATTTTGGACATTGAAAAGTACATATCAAGCTTACCTGCCAGAAAAACAGCAACCTTTGAAAAACAAGCCGACCTTTTGATGCACCCTTTGAAGGATGCCATTGCCCTATACGGAAATGATTATGAATTCATTTGCGAGGGTAGTTATGCTGAATTGGATTTCAAGAAAGCAGGTTGTTCTTTTGAGGTGTATATCGGTGCAGAGTACGAGAAATATATCGGAAATGTTAATATTGATGATTACAACATTATGGAACACCTTGCCTTTGCGCAGATCGAAAAGGTGGTTTTTAGCGACAAAGGCACGACTCTGACCGATAGAATAACTATTGGTATGTCGGCGCAAGAAATTTCAGAGAAGCTGGGCGTTGACGGACTCAATCACCAAGAAGCGGGCACCATAATGGCCATCGAGCATGACGAAAACGGAAAGGAAGTCAACGTTTATTATATTACCGGTCGAATCTCTGAGGTTGACTGTGCTGTTGTTTTTGTCGGCGATATCCTTTCTCGTGTTGAAATCACAAAGGCGTCAAGCTATTTGACCGAGGGAAAAGAGAAGTCAGATCATAATAAACAGATTATTAAGAACGCCTTTTCTTTCGTTTCAAAGAACGGATTAGCGACATTTAAGCTGAATGAACTTTCTTACAAAGGAAAAATCTATTCATCCCATTATGATTCTTATTTTTATAGTTGGAAGTTTGATAAGGGCGACTATAAAGAATATGGGATTTGCGTGGAACAAAACGCACCCTATCGCGTCTATATAGAATCACCATCTATGGGTATGCCGCTTGTGTTTTGGCGTGACGGACAGTATGTAGATCCTATGCTCTCTTTTTTAGGAAAGTGGAGAGGACACGTCAACAAAGAATATATCGACATCAAATCAATCTCCAAAGAAGGTATTGTTGTTTTTGATATGTATGTTCACGAAGACATAAATACCGGTAAATTGGTTTTGATAGAAAACCTGAGCACTACAATCAATGATATACCTAAAACCCTGGACGATTATTTGCTTGCCGAATATATGGACGAGTCGCTTGATGGAGATACCCAGCTTTATGACGGCAACATACAAAGCGGCTGTTACGGTTACGCAGGTGACAAGTTTTATTTGCTTGATTCGCTTTTGCTTAATCTCAACGGAACGGTGCAGTATTTGCCCAGAGGTATAGGCGGCAGAGTGGGTGCAGGTCCATTGTCTCTTCATATTCCCGAAGAGAATACTAACCACACCCAGCCATCAACCTGGGGATATATGGAAAACTTTGGTCGAGACGATCTGAACAAAAATAATATTATTTCGACCAACAAGTCTTCCGGAGACTCTGTTATCAATGACTATTTGAATATTATATATGAAACGTCTAATCTTAAATATGCAGATTTAGACTATAGCTATCTATATGATTATGTTTTCCCTGTGAATGATACAACCTATCATGTTTGGAAAAGCAAAGACGCGGAATCACCCCATTATTTGTATGTCGACTCAACCAATTCCATAATCATTAAAGAGGTGGCGTTTAACTCCGTCTCAAGACATTCTAAGGAGCTTGTTTTCAAAAACAACTCCACTGTTAGTAACAAATCTTATGTGAATCAGAAGTTCGTTACACCGGACGGGAAAATTACCGTTAATCTTGAGAAACGCTTTATCACCAAAACCGACTCGTTCGTAAAAGACATTGAGTTTACCGATTTGAGTTTTGATACGGTGAGAAATAACGAAAGATTTATGTTCTTTACTGAGATTGGCAACCGATTTGCGCTAAACGGATATGTTTTGTTTGATCATACAACCTGGGGAGCAACACTCCATATAACCGATTCAAATGTTCCCGATTTCAATATTGGTGTGTATTATCTTAACAGCGAAACATTTTTCCTGGATCCTACTATTGGCGTTATTGCTGTTCCGGATAACAGTGAAGATGATAAGTATCTGGAGGATAAGGTTAACGAATCCGGCAAAGAAACCAAACTGGTTATCAGAGAATTCAGCGGTAAAATAATCGGTTATATTTATGTGGATGAAACCGGAAAGAAAACAGTAAAAGAATTTTCCGGAAAAATAGTCGGTTATTATTATCCTGACAGAGATGTAACAACAGACTTTTCCGGCAAGATTATTGCACGCGGTGATGCTGCTTCTGCATTGTTATTTGCTAAATAAGAAGAAAAAAACGTACTTTTCGAAAATGCGAAAAGTACGTTTTTTCTTACAAAGGTTTTAAAAGATTAGTCGATACTATAAGTCCCAAATTCATGATAGAAAGGTGCGAAATGACCATCAAATCCCTGTGGTCTACGCGGTCTTTCAAGGATGGCAAACACCAACAGTTTAAACTTATTCTTAAACTCAGCTTCTTCCATCACTATGCGGAACAAAGGGGCGACTGCGGAAGGCAGGAGTGCATACGCTCCACATCCAAATGCACCAAGCACAAGAGCGTCTTTGCCGTGCTCAACTCCCATACGGAAGATGGTACGAATCTTATTGAGCATAATTTCCTTGCCCTCAGGCGTGAAGCCGCCATCATTAGCTTGGTAAGAAAGTTCATCAATGCCTGCATAGTGGGATCTGCCATTAAAGGAAAGTGCTGCAACGGTGATAACATCACACTTGAAGGTTTCATCTCTGAGGGTATAGAACTTGGAGATGTTGTTTCTAAAGAATGTAACATTTGAAGAGTAAATTCCGCCGTAGTTCATATCGTGTGGATAGCCAATTTCTTTCACGGGAACACCGCTGTCACGAACATTCTTATACTTGGGGTCGCCATACTGATACAATGACTGACTCAGGGTAGAAGAAAAGCAAAGAGACTCTTCCTGAGCACCCATGCCGGCGTCCCATCCACCGCAAGGGCGCTTAGCAGAAGCCAGGTTAAGAATTGCAGGATTATAGCCGTTTTTAATCAGATGCTCAGCAATGTCTATGCAATCAGCATTGATGCAACCGGTTGCGGTTGAATCGTATGAATTACCCATATTGCTGACATCAAAGGGCATCTTATAGAGCTTGGCACCATCAAGGAAGGCCTTGTGGTCACCGAAATCGATGTCGCCTGTTCCCTTCTGCCAATCGTGAAACAGTTGGGTGTTGAGTTTGTAAATTTCTTTGCGAGCGTTCTGACGACCAAACCTGCCGCCGGCCATTGTAACCTTCATTCGTTCCTCAAAAGTAATACTGAAATCAGAAGGGTTATACTTGCTCATTGTATCAACAACTACTTGAGGCACAAGAGACGAAAAATCCTCGTCCCCATAAAAACGACGACGCACCTCGGTAGAACTGATTTCAGTTCCGTTTTCTAATGCAGGCAGCAGAGTAAACTGTTCTTTGTGCTGAGAAAGTAACGGATCGTTTTCAATCATTTTCTCAAGGTCAATTTCATCACGTTCAAAAACTGCAAACTTTATATGACTTACATATTCTTCACAGTCTCCCATTTTGGGAATAGAGCGAACCTTATCTGCACCTTGAACCTCGTAGATTTCTGCTTCAGGATATTGCTTCTGAATTTTAGCGAGCGTCTTATAGCGCTTGGGATTAGCTCCACCCATTTCAAAGCCCCAAAACTCAAGACCTTGCTCAGAATTGCAAACATTCACGATGATGTCTTTGCGTTCTTCCTCGGTCAGATAAAAGGCATCGTTGATTTTAACAGATTTTCTTTTAAGATACTTTCCATTTGTGGCAACGAACAGACCCTTGTCCGCCTTCAAAAACTCAACCGCTTTCTTCAAAGCTGATATATGAGCGTTAGTCATAGGATTAAAGGACCCAAATAATACAGCAATTTTCATTCTATATCACTCCTTATTTTATTAAATCTAATGTATTTATGTCTTGTTCTCCATCAAAAAAGCAATTCAATGCTTTGTGAAACACAGAGTTGTTTGCACTTATGAGCGAAAACAAGGTCATACAAGACTTTAACTTCATATCGTCTATATCCCCGAGGATTATGTAAGCCGGTTTATCTTTGTGCTCAAGTAATGCCGTCGTGATTTCAATTAATCTGGCAGACAATATTGGATGGGCTAAATAGTTTCTCGCTTCTTCAATTCCATCAATACCATAAGTATACGCCATTTGACTTCTTCCAAGTCCACGAAGTTGTGGGAAGATGTACCACATCCAATGGGTTCGTTTCTTTCCGGCTCGAATTTCTTTTAATGCAATATCGTATTTGCGCTCCTGAGCATCCAGGAAGCGATCTAAAGAGTTTATGTTCATAAGTCCACCCTCTGCTCAAAATCGCTTTGTTTCTTGGAACATCCTAATTTTTCTATCATAACTTGTCAACGAATTTTGTATATCCATACAGTAATTCTCTTAACCATTATAACACACCAAGCGTAAAATGTTTAGCATTATTTTGCAACTTCGAAATCGAGACAATTTAAAAAAGAGCAAGCTTCGCTGAGCTTACTCTTTTTGAATTTTTGGGGTGCAGGAAGGTGTAGGCGTTACGTTTATTTATTGTTTCGGCAAACCACGTTGGCACAGCGCTCAACGATGACGCTCTCTCCATCGGTATGGCAATCAACAAACTGATTGTCTTGCACGGTAACACCGTCGGTCAAATGCACCACAATGGGTGTGCCGTAAATGTTTTCGAACCTATTGTTTTCTATGCAGATGTTTTTGTGAACGGGGGGTATATCTTGGTGTTTTTTGCCGTTAATGCGCACAAATATGGTGCTGCGACCGTCATCCTCTCTTTCACGAACGTCGCGAAAAACATTGTTTCGTATAGTTGCGTTGGAGAGTGGTCCCACCTCGAGCCAATATTCAAAGGCGCTTGACAGATACACTGCCCAGGGGCCGCCGTTGTTAAAGGTGCAGTTTTCAATAATCAGATTATCGGTGCCCTGCAGAACAATGTGACGGCCACGATTTCGCCAAAAGGTGCAATTGCGGATAATCACGTCAGGGTAATATTTATCGTTAGAAACGAAATCGCCCTCTTTTATATCTACATCGTGGCGGTCAAAGGTAATGTTGCCTCGATCTGCCGACGTGATAGTCACCTTGCCCTTTAACTCAAGGGTGTCGGGGTTATAGACGCGCAGCACATCCCCTGCCTCTGACCAGTAGGGAGAAATCTCGCCGTTCTTTTTGTCAAAAATCAAGGTCATACTCTCGTCGGTAACCTTGGTAACCGTCATTGCTTGAGTGTGCACATTAAGCTTGTCGTCACCTATGCAATCAAGTTGACAGTCTTCTATAATCAGCTTGCCTGCAAGCCCCACAGTGTGTATACCGTCGCTGTTTAGGGCATAGGGCTGACGGTCGCGATTGTCAGTTGCAAATCGTACGCCGCGGAAGGTAAAGTCGCGGCTGTGGGGCAGAATTGTAAAGCCAAAACCGCCAAAGTTTGCCAAAGTAACATTCTCTATAAGCACCCCGTCGCACTGCCTGAAAACGAAGGCAGACAGTCCGTAATATGAGTGAGAAAGGTTGCACTTTGTGCCCGGCTTCAGCGTGGAAACGCTCTTTGACCAATCGTAGCATTTGAGCAGCTGAGAATAGATTCTCACCCGCTTGCCGTCAAGCATTTCGTGAGGGCAGTCGGTCTTTTTTGGGGCGGCGCAGGGAATCTCGCCTGCAATCTTGACACGCTTGCTTTCATCGTAGGGAGCTTGTGCCCAATGCCAGCCCTTAGGATACCAATCGTCATCAAATATCATTGCATCGATAACCAGCTCGTCCCCATTGAAGGGGGTCTCGATGTTAAGTTCTACATCTACGTACTCTTCGGTGGCGTTGATAACTGTGCCGCCTGTGTTGACGGGCACATCAGAGGCCACCTTGAAGCCGCGAAGGGTAAAATTTTTGCAGCCAAACAGCTCAAACACTCCCGCTCCGTCATCGGCACCCGTCAGCAAGCTGAAATAGGGTGAAAGGATGGCTCCTGTGCCTTCAAGAGTAAGATTGCGCTTGTCCCTTATCATAACAGTTTTTAGCAAAGGATATGTACCCTCTTCAAAAACCACGGTTGCACCGTCGGGGGCGTCAGCAATTATTTTTTCAAGTATGGGCGTAGCATTATCACCCATCATTTGTGGTGTTACTGTTATGTAGCTCATATAACTTTCCCTTTCAGAATTTATATTTATTTTTATTGTAACATTCATCTCAAATAAATCAATAGATGAGTTCACTTTTTTACACAAACCGTCGGCGTTTTTAGTGATATTATAAAAGTATTGCTTTACTTCATCAAATGGGTTAAAATATAACAGAAAAACACACCTTTAGGTGATGTCCTTTCTTGTAACTAGGAGTTTTCAGTTATGACTAAAAGAATTCTTTGTTTTTTAGTATGCGTTTGCGTTGTTCTTTGTTGCACCGCCTGCGGCGAAAAAAGCACATCAACACAAAGGGAACCGAGCGGCTCATCCTCTATGGCCACCCCTTCAAACAATATTCCTCACCCCACCACCGAAGCTCAATGGGTAGCAGTCCCCTATACCAGCCAAAAGCAACTGGATGCCGGCCTTACCGGAGGCGAAGGAGGTCAATGGCCCACCTATATTTCTTTTGATGCAATCGACGGTTCTTTGGCCTTTCTCGGTATAGACGTGGGAGGTATGTTCCGTTCAAGAGATGGCGGTATCACCTGGGAGCCCTGCACCATCGGCATTACCGCAAGTGCTGCATCCTGTGCAGAGGTTGACCCCACAAATCTGAAACGCGTTCTTTGCGTGGGTGTCGACTCGGGAGCAACCGATTCTCACGGGCTTTATCTGTCAACCGACAGCGGTGAAACCTGGCGGCACGTAAATCCCCAAAGCAATCAAGGCCACCGCGACTTTCGTCATCAGATCGCTTACGACAAATCAAGCTACGATAAAAAACTGGGCTATTGCACCACGGTATACTACGTTCGTGAACATAAAAAGACCCGCGACGACCATATATTGCCCCCTGCTTTGTTTAAGTCTACCGACGGGGGCGAAACCTGGAAAGAGATAAACAGCGACAAAGCTATCGGCAACGGCATCATTTACGTTCACCCCGAAAAAGGATGGGTATACATTGCCACCGAAAAGGGGGCCATTCGTTCAAAGGATGGCGGCAAGACCTTCTCAAAGATGCTTGATGCCCCTTGCTACGGAATGTGTGTTGTAAACAGCAGGCCCGACAACATTTATATTTCTGCCAAAAACGGCTTTTACCTGTCTACCGACAGTGGTGATTCTTTTGTTGCCGTTAATAAATCGGGCTATCCCACCAGATATCCCGCCCGTGTAAATGTCAGCCCTGCCAATCCCAACTATATGATATTGCAGGACGACCACCTCTCTGACAACGGCACCTATGAAAGCAAAAACTACTATTCTCATGACGGTGGCAAAACCTGGAAAGAAAGCATCACCGACTCGTCAATGTCTTTTATTCCTTATAATACCCGACAGACTGTTTTTGCGTGGCATCCCACCGATGAGAAGGTATGCATTTCTACCGGTGGCGATATGGCACTGCGCTCCACCGATGGAGGCAAAACCTTCACGTGGTCGGGCAGCGGATACAATGGCTCTACTACCATGGGCATTCACATGAATGTTAATAACAATGACCTTATATTTTGCTCAAACCATGACTACAACGGTGCTTTTTCCGTTGACGGCGGCAAAACCTGGACATATGTTGCCAGCTCTGACACCCGATGGGGCGGTTGGACACGCGGCGGTTATCCCATCAGCAAAGACACCTGCGCCGTGCTTGCTACCGATGTAAAAAAGCAGGTTTATCGCATTGTCATTTTGACCGAAGGTGGAACCAAGGGGATTGAAACCGGTAAGGTGATAAATGGCTATAATGTCGGTTGCGGTCTTATAGGCAACGAAAATGTTGTTTTCCTTGGCGAGTGGCGCAGTGAGGATAAAGGAGCAACCTGGACTCAGATGACGGGCTGTTCGGGCGTTTATACCTGCACAAATGATGGTGTTTTATATGGGCGTGACGGCCAATTTCAGCTGGTTAAATCCACCGACGGAGGCAAGACCTGGATTAAACTGCGAATGATTGAAGATTTGACCGATATAAAATACGACGAGTTTAACAAGCGAGTGCTTGTGCTT
The DNA here is from genome assembly GCA_045648425.1 of Acutalibacteraceae bacterium. Taxonomy (GTDB): domain Bacteria; phylum Bacillota; class Clostridia; order Oscillospirales; family Acutalibacteraceae; genus RGIG2206. The sequence continues at coordinate 1,151 of JAZRNV010000006.1, read as the reverse complement.
GCCAAATCCAACATATTCACCTATAATGAAAGCACCAAAAAAATGGATATGGTTATGGATGTTCACCTTAGGGGCATATCATACCAGTGCAACGGCTTTGATATTGACCCGCGAAACGGCACCGTTTATGCTGCGGTTAGGTCGGAAGGTCTTGAGTGTAAACCCATTGGCGTTGTTCGCACCACCGACGGTGGCCAATCCTGGGTAAACCTTTGCCGAGAACCAAATGACGGCAGTGTTGGCCCGGACGGAGGAAAAAAACCGCTGAGCATTGTTTTTAACCGCAAACACAACGAGGTATGGACTAACAGCGTCAGCCGCGGTGTATGGAAGATTGCTGCAAAAAAATAAAGACAGAGGGTTTAACCCTCTGTCTTTTTTAACATCTTATGAACAAGCGGCCAGGCATCGTCGGCATAAAACCTGTGTCCGCCATTGCCGATTACCAAAGCGCACCGCTCTTTTATACCCAACAGCTCATATGCCCTGCTGCCCTTTTCAAAAACGGTTTTTGCACCCTTTATCGGGAATATGTTGTCATCCTGTCCACTTACTTGTATAAAAGCGTTGGGGGCCGCCATTGCCATCAGATCGCTCATCTCAAAATATTCAGCCACGTGTGGTACGTAGTTGCAGGCGCAATGAGACAAATCAACGATAGAATCCTTATAGGTGCACATAGCGCAAGAAGAGACCGCAAGCTTAATTCTATCCTCCAGCGCGGCGGCATAGACGGTTGCGGTGCCACCCCCCGAATTGCCCATACAGCAAATTTTTTCGGTGTCAACCAGATGGGCAAAGCTGCTTTGCAAGGTGTCTATGCAAACCGAAATATCGTGAACCCTCTCGCCGATGGTTGTGCGCCCGTAAAGCAGAGCGGTCAATGCCGAATCAAGGCAACCGCCTTCACCCTTAAGTTCACCGAAATTGCGCTGCTCAAGGGCAACTGCGGCAAAGCCCTCTTTTACGGCGCGCACGCAAAAATCCCTGTCACCGTTCTCTATCAGGTGGGCCTCTTTGGATGATTTAAGCCGCCCCATAGAAATGTGCATTCCGGGAGAATGCCCCTGCAGACAAATGATAACGGGGGGCTTTTCAATCCCATCGGGCAGCCACAAATGGCAGGGCACAAAATACCCCTTTTCTGTTTC
>JAZRNV010000005.1:0-32680 GCA_045648425.1 Acutalibacteraceae bacterium | reverse complement strand
ATGCGGTATTAGCAGTCGTTTCCAACTGTTGTCCCCCACTGAAGGGCAGGTTGCTCACGCGTTACTCACCCGTCCGCCACTAAGTTTGAATTTCGTCACCCCGAAGGGATCTAAAAAACAAACTCCGTTCGACTTGCATGTGTTAGGCACGCCGCCAGCGTTCGTCCTGAGCCAGGATCAAACTCTCTAAATAATTATATCTGAAGCTTTCGCATCAAATCGTATTTAGTAGCTTAATAGCTCAAAATTTACGCTAACTGCTGTTAGCAAAAAAAATGTTGTCCGACAATGTTTTATCATCGTCAGTTACTCAAAAAAATTTTGGGTCCGTTTCTTTTCGTTGTTTAATTTTCAAGGTCCTTTTTTCGCGCCCTTTTTGCAGGCGCCTGATTATACTACCACACCCGTTCCCGTTTGTCAACACTTTTTTTCATTTTTTTTAAACTTTTTTCATTCGGCAAAAAGCGTTAAAAAATAGAGGTTTTTTTGTGCAAATTGCCAACTACCGATAAATAGTTATTTTGACTTAACAAAGCACTATATGTTGTTGATTTTGATTCACTTACCATAATTTTCCCCTTGAAATCCTTATATATTATATATGTAGAAACTTTTTATAATTTCAGTTGTAATATGAAATGTTGTGTGTTATACTTATAAAGTTAAATTTCTAAGGGAAGATGATTTATGAAGCAAGAAGGTTTAAGAAACATTGCCATTATCGCCCACGTTGACCACGGCAAGACCACCATCGTTGACAAGCTGCTGCGTCAGGCAGGCACCTTTCGCACCAACGAGCAGGTAGCTGACCGAGTAATGGACTCTAACGATTTGGAACGTGAGCGCGGCATTACTATTTTATCTAAAAACACCAGCTTGGTGTACAAGGATATTAAAATCAATATCGTTGACACCCCCGGCCACGCCGACTTTGGCGGAGAGGTTGAACGCATACTCACTATGGTTGATGCGGTATTGCTGCTTGTAGACGCCTTTGAGGGATGTATGCCACAAACCCGATTCGTTCTTAAGAAGGCACTGGCATTGGGTAAAAAGCCCATTGTTGTAGTAAACAAGATTGACCGACCCATGGCTCGCCCCGCCGAGGTTATTGACGAGGTGCTCGACCTATTTATCGATTTGGGAGCCGATGACGACCAGATTGAGTTTCCGGTCGTTTATGCCTCTGCGCGAGAGGGTTACGCTTCTCTCGACCCCAACGTGCGAGAAGGAGATATGCGCCCGTTGCTTGATGCCATACTTGAGCACGCTCCTGCTCCCGAAGGGGATGCAGAAGCTCCCCTGCAGCTGCTCTTTTCAAACATCGATTACGATGAGTACATCGGTCGCATCGGTGTTGGCAGAGTGGAGCGAGGCAGCGTCAAGACAGGCGACAGTGCTATTCTCTGCCATCGCGACGGTCGTCAAGAGAGGGTCAAAATCACCCGCCTCTATCAGTTTGAGGGACTCAAAAGAGCCGAGTGCGACAGCGCAAGCGTGGGTGACCTTGTGGCCGTTGCAGGTCTTTCCGATATAAACATCGGCGAAACGGTGTGCGCCCCCGATTGCGTTGAGCCCCTGCCTTTTGTAAAAATAGACGAGCCCACCGTTTCTATGAATTTTATGGTCAACAACTCTCCCTTTGCAGGGCGCGAGGGCAAATTTGTTACCTCACGCAACCTGCGCGAGCGTCTTTTCAAAGAAGTCGAGACCAACATCAGTATGCGAGTAGAAGAGACCGACTCTGCCGATACCTTTAAGGTTTCCGGACGCGGTGAGCTTCATCTTTCTATATTAATAGAGACCATGCGCCGTCAGGGCTATGAGTTTCAGGTTTCCCGTCCCAAAGTCATCTACACCCACGACGAGCAAGGACGTCTGCTTGAGCCCATGGAGCTTTTGATGGTCGAGGTGCCCGAGGATTATGTCGGCCCCGTTATTGAAAAGCTGGGCTCACGCAAAGCCGAGATGCTCAATATGGGCACCCGCGACGGCGGCTCCACCCACATTGAGTTCAGAATTCCTGCCCGTTCGCTGATGGGATATCGCTCACAGTTTATGACCGACACCAACGGCAACGGCATTATGAACCACGTTTTTGACGGCTATGAAGAATATAAAGGTGACATCCCCGAGCGCTCCGCCGGCTCCATAGTAGCCCACGAGACGGGTGAAACCACCACCTACGGACTTTTTAACACTCAAGAGCGCGGCCGCCTCTTTATAGGCGCAGGCGTTGAAGTTTATGAGGGTATGATTGTAGGTGAAAACCCCAAGGGCGAAGATATCACCTGCAACGTTTGCAAGAAAAAGCACATCACCAATACCCGTGCCTCAGGCAGTGATGATGCCCTTAAGCTCACTCCCCCCAGCACTCTGTCCCTGGAGCAATCCTTGGAATTTATAAAAGACGATGAACTGGTGGAGGTAACTCCCCTTTCCATCCGTTTGCGCAAGATGATTCTTTCAAAAGAGCTTCGAATGAAGCAAGCAAGCCACAACAAGCAGTAACATTGCATTATATATAAAAAGTAAGGAGGTGGCCGATTTGCATTACATCATTCTTGACCTTGAATGGAACAGCGCCTACTGTCCTTGGCTGCAGCGCTTTTTGAACGAAATAATTGAGTTTGGTGCCGTTAAGCTGGATGAGCAGTTAAAGGAAGTCAGCCGCTTCCAATGCTTTGTGCGCTCAAAGCTGACTAAACGCCTTCGTTCTCGGGTGAAGGGGCTCACCAACATTACCAACGAGGATATGCGCAGCGGCATATCCATCGAAAAAGCCATTAAGGATTATACCGCCTGGGCAGGAGATGACACCGTCACCCTTACCTGGAGCAACACCGATATTCACGTGCTGGTGGATAACCTTAAAACCTTGATGGGGCAAGAGAGAATTCCCTTTCTCTACGGCTATGCCGATATTCAAAAATTTGTGCAAAACAAGCTGGGCGTAACAGGCAACCAGATTTCTCTGGGCACCGCCGCCGAAATGATGCAGGTAGATTTTGAAGAATTTGCCGCTCATCGCGCTTTGGGAGACAGCTTATGCAGTGCTGAGCTGCTTCGTCGCACGTGGGGTGATCAAGGGCTGAAGGGCTACATTACAGACGCCACCAACGAAGAATATTACAAGCGGCTCTTTTTTAAGCCCTACATTATAAGTGATATCAACAACCCCGATATTGACAAAGCTCAACTGCGCTGTCAATGCCCCGACTGTGACGATTTTATGCGTCGCAAAACCAAGTGGAAGTATAAAAACCGCTACTTTGTTGCCGACTTTGAATGCAAGAAATGCGGCAAGCTGCTTTCGGGCAGATTGAGATTCAAAAAAACCTATGACGGCGTGGTTATATCACGGTCTATAATTCCGCCCAAAGCCCAACCGACCGAGGAGCCAACTCCTCAGCAAGAAAAAATAAAATCCACACAATAAGAGGTGTCTTATGTATATTGAAGATGAAAAGCGAGAGGTTTTTGACGAGGAGCTGTTTGTTAAAACCAAGCGCCGCAAGTTCAGAAAAGAGGTAATACGCGCGTACGCCGCCATGCTCCTTTACGGCATTGTTTCCACCGCGGTTTTTCACATTGCAAGATTTCTTTTAAGCGCAGGACTTGACTACACAAGATACCGCGAAGAAATATCCGAATATATTTCTATGGGTCTGAGCATTTTGTCCTTTTTGCTCTTGTTTGGCTTCACCCATGTAGAAAACAGCGGATACGTTGACGCTTATGATGACAACTTTTCTATCTGGACCTGTCTTAAGCGATTTGCCTCCGCTTCGGGCATGATGCTGATAATCCCCTATCTTATTGTGCTGCGAGTTAATTTTATTTTTGTATACGTTTACAATATGTGCTACACCCACTCCGACCGCGTGAGTGAGGTTATAAGCGAGTCCTTTTTACATCAGTATGACGGCACAACCCCCTTCGGCATATTCTTGGGCACAACGCTTTCCTTCCTGGTTTATCTGTTGCTCTACATTCCCTTCTATTATCTGGGACGGAGCAATTACAGACGTGATCTTCTTAAAGGTGCCGAAATTAAGATTAAATAATTAAAGCGAGATTAGAGCCACCTCTAATCTCGCTTTTTTACATTAATAAAAAGGACTTGGAAAAATCCAAGCCCTTTTACTGACATTAAACTTCGGGAATAGTGATTTCAAGCTCGTGACCGCACTCTGCAGATTTGCAGATACCGTCAAGAATGGCCTGATTGATAATAATCTGTGAAGTGGGAACAGGAGCAGCGCCGCCCTCTTTAATAGCATCAACGAAAGAACGAAGCTTAAGCTCAAAGCGGTCGCCATTGAAGCCGATAATCGGAATTTCGGTATCGGTCTGAACACCGCAAAGCTCACGGTAAAGGGTCATGGGACCACCGACAGAGCCGTTCCAGCAATCGGTTGAGGGAATGCGCAAGCCGCCCTCGGTACCCAGAATGATGGTATCACCGGGAGTGTTGATGTTCATTGCCCAGGCAATACGGAAGTCAATTATAATATCGTTCTCAAGACGGATAAAGGCGGCGGCAAAATCATCAACGCCGAACTTTTCAGCATATTCGGGATGGCCGGGATAATAATCGGGGCGCTTGCCGAAGAAATCTGACTTGTAGCCGGTAACGGTAAGGGGCTTGGGGTAGCCGATGGCATTAAGCACCATATCAAGAGAATAGCAACCGATGTCACCGAGAGCACCAATACCGCCGGTTTCCTTCTCAATAAAGGTGGTGCCGTAAGGAGTGGGGATGCCGCGACGGCGGCCGCCACCGGTCTGAATGTAGTAAACCTTGCCCAAAACGCCCGACTCAACAATCTTCTTAATCATCTGCATATTGGGGTCAAGACGGGGCTGGAAGCCGATGGTAATAATCTTTCCGCTTGCCTTTTCGGCCTTCATGATTTCGATACCCTCTTCAAGAGTAACACACATGGGCTTTTCAAGCATTACGTTAACGCCCTTGTTAAGAGCATAGATAGCGCACTCTGCATGGGTGCAGTTGTAGGTGCAGATAGAAACACCGTCAAGCTGCAATGACTCGTCGTCAAGCATCTCTTTGTGGCTGAGGTAGCACTTGGCGCCCTCAATGCCGAACTTCTTGCAGAATGCCTCTGCCTTACCGGGAACAAGGTCTGCACAAGCAACAATTTCTACATCGTCAAACTTCTGATAGCCTTTGATGTGAGCCTCGCAAATCCAACCTGTACCGATAAGACCGATGCGAACCTTTTTGCCGTCTGACGCCTTTTTATCATCCTCGATGATAGCGTCAAAACGATCCAAAATATTGTCTGCCATAATATAATCCTCCTTTAAAAGGTATTAATAACCGATAGACTTAAGATACTCGCGGCTCTTTTGTGCGCACTCCATAGGAGTCATATCGGGAGAGGGAGAATCCTGCTCAACGATAAGCCACAGGGTACCGCTTTCTTCAGCTGCCTTGATTATTGCGGGAAAATCTTGTTTGCCTTGACCAACATAGCGCAGGCCGAAGGTGTTTTGTACCTCTGCCTTTGCCTCGTCGTCACCTATAAGCTCATACATATTTTCGCTCTTGCTGCCCACAAAATCCTTAAGATGAACAAGAGGAGCACGACCGCTGTATTTGCGAATGTAATCGGCAGGGTTTTCACCGCCTACGTTTACCCAGCAGGTGTCAAGCTCGGTTTGAAGAAACTCGGCAGGAATTTCTTCATACATAATATCAAGCTTATATTTTCCGTCAATCTTTTCAAACTCAAAATCGTGATTATGGTAAAGGAAGGTAATGCCTGCCTCTTTAGCGGCCTTCGCAAAGGTTATAAGTGCCTCGCGAGTTTCACTCCAAAGCTCAGCACCGGGGCGGCGATTTTCAGCCAGCCAGGCAAGTGCCAGATACTTAACGCCGAGCTCGCTGTAATCGGCAACGGTCTTTTCTACATCAAGAATCGCTTCAATACTGATGTGGCCGGAGATGGCAACAAGGCCGATTTCTTCGCAAATCTTCTTAAGGTCAGCAGGGGTCTGATTGCAGAAGCCGGCAAACTCAACGCCCTCGTAGCCCATATCCTTGATTTTTTGCAGGGTGCCACGTGCATCGGCATTGGCATCGCCGCGAACCGAGTAGACTTGAATTGCGATTGGTAAAGACATTTTCAATTCCTCCTTGAAATGTTTGTCTGTTATGTGTATAATACAATAAAACAACATTTTTTACAAGATGTTTTTTAAGACAAAAGGTGCTAACAATTAGACATTTTTTGAGTTTCAAGTGTTTTAGGGTGGTTTGCCGTGATATACGAAAAGCGAAATGTAAAATACACCTATTTCGACGGCACGCGTTTGGTTGACTGGGCCCACGTTCACCACGAGTTTGAAATTGTATATGCTGAGCAATCGGGTGCTTCTGCCGTCTGCGACGGGGTTGAATATGCCGTTGATGAAGGCGACCTGTTTATATCCTTTCCTCACACCATCCACCATTATAAAATGAATAAAGAGCGGGCCAAGCACATTTTGTTGGTCTTTTCCCCCGATGATTTTGCCGGTTTTACAAAGATACTGCTCAATTTTCGGCCTACCTGCCCCGTTATAAAAAACTGCGGTGATAAAATCAAGGGGCTGCTGGCCGATATAAAAGCCATTCAAGGCAGCGAGTTTTACGAGCAAAAGCTGTTTGCCTATGTAACGCTGCTGCTCAGCGAGCTTATCCCTCTGCTTGAGCTGGTGGAGCGTCCCCAATCCGAAAGCAACAACCTTAAGCGACTTTTGGAATATTGCGGTGAAAACTTCACCAAAGACATAAATTTACAAACCATCAGCCGCGACCTTTATATGAACAAATACCACGTATCCCATTTATTTAACGATGTGCTGGGCATCAGCTTAAGAAAGTATGTAAACACCATGCGCATAAAAATGGCCGAGCGTCTGCTGGCCCATAATGAGATGACGGTTAACGAGGTTGCCTTTGCTGTGGGCTTTTCCACACAGCGCACCTTTAATCGTGTCTTTATTGAATATAAAGGAATTACACCCAGCGAATTCAGACAAAAGAAACTGCAAAAAGCAAAGGAGAACAACTGATGAAGGCGTTGCAAGACAAGATTTTAAAAGAGGGCATTGTTAAGGATGGCGGTGTTTTAAAGGTTGACGGCTTTGTCAACCACCGCATAGACGTTGCATTTATGAACGAGGTAGGCAAAGAATTCAAGCGTCTCTTCGAAGGGGTTGACATTAATAAAATAGTCACCATTGAAGCATCGGGAATCGGCATTGCCTGCATTGTTGCACAATATTTTAATGCTCCCGTGGTTTTTGCAAAAAAGAACAAATCCATCAATATATCGGGTGATGTTTATTCGGTTGATGTTGCCTCCTTCACCCACAAAACGGTCAACACCATTATAATGTCAAAAGAGTATATCGGCCCCGGCGACAAGGTGCTGATTATAGACGACTTTTTGGCAAAGGGCAACGCGCTGAAGGGGCTTATAACCTTGGTCAGAGATGCAGGTGCCCAGGTTATGGGTTGCGGCATTTTGATTGAAAAATCCTTCCAAGAGGGGCGCGCCCTTATTGACTCAATGGGTGTCAGAGTTGAATCTCTTGCCCGCATTAAGTCAATGACCGACAATTTGCTGGAATTTATAGACTAATAAAAATAAAGGGATGGAACAACCATCCCTTTTATTTTTTCATCTTGGGCTTTGATATTAATGCCGCCAACAATCCAAAGGCAAGGGCGGCCGCTATTCCCATTGCCGTTGCCGACAGACCGCCGCTCAGCGCACCTGCAAGCCCCTGTTCAGCCACGCCCTCTCGCACGCCCTTGGCCAAAAGATGACCAAAGCCCGTCAGAGGCACCGTAGCACCGCACCCTGCCCATTCGACCAAGGGCTCATAAAGACCCAAGCCCCCAAGCACAACGCCTGCTACCACATATCCCACCAATATTCGAGCAGGGGTCAGCTTTGTGCGGTCAATAAGCACCTGACCCACGAGGCAGATAGCGCCCCCCACAGCAAAGGCCTTTATATATTCAAAAATCATCATTTTACCATCTCCTACCCTGTTATTTTGTCCTTACTCACAGACAATATGTATATTTTCGGGTTGCAATAGTATGCAAAAAGGATTAATATATATTTAACAAAATCCAAGGAGTTGTTTTTTATGTCAGAGTTGACTTTGGTAATAATGGCGGCAGGTATGGGCAGCCGTTTCGGTGGTCTCAAGCAGCTTGAGCCCATCGGCCCCAACGGTGAAATTTTGCTGGATTTGTCTATATTTGATGCTCAGCGCTGCGGATTTAACAAGGTTGTGGTTATTATCCGCGAAGAGAACGAGGCCGATTTCCGCAAATATGTGGGCAATCGCATTGAAGAGAGAATTCCGGTTGAATATGTTTTTCAGGATTGCTCCATTCTGCCCGAGGGCCGAACCAAGCCCTTCGGCACAGGTCACGCCGTGTTGTGCTGCCGCGATGCCGTTAAGTCCCCCTTTGTGGCCATCAATGCCGACGATTACTACGGCGCAAATGCCTTTGGCGAGATTGCAAAGCATCTGTCGGCCGCCAAGCCGGGCGAATATGCAATGGTGGGCTACAGTCTTAAAAACACCGTCACCCCCAACGGCACGGTATCCCGCGGCATTTGCACAGTAGCAGACGGATTTTTGGCATCGGTTGAAGAGCACACCAAAATTAACGGTCAATTTGTTGATACCCCGGCTGACGGCAGCAAGCTGCAGCTTAGCGGTGACGATATTGTATCGATGAATTTGTGGGGCTTCACTCCCGACTTTTTCGATGCTTTGGGCAACCAGTTCGACAAGTTCCTTGCCAACGCCGATTTGATGAAGGACGAATTTTTCTTACCCTTCGTTGTTGACGGTATGATCAAATCGGGGGATGCCACTGCCAAGGTTTTTCATTGCCCCGACCGCTGGTACGGCGTTACCTACCGTGAGGACCTGCCCGACGTTAAGGCCGCCGTTAAGGATATGTTTGACAAGGGCTTATACAAGGGTATTTAACATTAAACACCGTGGCGATGCCACGGTGTTTTTTATTTTTTATAGCGCTCAATGAATGCCATTACTCCCCTTCGATAGCCCCTGGGGTCTACCCAGCAGGTAACAGCGTGAGCGGCTCCGCTGCAAATATATTTATGCTTTGGGGCACGGCAGGAGCGATAGTTCTCGATAGTCATATCGCAGGGTACAAACTCATCGGCACTGCCGTGTATAAAAAGGGTGGGAATTTTGTTGGCCGACAGAGAATCGGGGCAGGTTATATCCTTAAGCCCCACCCCGTTAATACGCCTGAATCGGCGGTTAACCAAATTGAGTATGGGAAAGGAGGGCAGCCCGTAATCTCTTTTAAGAACGTGCTTTAATTCCTCCCAAGGTGAGGTGTAGCCGCAATCGGCAATAATTCCCCTCACCCCCTCGGGAAGCCCCAATGATGAAGCCATCATAACCGTGCTGGCTCCCATAGACACTCCCAACAGCCAGATGTTGCCTCCCACTCGGCTTTGAATATACTCGGCCCAATGTAAGCAGTCATATCTTTCTTTAAGGCCAAAGGTGATATACCGTCCCTCACTGGAAAGGTGGGCCCTTTGATGGGGCAAGAGCAGATTAAAGCCCAACGAACGATAAAAGCCGAAAAGGGTGCTGAAATCGGCAAACCCGTCAGAGCGATAGCCGTGCATCATAATTACCGTTCCCTTGGGATTGGGATGAGCCACAAACAACCCTCTGAGCGTCAATCCGTCAAAAGAGGTAATCTGCACCTGCTCAAGGGGCATATTAAAAAAGTTCGTTTCTCCTTCGGTTATACGGTCAATATAAACCGACCAGGGTATCTCAAGGCGTTCCGCCGCCGAGCGCTCGTTATCACTGCGCACAAAGGCACGCTTAAAAAAGCACCCTATTATTATATAGCCGCCAATTCCCAAAAGAGCCACCGTTATTAAAAGCACCAAAAGCCAAAGCTTCACTTAACCAATCATCCTTTAACTGCGCCACCCGTTACGCCGCTGACATAATACCGTTGCAAGAACATAAACAGCAGCCCCACAGGGATGGCCACCAACACACTGCCTGCACAAAAGCGGGTGAAATAGGCAAAAATATTTTCTCTTGAGAGCATCTGAAAAAGTCCCAGTGACAGCGTATATTGATTGTAATTATCCTTCATTATGACGCTGACAAAAATAAAATCCGCCCAGGGAGCAACAAAGGATGTGAGGGCTGTATATACGATTATGGGCTTTGACAAAGGCAAAATAATTCGCCAAAAAATCTGATTGCGGCTGGCCCCGTCAATGGTAGCCGCCTCGTCAAGAGACCGAGGCAGTGTATCGAAAAAGCCCTTAGCCACAAAGTATCCCAGGGCCGCCGAGGAGGAATACACAAGCACCAACGAAGCCAAGGATTGACCTAATCCAATCACCTTAAGCAAATAATAGACCGCAATCATAGACATAAATCCGGGAAACATCCCCAGCACAAGCCCTATATTCATAAAGATTTTACGAGAGCTGAATCTGAGGCGGCTGAAGGCGTAGCTTATCATCAAAATCATCAAGGTGGATACAGCGCAGGTAAAAACCGCTACCACAAGGGTGTTGAGATACCATCTTGGGTAGTTAAACAGCTCGGTGTCGGTAAAAAGCCGTATATAATTGTCGAGGGTAAAGCTTTTGGGGATTATATAATCGGTGTAGGCACCGTTTTCTGCCCTGAAGGATTGCAGCACCAGATAGGCGATGGGCAAAAGCCACACCACTGCCAACAAAGTGAGCAGAGCATAAATTGCTCCGTCGGCGGCCTTGCGGCGTAATTTATAAGACCTCATCCGAACTGCTCCTCCTTTCTTGCAGCGGCTGTGCGATTATAGACGAGAACAGATGCCACCGCTGTCACCAAAAACACGGCAATGCCGATAACGGCCGCCAGATTATAGTTTTGCTCATTAACCGTCTGCTTGTAAAGCCAGGTAACAAGCAAATCGGTTTTGCCTGCCTGATAATACTCCAGGGTCAAGGGGCCTCCACCCGTAAGCAGATAGATAATGTTAAAGTTGTTTATATTGCCCACAAACTGAGTAATAAGATAGGGCGTGGTTACAAAAAGCATATACGGTAAGGTTATTTTGAAAAACACCCTCACAGGGCCTGCGCCGTCAATTCGGGCGGCCTCATACATATCCTCGGGGATGTTGCTGAGTATGCCTGTTATAATAAGCATAGAGTAGGGTATGCCTATCCACATATTAACCACAACAACGGTTATCTTGGCCAAAATAGGATGGGTCAAAAAGGGTATGGCCGACTTTACCACTCCCCAGTCGGTGAGCAGAATGTTAACCGCTCCCTGGGAGTGGAGCAGCTGTGACATAAGCATAAGGGTAACAAACTGAGGGATAGCGATGGTGGATATAAAAACCATACGCCATCCTTTTTTAAATTTTACGGAGCGCTTGTTTATCATCAGTGCCAAAATCATACCAAAAATATAGTTGGTAAAGGTAGACAGCACCGCCCACAAAACAGTCCAACCGAAAAGGCGCAAAAAGGTATAGCTTATTTTGTCATTGCCGCCTAAAACCGAGGTGAAGTTATCAAAGCCAACCCAGGTAAAAAGATTGCCGGGAGGTTGATGGGCCTTGTCAAAGTTGGTAAAGGCCATTAACACCATAAAAATCAAAGGCAACAGGGTAAAAAGGGTAACAAGCAGCACGGGGGCTGACAAAAGCGCCACGTGATAGTTTTTGTTTTCAAGAGATAAAAGCTGATTCTTTAAGGTAATAACAGGTCGGCCCTCATACTTTGCCAGCTGGCTTTGATAGGCCTGCCGACAGTTAGAGCACCACACCAAAAAGAATATCAGAGTAACAACCAAAGTAAGAGTGCCAAATAGCAAAATTTCTACCGAATTGTCACCTTGGGTATAAATATAAATGCCCAATTCAGTGTCAAAGTGCCGCCCTTGAGTTTGAGTGCCCAGTGTTGTAAATTTCACCAAATAGCTTCCGCCAAAGGTGAGCATATAAAATATATACCCAACCTGTGCCAAAAGATAAACCGCACCTCTTGCAAAGGTGCGGCGTGCAAATCCCCACAAACCCATTACAAGAAAGGACAACCTTGTGACAGCATTGCCTCTGGCAAAGCCGGTTACAACATCGGCGGCAAAACGCAACACACCCGGTGTACGTCTTATTCTTTTCAACCTGCCACCGCTCCTTCCGTAATTTTTGGTGGATTATGAAGTTATATCTTTTACCATACTGTCAAGCTGCTGTTTAACCGACAGCTTATAGTCTTTGGTTTCCATTGCCGTGCCAAAGGCCTCAACGGGGCCCCAGAAGGTGTTGAGGATGCCTCTTTGAGAAACACCGAATTTGTTTTGCTCGGCAAGGGCATTAAGGGCTATATTCTTTTTCACTTCCTCATTTTCTGCCGCTTTTTTGTTAGAGGGGCCTGCCGCTCTTTCCTTAAAGCGCAAAAGTTGATTTTCTTCGTTGGTTATCCACTCGGCCAGTTTCATGGCCTCGATAGGATGCTTGGTGGATGAATTAACACCTATAAGCTTATATCCGGCAAAGCTTTTCAGCTGAGTGGCCTTGCCCCCCATTTCAACGGTGGGCAATTTAACCGCCGCATAATTTTTGCCCAGCTTTTGTTCAACGGCACCGGCCGCCCAGGCGCCTGACACACCGGCTGCAATATTGCCGCCGATACCGCCTGTAAAGACGGCGTCATCTCCTGTTACAAAAGCACTGTGGGCACAGAGATTCTTTATGGCCTCACCTGCAGCAAGACCTGACTCATTGTTAAAGTCGCAAATCTGCTTGCCGTCGTCTCCCAGCTCAACCTTGCAGCCGGCCCCCAAAAAGAAGGCGGCAGCATACCATCCGTTAGAAACATCCATAAAGAACTTTTTGCCCTGCTCCTGGCAAGCGGCCAAAACTCCCTCAAGGGTTTTTGCCTGTTCTGATGATACAACCGACTTGTCGTAATACATAAAGTATCCGTTGTCTGCGGTGGCAGGATAGGCATAAAGAGCGCCGTCAATGGTAGCAGCTGAAACCGAAGATGCCGTGTTGCGAGAGGTTATCTCATCCTTGTTTCGAGTTATCTCATACAAAGCGCCTGCTTTTACAAGGTCATAAATCTGGTCATCGGGAAAAGAAAACACATCTGCCGCGGCGGCAGCATCTTCAAGCAAACGGGCCTGAGCGTCATCCTCTCCCACCACGCCCAGCGAGATGTCATACTCTGTGTCCGGGTTGGCCTTTTTGAAGGACTCGATCATGGTTTTAAGCACCTTTTGATCGTCTTGAGCGCCCCAAACCTTTAAGGTAACCTTCTCTCCTTTATGGGAGCTGTCTTTGTTTTTCCCGCAAGAGGCAAAGCAAAAGCACATTGCCACTGCCATCAAAAGAGCAATTAGTTTTTTCATTAAGTGATTCCCCATATCTTCTTTGCATATTCACCCACCGAGCGGTCACTTGAAAAGTGTCCTGCACCGGCGATGTTCATAATACGCATAGAAGCAAAGCGATCCTCGTCAGAATAATCCCGATTGAGTCGGTCACGGGTATCGCAATAATGGGCAAAATCAGCGCAGACCATATATCGGTCCTCTTGAGTGATTGAGCGGCTCAAATCGGCAAACATTCCGCTTTGGCCGTCATCCAACGTGCCGTCAGTAAGGGCCTCCACCACCCGTTTGAGTCGGGGATTGCCATCGATGAAGCTTTGAGGACGATAGTCGGGGCGAAGCTTTTCAACCTCATCAACGGTAAGGCCGAAAATATAGTTGTTTTCTTCCCCTGCCTCGCGGACTATCTCTACATTTGCTCCGTCATAGGTGCCCAAAGTGACCGCACCGTTAAGCATAAGCTTCATGTTGCCGGTACCCGAGGCCTCGGTTCCCGCCAGAGAAATCTGTTCGCTTACATCAGCGGCAGGAATTATCTTTTCGGCATAAGAGACGTTGTAATCGGTTACAAAAATAACCTGCATTTTGTCTCTGAGCAAAGAGGATGCCTCGATATATTCCGACACGGCATTAATAAGCTTAATAACCGCCTTGGCCATATAATACCCGGGAGCGGCCTTGCCGCCGAAGATATAAACGGTGGGGTTAAACTGTGTAAGTTCGCCCGATTCAATGCGAAATGCGGTATCCAGCACCGACATAATGTTGAGCAGTTGCCGCTTATACTCGTGCAGTCGCTTGATTTGCACATCATATATTGCATCTAAACGTATTTCACGCTTCTCGCGTTCAAATATATAATGCGCAAGCTCTTCCTTCTTTATTCTTTTAATCTGCTTAATTTTTTCAATAAATTCCTTATCGTGGGCAAGAGCTGCCAATCGGTCAAGCCCCTCAAGGCGCAAAGCGGCATTCAAATCCAGCTTGTGGGATATAAGCTCCGCCAGCTGAGGATTGCACAGCGCCAGCCACCTGCGGGGAGTAATGCCGTTGGTGATATTGATAATGGCATTTGGATAAATATTGTGCCACGCCTTAAGCACGCTGTTTTTAAGAATTTCTGTGTGAATGGCCGCAACACCGTTAACCTTGTGAGACACAAACATAGCCAAGCGAGCCATATGCACCGTATCTTTATCAATAATGTCATACTGTGAAAAATCGGTAACTCCCATTTCAGAAAGCTCACTGCGCAGCTTTTTCTGTATCTGCTTTAAAACAGGGATGATGTGGGGTATTACCGAGCGCATCAAGGACAAGCTCCACTTTTCCATTGCCTCAGGCATTACGGTGTGGTTGGTGTAAGAAAAGGTGCGGCGCGCCTCATCAAAGGCCTCATCAAAGCTCATTCCCCTCTCGGTCAGCCGCAATATCAGCTCGGGAATGGCAACGGTAGGATGGCTGTCATTAAGCTGCACGGCAAACCTGCTGCTGAAGGGCTTGTCTTTGCATCGGCGCAGCATATCAATTATAGATGCGCTGCTGAAAAAATACTCTTGGCGCAGGCGAAGCTTTTTGCCCTGTTGCGTGTCGTCATTGGGATAAAGCACATCGCTCAGACGCTCTGCCTTAAGACGGCTGTCAGCGGCCTTTTGGTATTTTTGCATATTAAAAAGCTCAAAATCAAAGGGCTGATCACTTTCGGCCTGCCACAGTCTAAGGGTGTTAACCGTTGCCCCGTTTTTGCCTATAACAGGCATATCGTAGGGTACGGCGGTAACACAACCGTCACCAAACTGCACCTTGACCGCATCCTGCTCTTTTCTTACCGACCAAGGGTCTCCCCACTTGAGCCAATCGTCAGCATATTCACGCTGAAAGCCATCCTCTATCTGTTGGCGAAAAAGTCCGTAACGGTAACGTATGCCGTATCCGTCAAGGGGAATGTCACAATAAGCGGCCGATTCAAGATAGCAGGCGGCAAGACGTCCCAGACCCCCATTACCCAAAGCCGGGTCCCCTATTCTCTCAAATATATCAGGGTCGGCCCCGTGCTGCTCCATAAGCTGAACGAAGCGGTCAAGCAGGCCTGCGTTAAGCAGATTGGCATATACCACTCTGCCTATCAAAAACTCTGCCGACAAATAGGATGCACGCTTGCTCTTACCCTGCTTATTCCACCTTTTGGCCACCTGGCCCATAGCAGCACCCGACACAGCCGAATATAACTGTTTAATATCGGCGGTTTCTATTTCAACGCCGTATTTTGCCAATTCTTCTTTTACAGATGTTTCAAATTTTATCGCCATTGTTATCTCCAATCTTATCACTTACTTGTAGGTCGGGGTGACGCCCGTAAATTCGGCTCAGCCCCTCAAGCATTTGCTGATGCTTCAGGTCAAAAGCGCCCCTTGGCATTCTCCATCGCCAATTACCCGACGGAGTGCCCGGCAAATTGATTCGCGCCGATGAGCCGAGCCATAGGATGTCTTGCATCTGAAAAACTGCCAGGTCACATTCAGACCCGTAGCCAAACCTAAACAGTCTCTCTTGCAAATCCTTTGTGCCTTTTGCCCCTAAATAGTCACAAACAAAAGTCTTTTCTTTCTCTGCAAGCCCTTTATACCATCCCAAAAGGGTGTCGTTATCGTGGGTGCCGCCGTAGATAACGCAATTTTTGTGTAAATTATACGGCTGGCTGTCGCTGTTTAAAATAAACTGCATAACCTCCATACCGGGATAGCCGGAATATTTGAGCAACCGCTTGGCCACGGGATGAGGCAGGCCCAAATCCTCCGCAATGATTTGCATACCTCCACAGGCAGAATTTATGGCGTTAATAAAGTTTTTGCCCGGGCCCTTGCGCCATCTTCCCTTTATGGCCGTTTCGCTGCTTGCCGGTATTGACCAGTAACGGGCAAGGCCGATAAAGTGGTCGATTCGCAAAGCATCAAAAAGGGCAGATGCCACCTTTATTCTCTGTCTCCACCAATAAAAATCGTCGTCACTCATTACATCCCAGCGATAAAGAGGGTTGCCCCATCTTTGACCCGTTTTGCTGAAGCAATCAGGCGGCACACCTGCTACGTTAAGCGGATTGTAGCCGTCATCAAGCTCAAACTGCTGAGGCAGCATCCACACGTCTGCTCCGTCGGGAGAAACGTATATAGGCATATCCCCCATCAGCTTGATGCCTATAGAGGCGCAGTAGCTGTGCAAAAGCTCCCAGTCGGTAAAAAATCGGTATTGCAGAAATTTATGATAGTCACATTCATTTTTATATTTTTGTCCGTATTTTTCCTCTACCCGTTGGGAATAGGCACGGTCATCCTTTTCCCAAAAGCAGAGTTCTTTCCCTTTATAGTGGCCCCTTATTGCCATAAACAACGAATACGGATGCAACCAAAAGCTGTTGTCCTCTACGAATTTCTCATAGCTCTTGTGGGGCTTAAACCGAGAAAAGGCCAACCTCAACAGACAGTCGCGCTCTCGTCTTACGGCAGAGTAGTTCACTCTGCTTCCCTCCTGCACGGGCAGCTCATCGATACGCAACAAGCCATCCTCCGCAAGATGCTCAAGGTCGATATAAAGCTCACTGCCTGCGAAGGCCGACAAGGGCTGATAAGGGCTGTCGCCCTTTCCTGCAGGGCCTACGGGAAGCACCTGCCAATAGGTCTGGCCGCTTTCACGCAGTTTAAGGGCAAATTCAAAGGCATCCTTACCCAAGGTGCCTATTCCGCCCTTTGTGGGCAATGCGCTTATAGGCATTAAAACGCCTGCTGACCTTTTCAACATGCTATCACCTCTGATATATCTGTAATATGTTTTGAATTTTTATATTAAATATGCAAAAAATGATTGAAACCTATCTTGATTTGTTTTAATATATAACTAATATGTAATAGGGGTGTTCGGATGAAAATTGTTTTGCTCGATTGCAACACCGTTGTTTCTGACAATGACGTATCCCTTGACCCAATCTGTCGGTTGGGCGAGGCCTTTTGTTATGACCTTCTAACTTCTGAACAAATTATTTCGGTATCAAAGGATGCCGACGCTATTATATGCAACAAAGCCAACATGACGGCCGAAATTATGGATAATTGCCCCAACCTTAAGTTTATAGGGCTGTTTGCCACCGGCTACAACAATGTTGACCTTGACGCAGCCGACCGCAGAGGCATTACCGTTTGCAACGTGCCCGGCTATTCAACCCACTCGGTAACCCAGCACACCGTCGGACTTATGCTCTCTCTTGCAGGCAGCATTTGTGCCTATGACCGTTCAGTCCATTCGGGTGACTGGTGCCGCAGCGCTGCCTTTACCTATCTTACCGAACCCATGTGCGAGGTGCAAGGCAAAACTCTGGGTATATTCGGCTTTGGCGCCATCGGCCAATCGGTGGCAAAGGTTGCCGAAGCACTGGGAATGAAGGTTGTTGTGTGCACTCGCACCAAAAAGCCCGACTGCCCATACACCTATGTAACGAAAGAGGAACTGTTTCGCTCCTCTGATTTTATATCTGTTCACTGCCCTCTCACTCCCGAAACGCGCCACCTTGTCAACGGCACAACCTTGGGAATGATGAAAAAAAGCGCATTTTTGATCAACACCTCAAGAGGAGGCGTAATATGTGAGCCCGACCTGATTGACGCTCTTGAAAGGAGTGTCATCGCAGGCGCCGCCATTGACGTTGCCGACGTTGAGCCCATGAAAGAGGGGGATCCTTTGCTTAAGGCACCCAACCTTGTTATCACACCTCATGTTGCTTGGGCAACACCCGAAGCAAGAGAACGGCTTATATCCATCGTTGCAGACAATCTGAAATGCTATATGACCCATAAAACGCAAAACTGCGTAAACCATCCCGAAAAGGGTTAAGGTGATAAAATGTTTGAATTTAAAGAAGGCCAACTGCGCGCTTTACAGCTGAAATCGCTTGAAATACTGAAGGATTTTAAGTCCTTTTGCGATCAAAACGGACTTTCCTTCTTTTTGTGCGGCGGTGGTTGCATAGGCGCCGTGCGCCACGGCGGCTTCATCCCCTGGGATGATGATGTCGACCTCTTTATGCCTCGCGCCGATTATGAGCGACTTTATAAAATCTGGCAGGATACCGACCGCTACGCCCTAATTCGCACCGACGAGGGCAAATACTGCGGGCAATACATAACCACCCTTGTGGACAAGACCACCCATTGCATTATAAAAGAGCAGCAAAACCTAACCGATATTCCTCGGGGTGTGGCTCTGGATATTTTGCCACTGGATGGCTGCCCCGACAGCAAAATCAAACAGCTTACTCAAAAAATTAACGCCCTTCTGTTTTGCCTTTACAACTACGGCACACCCCAAAACCACGGCGGGCTTGTAAAAACTGCCTGCAAGGTGCTGCTTGCTCTCAAGCCAACCGAAAAGGCGCGCACCAAAGCGTGGAAAAGGTGCGAAAAGCGTATGACCAAATATCCCACAGAGCAATGCTCACAGGTACGCGAGCTATGCTCGGGCATCGGATATATGGGCAACATTTTTCCAAAGGAATGGTTTGAAAGTGCCGTCCTGCTGCCCTTTGAAGACACAGAAATGCCTGTACCCAAGGGATATGACGCCTATCTGAAAGCTGTTTTTGGGGATTATATGCAATTTCCTCCTGAAGACAAGCGACACGGCAACCATACATTTATTGAACTTGAATTATAATGATTGTTGTTTGTCGAAACAAGTTTGTTTCGACTAACCATAACCATTATAATACACCAACAATGAGATTTTATCAAGAAAAACAACCTTTTTTATTGGAGGAGTTTTTATGTACAACATCAAAATCACAGGAGGAAACGAGGGCGCAAAATACGACCTTAAGCAAACCGAAAAAGACGGTTTTTTGTATGTCGACGTAACCGTTACCCTTACTAAAACAGCCACGCCCGAAAAACTATCAATACGTTGGCGCACACCCACCATAGATTTTTTCTCTGTTTGGGGTCCGCTGCTTAGAGAGCAACGATCATTGTCACCCAATTGGCACAAGACCACCGTAACATCTCGCTTAGCGGTAGGTATGCCCTTAATGCAGCTTATTTCTAAAAAAGACAATAACAGTTTTTGCTTTGCTTCATCCGACCCCGTTATACCGATGGATATATCGGTCGGTGCCTGTGAAGAAGGCGCTGTGACCGAATTTAAAGTTGATCTTTTCACCGACCTGGTGGCTCCTTTAAAAGAGTACAAGGCCACTTGGCGCATTGACATGCGCCCCATCCCCTATTACGACGCTATTTATGACGCCGTTAAATGGTGGGAGGATGAGCTGGGATACAAGCCTGCAGAGGTGCCCGATACCGCTAAAATGCCTATGGATTCGCTGTGGTACAGCTTTCACCAGGATCTGTCTGTTGAAGGGATTTTGAACGAGTGCCGCCTTTCTAAGTCTTTGGGTATGGACACGGTTATTATCGACGATGGTTGGCAGACCGAGGATAACAGCCGCGGCTATGCCTATTGCGGTGACTGGCAGGTTGCCCAAAGCAAAATGGGCGATATGAGAAATCTTGTTGACCGCTTGCACGAAATCGGCATTAAGGTTATGCTGTGGTACTCTGTGCCCTTTGTGGGTATTTATTCTAAAAAGTACGAAGAATTTAAGGGAATGCTGCGCAAATCTTGGCCTAACGGAACCGCCTTTTCCATCGACCCCCGTTACAAGGTTTGCCGCGACTTTCTTGTAGAAACCTACGTAACGGCCGTTAAAGAGTGGGATCTTGATGGACTTAAGCTTGACTTTATCGACTGGTTCAGAATGGATGAAGACGGTATTAAGCCGGATGACCGCCGTGACTTTACATCGTTGGAAGATGCTATCGACTGCCTTATGACCGAAATTAAGGACAAGTTGACCGCCATCAAGCCCGATATTATGATCGAGTTCCGCCAAAAATACGTCGGCCCTGCTATCAGAAAATACGGCAATATGTTGCGTGTTGGTGATTGCCCCAACGACGCCCTCACCAACCGTCGCGGTGTTATCGATTTGCGCTTTACCTCGGGCAAAACCGCCGTACACTCAGATATGCTTATGTGGAGCGCAAACGAAGGTGTGGAATCGGCCGCTATGCAGATTGCGTCGATTATTTACAGCGTACCCCAGATATCGGTAAAGCTGGACGAAATGCCCCAAGATCACATTCAGATGCTGCGCCACTATCTTGCATTTTTGCGAGAAAACCGCGAGGTTTTGCTTGACGGCAAGTTGACTGCCACGGAGCCCTGGGCCAATTACAGCCAGGCCTGCTCTACCCTTGGGGATAAAGAAATTGCAACCGCCTATGCCGACAGGGTGATTGTGTGCAAGGTGGCTTGCACCACTGCAATCAACTGTACCGGCTGTGACAGTTTGGTTATTAAAGGCGGCAAAGGCCGCAAATACTCGGTTGTTGACTGTATGGGCAACAAGGTGAACGACGGCATTATAGATGCCGACTTGTTTGAAGTTAACATTCCTTTAGCAGGTATATTGACTGCTAAATAACTGGAGTTGAGTTCATGTTAGATTTTAAAATTTCAAAAGGAAACGACGGGGCAAAATACGACCTTACCCAAACCGAAAAAGACGGTTTTTTGTATATTAACGTACACATTACCCTGCCTCAAACCATGTCTCCCGCTTTGACAAAAATTGCTTGGAGTATGCCCACGGTTAACAGTTTTTCTGCGTGGGGTCCGCTTTTAAGAGATGACCGCTCTCTTACTCCTATGTGGAATAAGCGCACGTCTCATTCTCGTTTGGCAGAGGGTATTCCGATTTTGCAACTTATTTCAAAAACCGATACCAACACCCTTTGCTTTGCTTCGTCTGACACCACCATCCCGATGAGTGTTGGCGCAGGCGCACGCCCAACCGGTGCTTTGATTGATTTTGAGGTTAACCTGTTCACCTCTTTGGTGGCACCCATCAGCGAGTACAATGCTGTTTGGCGAATTGATATGCGCCCTATCCCATACTATGACGCTATATACGATGCCGTCAAGTGGTGGGAGGAGGACTATGGTCTTAAACCTGCTCACGTGCCCGATGCCGCCAGAATGCCTATGGATTCGCTGTGGTACAGCTTTAATCAGGATCTAAAGGCGGATGAAATTATTGAAGAATGTCGCCTTGCCAAGCCCTTGGGTATGGATACCGTTATTATCGACGACGGTTGGCAGACCGAGGATAACAGTGGCGGCTACGGCTATTGCGGTGACTGGCAGGTTGCCCGCGGTAAAATGGGCGATATGAAAGAGCTGGTTGACCGCCTGCACGAAATCGGCATTAAGGTTATGCTGTGGTACTCTATCCCCTTCGTTGGCATTTATTCTAAAAAGTTTGATCAGTTTAAAGACAAACTGCTTAACCCTTGGTATGACAAAACCGCCTATGCACTTGATCCCCGCTACAAGGACGTGCGTGATTATTTGGTAAACATTTACGTTACCGCCGTCAAAGAGTGGGGGCTTGATGGGCTTAAGCTTGACTTTATCGACTTTTTCAGATTAAACGAAGAGGCCATAAAGCCGGATGACCGCCGCGACTTTATCTCGTTAGAAGAGGCCGTTGATTGCCTGATGACCGAGATAAACAGCAAGTTGACCGCCATTAATCCCGATATTTTGATCGAGTTCCGCCAAAGCTATATCGGTCCTTACGTCAAAAAATACGGCAATATGTTGCGCGTTAACGATTGCCCCGGTGATTCTATAATCAACCGTATCGGCGTCATTGATTTGCGCCTTACGTCGGGCAAAACCGCAGTACACTCTGATATGACCACGTGGAGTGCAACGGAGCCCGTCAGCGCGGCAGCATTGCAAATTGCATCCATCATTTACGGTGTGCCTCAGATATCGGTTAAGTTAAAAAATATGCCCGAAGACCATATTAAAATGATCGGGCACTATCTCGGTTTTTGGCGAAAGAACCGCGAGGTATTGCTTGACGGCAAGCTGACCGCCACCGAGCCCTGGGCCAATTACAGCCAGGCCTGTGCTACCCTTGGTGACGAAGAAATCGCCACCGCCTATGCCGACAGAGTAATTGAATGCAAGGTGGCCTGCACCACCGCCATTAACTGTACCGGCAGTGACAGTTTGATTATTAAAGGTGGCAAAGGCCGCAAATACTCGGTTGTTGACTGTATGGGCAACAAGGTGAGCGAAGGCAAAATCGACTGCGACCTGTTCGAGATAAACATTCCCCTTTGCGGAATTTTCACCGCAAAATAACACAGCAAAACAAAATGCCTGTGCAATTCGCACAGGCATTTAATATTTTTTAATTACTCACGATAGCTGTTTTCAACCTCGCACTGCTGATCAAACACGCTCTTGTAGGTAGTCAGCAGCTCGGGGACCGTCTTTTTACCGGTGCGCACAGCATTCCAGAAATCCCACTGAACCGACCAGGTATTGCCAACGCCATCCCACACGGTTTCATGCACTTTGTTTCGCATATCCTCAAGCATCTGGTCGCCGTCATCATCCAGCCAGTACTCAAGGTCAAGCTCATCTTCTTTTACATATTGCTTGTTAAAGGCATGCTTAGCAATAATATAGTTAAGCGCACCCTGGGGATTCTTGGTGGAGGTCACAACCGCGTAGGCCTCGCATCCGCCAAAAACATATCCGTCATTATTATCGGGGCCCTGAGGCAAAGGAACTACACTAAAATTAAAACCAACCTTATTGCCGTCGTTATAAATATTTTTGGCAACATTGTAATCCTCAAAAACCAGAGTTGCCAGCTTGCCCTTATAGAACTCTGCGGAACCGCCGTATTTCTTTTCACCGTAAAGAGTTCTAATCATTTGCAGACCGTTAATAACCTCTGTCTTTTCAAAGTTGGTCTGCACGGTACCATCCTCATTAAGGGATATAAGCTCGGCTGCATTCATACCCAGCACATAGCGACCGCTCCATCCGTTATAGCCGCAGTAATCGGATATTCCGTCACCGTCGCGGTCAACCGAGCAAACCTGGGCACACACCTTCAGAAAATTATCCCAGGTCCACTGACCCTCTTTATAATACTGCATGGGGGTCTTTTGAACTCCGCACTCCTTAAGCAAGGTGTCATTGACCGCCATAACGGCAGGAGTAACAAGGTAAACATCCAAAGAATAGACCTCGCCTGCAAAAGAGAAATTGTTTTCGGAAAGCTCATAGGAATCGGCTATTACAGGATGATCAAGCGCTACAACGCCCTTTTCTTTAAGCTCTTTTTGACTGTAAACCATTCCACGGGAAGCGGCCTTTGGCCACAGCTTTGAATAAAGATAGATAACATCGGGAGCATCGCCACCGGCAAAATGGGTAACGAACTTGCTTTCCCAGCCCTCCCACTCAATAAAGTTGCGCTCTATTTTGCCGCCGTAAACCTCTTCAAAGTACTTATCAAATTCCTTTGCCTCATCGGTAAGGGCAGAGTTGTAGTCATAAATTCTGACGGTGCCTGATTGGGCCAGCGCCTCAAGGGTTTCTTCACTTACAGTGCCTACACCGCCGGGAATATCTCCGCCATATTTTCCGCCACCGTTATCCCCCTCGTTCTGAGCAGAATTACAGCCCACTGCAACGGTGGCCAGCGCAGCAATCATAATAAACATTATTACCAAAGAGAAAATGCGTTTCATTTTTTGTTCCCCCTTGTACAGTTTCCTTTTTCAGTTTATCACCTCAAGTAAAGCTGTTCAATGTTAAAAACGATTATATTTTTATATATAACGATATTTTTAATTTTTGCTTTTCAGCAAAACAGCCGCTGTTTATGGGACGGGATTAGGGCTTTCTCTCTGTATGTTTGATGTTTTCGATACTAAAAAGCACCGCCAACCATTTTGGCGGTGCTTATATATTAAAGGGGCCTATCGGCAATCTTAAAGACAACAATATTATTGCCACCGATATATCAGGGTACCCGTTTTTTGCCCCTGATACATACTATGCAGGCAAATAATATAGGTGATTAGATAACTCTGACGGTGTAGCCCACGCTTTTGCTTTCACCGGGAGCGAGAATTACGGCATAGGGCTTGTCTTCAAAATTGCCCGACTCGTTCTCATAAGCAGGCAGCCCGTTCCACGGCTCAAGGCAAACGTAGGGCGAGCCCTCTTTATAGACAGTCCAGACCGCAAAGGCATTAAAATCGCTTATATCCATCTCAACGCCGTGGCCGTCCTGCTTGTTTACAAGGCGCACCGTAGGCGATTTGGGGTCAAGCACCAAAAAGGCATCGTCGGCAAAATCAGAATAGTGCAGGTCAAACTCGGCCTCCATCCTACGGCTGTCAAAGCAATCGTCAGCCATTACGCCCTTTTCGTTGACGCGATATAGCAGCGCACCCTCATCCAAAGGCATTTCAAGGCGCCAATTTTCTACATTCCCCGTGCAAAAGCCGGGATGGCCGCCAATGCAATAGGGCATGGGACGGCTGTCAAGATTAGTAACCTTAAAAGAAGACTCAAAGCCACTCTCGAATATCTTATGAGTAACGGTAACCTTGAATTTGTAGGGATACTGAGCAAGGGTTTCATCATTATATTCAACCGACAAGCTTATTTCATCCTCTTTAACCTCGTCGAGAGTAAAATTCATAAACCTGATAAAGCCGTGCTTGCCTACCGAATAGGGCTTGCCGTCAAAAAGCACGGTGCCGTTTTTCAAACCGCTGCAAAAAGGAAAAAGCAAAGGGGCGTGACCTGCCCAAAAAGCTGCGTCACCCGTCCACAAAACATCCTTTCCGTCAATGCGGTATGCCGTCAGCTCACCGCCTCTGAGTGCTACCTCCGCCTCAGCAGAGCCCTTTGAAAGCTTATACATAAAAAGACCTCCTCTGTTTGTTTTATATAATTGTACCACACCGCTTTTATCAATTCAAGTATGTTGATTTTTTTAAACATATGGTGTATAATTATAATTGCTAATTTATAAAAAAGGCGGTCGTTTTATGGATTTCTCAATATCTCACAAATTGGCCCGCGTAGCACAGGGTGCAGCACGCATAGTTCTTGACGCCAAGCGGGAAATGTCTGTTGATTCCAAAGAGGGCCACAGCAACTATGTAACCGAATACGACATAAAGGTGCAACGTTACATTAAAAGCCACCTTGCAGAGCTTTACCCCGATGCAAAATTCATCGGTGAAGAGGATAAAGAAGAATCCGTGCTGCCTATGGGTGATTGCTTTATTGTTGACCCCATTGACGGCACCACCAATTTTATATACAATTTCAAAATCAGCTCCATATCTATCGCCATGCTTCACGACCAAAAGGTGGTGGCAGGGGTAATATGCCAGCCCTATCTTAACGAATATTTTACTGCCGAGCTGGGCAAGGGCGCCAAGCTTAACGGCAATCTGATAACCGCATCCCAATGCAGCTTCGAGCAATCCTTAGTGCTTTTCGGCACCTCGCCCTATAACAGCGAGCTGGCTGAAAAAACCATGCACATTGCCTGCCAATGCCTTACAAGCTGCAAAGATTTAAGGCGCACGGGCTCGGCCGCCGCCGACCTTGCCTGGATAGCAAGCGGCCGTGCCGATCTCTTTTATGAGTTGTCTCTCTCACCCTGGGATTTTGCCGCCGGCTCTCTTATTTGTCAAGAGGCAGGGGCAAAGGTGGTTCAGCCCGACGGCTCGCCCCTGGATTTCAGCAAAAAATGCGGTGTTGTAGCAGGCAGCCCCGACGCCGTTGACGAGTTTTTAAAGCGATTCCATGATTAAAGCGAGTGATTATTGGCAGCACCTTTTCGGCTGCAAGGTCTACCGTCTGTCGGTGCAGGGCGGCACCACCTGCCCAAACCGAGACGGCACCTGCGGAGTGGGAGGGTGCTCTTTTTGCGCAGAGGGCTCGGGCAGCTTTGCCGAGCAAACGGGGAATATAAGCTATCAGCTTGACACAGCAAAGCAACGAGTTATAAAAAAGTGTGCCAACGGCAAATTTATCCCCTATTTTCAATCCTTCACCGCCACCCACGGCAACACCCATGAGCTTTTTGAGCGTATGCACATTGCCATCCGTCGGGATGACACCGTGGCCCTTGCTGTAGCTACTCGTCCCGACTGCTTGCCTGAGGATGTAATAAAAAAGCTGTCGGCATTGAGTAAAATCAAGCCGATTTATGTTGAATTGGGGCTTCAAACTGCCGATAACACCATTGCAAAAGAGTTTAACCGCGGCTACGATACCGCTGTTTATGTCGATGCCTGTCAGCGTCTTAAAGCAGCGGGCATACACATCATCACCCATATGATAATCGGGCTGCCCAATCAGTCTAAAGAAGAAATTTGCGACACCGCCAAGCTTATATCCCAAACGGCAGAAGGCATAAAAATATCTCTGCTTCACGTTTTAAAGGGCACCCCCCTCTGTGAGATGTATCTTAAGGGCGACTATACTCCCCTTTCAAGAGATGAATACATAGCTTTACTGTGCGATGCCATCCAATGCCTTGACGAGCAAACGGTGGTGCACCGTATGACGGGTGACGGAGATAAGCGGCTGCTGGTTGCGCCCATGTGGAGTGCCGATAAAAAAGGAGTTCTGGGTGCCATCGACCAAGAGCTTAAAAAGCGAGGACTAATATGACACACTTTGAAATGAGCAATTATCCAACCGAAGAATCCAAGCAAATCCGCCTTGAGGTTTTTGTGGATGAGCAAGGATTTGAAAATGAGTTTGACCAATTTGACGAGGTAGACAAGGCCTTTCACTTTGTTTTGTTTGAAGACAGCTTGGCAGTTGCCACCTGCAGAATGAACAAAGAGCAAGAGGGCGTTTATCACATAGGCAGGGTTGCAGTTAAAAAAGAGCACCGTAAAAAAGGATACGGCGCAAAGGTTATTGCCGAAGCAGAGGATGCCGCAAAGGGTATGGGCTGCACGATGATAACAATAGGTTCGCAGGTGCAGGCGGTGGGATTTTATATTTCACTGGGCTACACCAAGGCGGGTGAGGAGTATATCGAAGAAGGCAAGCCCCACGTTAAAGTAATTAAAAAGCTGTAACAAAAAACGCAGTGGATTAACCCACTGCGTTTTAATTATTCTTCTTTTCGCTTCATTATTACAAAGCCCCATAAAACCAGCAAAAGGCCTGCAAGCCCTGCCGACAAATAACTGACATTATACATAAAGGCCTCGCCGCTGAAGCCGGACATAAATTTAAGTGCGCCGCCTTCAACCAGGTCAAATATAAGAACCGCAATCTGTAAAATGACCATCAATCCGCCCAATATAACAACTACAAGTCCTTTTTTCATACAATCAACCTACAATCATTTTAAACAAATCGGGGGCAGTATAAGCAAGAGTAGTAATAATAGTACCTGCCGTCAAAACACCTGCAGCTATAACGGGCAAAGATTTGCGAAGGGGCAGATTGGCAAAGTTTGCAACCAAGGCACCCGTCCACGCACCCGTGCCGGGCAACGGAATTGCCACAAACAAAAACAAGCCCCAATAGGTATATTTACCAAGCTTTTGGCAACCTCTTTCACCTTTGCGCATAATCCAGTCAACAATTCTTCCCAAGCCGCGCTTGGTGCGCATCCAGGCCAATATGCGTTGTATAAAAAGCAAAATGAAGGGAATTGGCAGCATATTACCGATAAACGAGATAATAAAGGCAACCACCATATTCATATCATTCAGCCCGGCGTAGAGCATACCGCCGCGGATTTCAGATACGGGCAATATAGACAAGATGAAAACGACGCCCTCATCTGAGAAAATTTTTGAGAAAAACTCTGCTAACGCGTCAGTCACAGGTATCACTTCCCTTCGCTTGATATTTATATGCTTCGGTCAAGCTTATTTATTCAGCAATTTGGTCGGCCAAAACAACCACCATTTTGGTTTTGTCCTGGCTATACGGTGTGACAAGAGTAAGGAAAAGATCGGTAGATTCAACATCGCCAATCATTTCAGCCGTTATGCCGGTATTGACTCTTGAGCGATTAATTGCATCCTTTACCATTGCCGTGCGTGACTGCATACTTAAGCTCTTAAAATTATCGTTAAAATTAT
Source organism: Acutalibacteraceae bacterium (assembly GCA_045648425.1). Lineage (GTDB taxonomy): Bacteria > Bacillota > Clostridia > Oscillospirales > Acutalibacteraceae > RGIG2206. The sequence continues at coordinate 4,166 of JAZRNV010000005.1, read as the reverse complement.
ATTCGCTTCCGTCGGAAGAAACTATCATTACACTTAAAACGCGCCACTTCTCTTCACCGAAAAGGGTGGAGTCGGTGGTTATTGACTTAACCTTTTTATAGCCGTTTACGGTTAGCATATCTTCAATTTGACTGAAGGCCTTGCCATCCTTGGTGTTGTTTCCGAAAACGACAAGATTGGGATTTATATTGGTTGCCGTGTCATAAGCATAGTTAATGTGGGGTGTGCCGTAGGGATTGCTTTGCCCATCAAAAAGATGGCTATCATAATATCCCGTTGAGTGGTTTGCCGCTGTAACAACGGGGGTATCGATTGACAGACCATCAACCTTCAGCCAGGCGATAATGTCGGGGTTTTGCTTATATAAGCTTGCAAATTTTACCGAATAATCATAGGGGAAATCTATATTTTCGGCATCAACGGCAGAATACTGAGAATATGCCGTCTTTGCCACCTTCAGCGACTCATCGTATTGCTTGGGCTGCCACCACTTGGTATAGGCAAAATATCCGCCTGCAATGCCCACTATAAGCACAGCAAGAATGCATATAAGCGCAATCCAAAAGCCGTGTTTTTTCTTCTCTTCGGTAAGATTTAAGAAGTCGCCCTCTTCTATATCCGAGAAAAGGTCTGTTTCCTGAGCAACGGGCTCCTCAACAGCATCAGCGGGCTCGGGCTTCTCAACAATATGGGTGGGTTGCTCGGGCTCCTCCTGCTCAGGCAGGTCGGTCATTGGCTCGTCGGCCACAGCATCTGCCGGCTCTTCGGCGGGGGCTTCTTCTTGGGGCTCTTCTGCAAAGGTTACCTCTTCAGTTTGTTGGCTGTCTTTCATAACAGCGTACAAATAAGGCACAACATACGTCTCGGTTATATGCTCAAGCGCCTGGGGATCATCATCCACAGCTATAATACACTGTGACGCATTTTCAATTATCATACCGTAGACGCTGCCGCCCACCAACAAAGGCAAAGCGCCTTTGGGCAGGGCAATCTCTGCCGCCTGCTGAATGCCCAAGCTGCTCCAATCCACGGGGGTCAAGGGCAAAGAAAGGGCTTTTGACAGCACCGTTGAAAGGGTATCAATCTTGCCCACCGCAACGGTTGTGTTGCTCACCGATACCGCCTTTGAAAGGGCAATCAAAAAGCTGCGACGGTCCTCACAAAGGGCGCTGTTCACGTCACCAAGCTGTGACAGATCGGTTTCAAGTTGAGTTATTGAAGCCGTGTTGTAATATACAATTTCAACCGACATAGTCGTTCCTCCGCTTATAATTTATTGTCAGCCCGCTCCCCCATCGCTCTGTTACTCAGAGCCGGCGGCAGGCGCCACACTGGGGGTTTCGCTGGGAGTGGTGCTGGGTGTTTCACTGGGAGCAGTGCTGGGTGTTTCGCTGGGAGTAGTGCTGGGTGTATCGCTGGGAGTGGTGCTGGGTGTATCACTGGGAGTGGTGCTGGGTGTATCGCTGGGTGTGGTGCTGGGTGTATCACTGGGTGTGGTGCTGGGTGTATTGCTGGGAGTGGTGCTGGGTGTATCACTGGGCACGTTTGCAGGAGGAATAGAACCGGGAGCATTAATATCTTCACGGTCATAGTCACCCGAAACCCAAGTATAAAGTCCGTCAGAATAGGTGGGCTTTACACCGCCAAAGCGGTCATACCACGCCTGGGGATAGATAATCTTGCTGTTTGTCTTTACGTCGCTTGTATTTACAGCCACGCTTTCGCCCTCTCTTACCTTACGGGCAACCACAACACAAAGCAGATTGGCTGATTTAACCTCATAGGTACAGGTGGAAAGGGTAAGAATCTGGTCGCTGGTGTTAACGTCAACCGATGTGTTATAAAGACTGCGGCGTCGGATTTGCTCAATCCAACTCATAAAGTCGGCATCACTGCGGAAGGAGGGAACGGCAAAATCAAAGAAGTAGCCGTTGTCATCCACACTGCTGGCGTTGGTTATCATGCAGGCAATAATCTTATAATCACCGCCCGAGCCATAGATAGTATCAAAGTTAATTACGGGATTTTCTTTATAAAAGCTTATATTTTTATATTTATGAAGCTGAGCAAACATAGAGCCATCCTTCATATGGTGGCCGTACAAGGTAACGTTCTTGCTGTTGCCGTTATTACGTCCGATTCTTGAGCGGCAATCAGCAAAAATAGCACCGTAAACGCTCTTTTCCTTAATGCTGTTGTGGTCAAGGTAATAATCGTTGTTATCGGTCTGATAGATAGGGTTGTCGATATTGGTGTTGGGCACCGTTATCCAGCCCTTGCAATCGCTGTTTTGCTCGAGCAACAAGCTAAAACGGTCGTAAACGCCCGTTTCGGGGTCAACCTTTTCATTTTCTCTGTCATATTTATCGCGGGCATCATTGATAATATTGTTATTATCAAAATATTTAACCATAAAGTCGCCCACATAACAGCTGGAAACGATAAGAGTTGCAACAATAACGATAAACAGGCATTTTGTGAGAATCTTAGAAAGATTATCCCCCTTCCAAGGAATAAAATTCTTAATTAGTCTCATAAAAAAGTTGGGCTTCTTTGCAACAGGGGCAACCTCTGCAACCTCTTGCAGGATAAAATCTTCATCCATAATTGGGGCTTCCTCCTTAACATTATCAGAAATGGGCTCGGCAGAAGGAAGAACTTCCTCTTCCTCTTGAGAAGCTGCCTCATCCCCGTGGGTAGCGTAATAAAGGGCCTCGTCCACCTCTGCCAAAGATTCATAGCTCTCATCGGCAGGCAGAATGATACCATCCTCAACCAAGCTCTCTTCTTCAGCAGCTTTAACGGCTGACCCTTCAAAAATCAAGCCGGTGGCGGGTTCTTCGGCCGCGGGCTTTTGGCGGTCCACAAATGTGATGCCTGTGTCAACCGATATCGGCTCACCCGGTTGGGCAATGCCTAAAAGCACGCGGCGCATCATATCAAGAGCCACCGTTGCAGAGGTATTGCGTACCGCGGTACGAGAATCCTCCGCTCCGTCTGTATCAACCTTAAGCTCACGGGTCCACATTTTGTCGCCGTCGGTCAAGCTGACGTAAACAAGACCACTGGGCTTCTCTTCAAAGGATTCCCCTGCCACACCCGTTATACCGATACCGAAGGAGCATCCGCTCAAGCGGCGCACATTATAAGCCATAGACTCGGCAACCTGGGCGCAAACGGTGCCGTGTTTCTCAATAAGCTCTCTGGAAACGCCAAGCACCTTGGCCTTAATATCGGCGGAATAAGCAGCAACGCCCATACTGAAAACATCGGAAGAGCCGTTCACATCGGTAAGGCGCTTTGAAAGCAGACCGGCGGTGCAGGACTCAGCGGTTGCAACAGTTTTGCCCTGCTGACGCAACAGTTCAACGGTTGTCTGTTCAATGGATTTGTTCTCTTCAGAATATATATCGTCACCTAAAACACTGCGCACCTTGACAGCCGCCGAAAGACCCTTCAATTGAGCTCCTTCTTCGTAGCCGGCAACGGTTGTAAGTGTAACGGTCAAAAGTCCGTCCTTGCGCTCGGCAGATATTTTTACGCCCTTTTCATCGGTAAACTCGGCAATCAGCTCTTCTTCAGCCGTCACAGGCACATCAACACCGCAAAAGACGCGGGTACTGCTGACCGAATGAGAAACCGACTGCATAAGAGGCAACAGCTTTTCGTCAACTAAGCTTTTAAAGGTGTCGAGCTCAGAGGGCAGCATAACAATCCATTGTTCCCCTGCCGACAAGGCACAGCCCATTCCGCCCTTTTCACCGTAAAGGGGAGTTGCGCCTGCAGGAATTACAGCACCCCTGTAAGCACCATCGGGCAGGGGTTCACCTTTTTCGGCATATTGATCGGCAATGGCAGCCAAAGCTGATTGGTCACACTGTGTATCAACACCAATGGCATCACTCACCGTTTTAACGGTGATATCGGTATCCTTTATACCCATTCCGCCGACAATGACGGTAAACTGGCTGCGATCGGTTGCGACCTTCAAAGCTCTTTTAAGCTTAACCGCATCAACCTCAACAACCGTTTCGGCAACGACCTCAACACCACGTTCACTAAGCTTTTTTATGAGCTCTTGCCCATTATCACCATCGCCGGGGCGACTGCCAACATATATAAGTTCTGCTTTCATTGGCTTTTTCCTTTCGTATATATATCCAATT
>JAZRNV010000004.1:0-11049 GCA_045648425.1 Acutalibacteraceae bacterium | reverse complement strand
GGGCCCAGCACAGAAACAAATTCATTTTTTCTGAATCTGACGTTTATACCCTTTAGGGCGGTAACGGTAGAATCCCCTGCGGTATAATCTTTGACAATACTGTTTAAGGTGAGCAAGACAAATCCTCCTTAAAAGACTAATGATGCATAATAAATATATTATACTACATTTTTTCAAATTTTGTTAATAATATTTGAAAAAATTAACATTTTTTCTAATGCTGAAGAGTATTGCTATAAATATATGTCGAAATCGGTTGAATTAAGGGGGGGTGGTGTGGTATTCTTTAATAAAGAGAAGGTCAAGGTGATGGAAAAATGAAGAAAGCGACAGGAATTTTTCGCAACAAATACACACCTCTTGTGTGTAAAATACTTTGCGTGGTTTTGGCTCTTATGCTTATTGCAACGGGCTTTTATGTATATTCCGATTACTGTGAGGGTATTAAAACCGCAGACGAGATCAGCAAGCTTAAGGGGCAGCTCAGCTCTGCCGAAGCAGACGCGGCTAAAAAGCAAGCAGGTCTTAACTCCCAAATAGGTGGGCTGCAATCCACGCTGGCCGATTACGAAAAGCAGCTGCAGGAGTATCGGCGGCTGATTATGAATCTGGAAAACGCCAATTCCGAGCAGCAGGCACTTATAAAAGATCTCACAACCCCTTTGAACGGAAGGGATGACAAAACTCCCGAGCCGGCCGACACAAAGATCGCTTATCTTACCTTTGATGACGGGCCCTCAGAGCATACCGAAGAGATTTTGAAAATTCTTACCGAAAAGGAAGCGGTGGCAACCTTTTTCGTAATCAACAGCAAGCATATCGACAAGATAAAGGATATTAACAAGCAGGGCAGCGCTCTGGCTATGCACTCTGCTACCCACAATTATCAGACCATTTACAAGTCGGTTGATGCCTATTTTGCCGACCTGAAGATTATTGAGGGCAAAATTTTTGAGCTTACGGGCATACAGCCCAAAATTATGCGCTTGCCGGGCGGCAGCAGCAACACCATCAGCAAAAAATACAGCAAGGGTGTTGTTACTAAGATTGTTGAGCGTCTTAATGCCGAGGGCTACTATTATTTCGATTGGAATGTGGATTCCACCGATGCAACAAAGGATAACGTGCCTGCCCAGACTCTGCTGGCAAAGGTTAAGAGCTCTTGCAAGGACAAGCCGGTGGTCAACATCCTGATGCACGACACCGACCAGAAAAAGACGACGGTTGAGGCCTTGCCCGCCATTATAGACTATTTAAGGTCAGAGGGATATCAGTTTATGACCCTCAGCCCCACCTCAACACCCATAAGGCACACGGTAAACAACTGACCTTATTAACTGCACAATAAAACCCCATCACGTGCTCCGTGGTGGGGTTTTGTTATTAGGTGTTTTTGATTATAATGCGCTCGATAACGTCGGCCGCATGCTCGCATTGGTCACAGCAATCCTCAAGACTTTCGTAAATAGACTTGATGCCCACAAGCTCTTTTGCCGTAATGTCGCGGCCGAAAAGGTTATGAATGGCATCAACAAAGCAGTTGTCGGCGTCACTTTCAATAGTGTTAACCTCAACTAACAGAGCGCGCAGCTTTTCGGGCTTTTTGAAGTTGTGCATTTCACCTGCGGCCTCATAAAGAGCGGCAACGCATTTGCTCATAATTTTGGCAAGGGTGACGGCATCCTCGGGGATGGAGTTGATGTGATACATATAAAACTCAATAACAACCTCGTCGATGGCATCGGTTATTTCGTCAATAATCTGCACCAGGCCCAAAATATCCTCTTGGTCGATGGGGGTGATAAACTCTCTTGACAGGCGTCTGAGTATATCGTGATGAAGCTCGTCGCCCTTATGCTCGATTTGGTGCATTTTTTCGCGTTCTTCATCAATATTGATGGTGTTGTAGTTGGCCATAATTTGAGCCAAAAGGTTGGCGGCATCCACACAAAAGGAAACCTGTTGCTGTATAAGGTTAAAATAGTCGTTTTTGATTTTTTTAGCCATAATAGACTCCCATCTGCCGTAAAGGCGGTTTAAAATTCGTTTGCTTTTACATAATATGACATCAGATAAAAATTGCCTTAAAGAGCAAAGCCATCAGATAACCCAAAAGACCGCAGCCGGGGAAGGTAAAGACCCAGGTAAGCACCAAATCCTTAACAACGCCCCAGTTGACGTTTGAGATGCGGCGGGCGGCACCGACACCCATAATAGAGGTGGTTTTTGTGTGGGTGGTGCTTACGGGCAGACCCGTAAGGGATGCAATAAGCAGGCATATTGTGGCAGAAAAGTCGGCCGCAAAGCCCTGGTAGGGCTTGAGCTTAACCATATCCATACCCACTGATTTGATGATTTTATAGCCACCGATAGACGTGCCCAAAGCCATTACCGCGGCGCAAACCACCATCAGCCACATAGGAGTTACAAAACCTGTATCGCCCATGGTGCCCGTGCCTGTGGCCAGCGCGTTGCCCAAAAGGAAGATGGCCATAAACTTCTGGCCGTCCTGAGCGCCGTGCATAAAGGCCATTGCGGCACCACCTGCGATTTGAGCGCCGTTAAAGAAGCGCTCACTTTTCATACGGTTTTTGTTTCTGAAAATAAGCACGGTGAGCTTGGCGCAAATAAAGCCCAGTCCAAAGCCCAAAGCGGTTGAAACCACCAGTCCGTAGCCAACCTTTGCCCATTCGGCACCGCTTACGCCCTTTAAAGAACCGTTAATGGCAATGGCCGCACCTGAAAGACCTGCAATAAGGGCGTGGCTTTCACTGGTGGGAATGCCAAAGTACCAGGCAATGGTAGCCCACACCACAATGGCAGTCATGGCGGCACAAAGGCCTATTAAAGACAGCTTGGGGTCATTGCCGAAGTTTACCATTTTAAATATGGTGGCAGAAACCTTATCGCTGATGATGGTCATAATCCAAACGCCTAAAAAGTTGAAAATGGCCGCCATTATAATGGCCTTTCGCACCTCGATAGCTCTGGTTGATACGCAGGTAGCAATGGCGTTGGGAGCATCGGTCCAGCCGTTGACGAGAATAACGCCAAGGGTCAAAACCGAAGCCACAAGCAGCATAGGATTCTGAAACATCTGTTGTATAAATTCAATAGGATTAGCCATAGCAACACCTCGTTGGGTTTGTGTGTGTGCATACCACACCAACTAAATTATAGTATTCTACCCCAAATTTTTCAACCAAAATTTTAAAAAAATGAAAAACAACATATTAAAAAACGGACAGCACACCAAAGTGCTGTCCGTTTTTGTGATTTTATCGATGAAATTTATCTGCAAACAGTTAAAAAAGCTTGGCAGGGGTAGGGGCGACGTCTTCTGTAAAGGGGTAGATGTCGGAGGCCAATTTTTGCCAATTAAGCTTGGTAAGATCTGCGGCTCCTGCGCCGTAGGTGTCGGCAGAATAAATCAGCGGACTTATTTTGCTGTAAGGCAGACGGAAAGAGGTGTTGGCCTTGACCACCACCAAATCGTAGAGGGACGGCTCGATACCGAAATGTCTTAACAGCTGTGGGTCGCCCGAATTTGACGTGCCGCTGCAAAGCAAAATATCCGTATTGCCAAAGCGCACAACGGTCGACCGACCGATGTCACCGCGGTCGCCTCTGCTTGCAGGGCCTTCGAATATAAATTGGCCGTCGTGCAAGGAGCAGACGGTGCCCTCTGCAACAAAGGGGCCGGGCATTTCGGGGGTTAATTTGGCGCCGACGCTAAAAAGTCCTGTTCCGCCTACGCCTAAACGATAAGCATACTCTGCGGCTTCGGGGTCTCGCACAAACAAGGCGGTGCGAAGTGAGCTGCCCCGCTCTTTGATTTTCATTGCAACTATGGGACTGTCGCCTAGGCAGCCGCCGTTGGGAGAATCGGCAAATTCAGACAGGATGACGGGCTTGCCGGTATCATTCTTTTCGGCAATGTCGATTATTTCATCCACCGTCAGCAGTTGGGGCTGCACCTTGTCTCTAAGGGCGGCAAGTCCGTTGGCTAGGAGGTTTGCACACTCTACTGCACTGTCGGCATCCTTGGCAACGGTAATTACCCGACTTGCCAATTCGGATATATCCATCCAGGGTTGGGCGGGGAAGAGGGTGAAATCAACCAGCTTGCCCTGCTCAACCAAGCTTTTACCAAAATTAAGCAGTTCGCAGAAGGGGCCACTGTCAGAGTCATAGCCCGCGGGAGGAATCAGCATAGGTACAGCTGCGGTTGCTGAATAAACCCTTTCGCCCTTAAGCTGCTTTGCCAACAGCTCGCCTGCGCGGTAGCCCGTTTCGTAATGGTCGCGGTGGGGATAGGTCTGATAGCCGCAGATAATATCTATGTTACTAAGCATCTTTTCGGTGATGTTAGCGTGCAGATCAAAGGAGGCGGCAATAGGTTTGTTCCCGGCCAAACTGCGCAGATGGGCAAGCAGTGCGCCGCAAGCGTCATCCTCACTTTCGGTGCAGGTGGCGCCGTGCAAAGAGGCAAAAATGCCGTCAAAGGCAGTTGATTGGGCATATGCTGTCAGCCGTTGCAGTAAATAATCAAACACCTCGTCACAAACACGGCCACCCGATGTGGCATCTAAAAAAACTGTGGGAATGAGCTCTGCGTTAATTTCGCCAAGGGCATCCGCTGCGCCCTTGAGGGAACTGCGTATGCTCATGCGTGAATTAAAAATCTCTGCTCCTTCGGGCGCAAGGCCTGCATTAAAATTCCTCAGGTCTGCCACGATGGGGTTAAAGGTGTTTATTTCTTTTCGGAACTCCAGCATCAGAATTCGCTTTTTCATAATGATACTCCTACTCACGAACCATAGCATCCACAGAAAGCACAAAGAGCTTTCTCTTCATTCTTTAACCTTCCAGCGTTTTGGTGGCAACAATATCTGCGCCTGTGCCGCAAATATCGGCAATTATTACATCGTAACGGTTTACGGGAGCTTTAACAACGGCGGTGCGGATGACATTCATACAATCAAAGAGCTTTTCTTTGGGGATGGGCTTGGTGGAGCGAACGGGAAGCAAGCTCTCTTGAGTGCCCTCTACCTTTACGGTGGTGGTGAGAATGCGGACGGGGTGGGCAAACTCAGCGCTTGCATATTCAAGTCCGCGCTTGCAGGCGTAGCCCTCTACCGAGGTGATGCTGTCGCCCTTTCCTTCAACGAGGATGTGACAGCCGCGAGGGCAAACGGTACAAATAATTTCTTTTTTCATAGTGTCAATCCTCCTTAATTACGTCTACGGTAATATCACCGTTAATATCGTTGGTTGAAAGGGTAAGATGGCACATTTCACCGGGGTTGACACGGAACTCCTTGCACTTGGCAAGAAGGGTATCACCGCAACGGGCGACCAATCTTACGTTTTCTTCGGGCTGAAGCACTCTGAAATAGAGGTTGACCTTGGCATCCTGCTCATTGGCATCAACGGTTTGGGGGCAAAGGTAACGGACGTTGCGGCCGGTGACGCACTTGACGATGCTTTGCTCGCCGTCAAGCTTGCCCATGGCGTAGCGAGCGGCATATTTACCTGCTCGGGCGCTCTCTTCGCTGACGTTATCAACCAAATCGTTAACGTGCACAACGTTTCCGCAAGCAAACACAGAGGGAGCAGAGGTTTGCATATACTGATTGACTGCGGGGCCGTTGGTGACGGGATCAATGGCAATGCCTGCCTTGCGGGTGAGCTCATTTTCGGGAAGCAGACCGACCGAGAAGAGAACGGTATCACACTCAACCAGCTCGGCCTTGTCGGCTATGGGCTGCTTTTTATCGTCAACGGGGGCAACCCATACGCCTGTTACGCGCTGATTGCCCTCAATACGGGTGATGGTGTGGGCCAGCTTGAGGGGAATGCCGAAATCGTCAAGGCACTGTACGCGGTTACGGGTGAGGCCTGCAAGATAATCCATAAGCTCAACCACCATAACCACCTTAGCACCCTCGAGGGTCATACGGCGTGCCATAATCATACCAATATCGCCTGAGCCCAGAATAACAACCTTTTTGCCCACCATAATGTTTTGGCGGTTAACAAGGCGCTGAGCGGCACCTGCGGTATATACACCCGAGGGACGGGTGCCGGGCACCATAATGCCTGCACGGGTGCGCTCACGGCAACCCATTGCCAGCACGATGCTCTTTGCCTTAACGCAGGTAAGACCGTATCGGCTGCTGGTGCATATAACCTCATCGGTTTCGTGGCAAACCTCAAGCACCATGGTGTCGAGCATATATTCAACGCCCACCTCTTTGGCGCGGTCAACAAAACGGCCGTAGTACTCGGGGCCTGTCAGCTCTTCTTTAAAATGGGTAAGGCCAAAGCCGGGATGGATGCATTGCTGTAAAATACCGCCCGGGGCATTGTCGCGTTCCAAAATAATAACCTTTTCGGCGCCCTCTTCTTTGGCGGCTATGGCTGCTGCCAGTCCTGCAGGGCCTCCGCCGATGATTGCTACATCACAAAATACATTATTCATAAGGGTTGCACCTCTCTTATCGGGTAAAGCCGGTCACCATATGTGAACCGTCGTTGTTTTTGTTTATGTCGGTGGGAGAGCAGCCAAGCTCACGGGCAAGAATCTCAATTACCTTGGGACCGCAGAAGCCGGCCTGGCAACGACCCATTCCTGCACGCACGCGGCGCTTGACGGCATCAACACTTCTGGCGCCCAGAGGACGGTGAATAGCATCCAAAATCTCGGCCTCGGTGATGGTTTCGCAACGGCAGATGACGTTGCCGTAGAGGGGATTTTGCTTAACAAGCTCGGCCTGCTCTTCACGGGTGCACTCGCTGAACTTGACGATGCCCTTGCGCTTGGTGATAAAGTTTTCTTTGCGTTTAAAGTCGGCGCCGTGGGCAAGAAGCTGCTGTACAACGTATGTACCCATAGAAAGCGAAAGGGTCAATCCGGTGGAGCGAACACCTGAAAGATTTACATAGCCCTCAAGGTCATCCCAGATATCAAAGTGTAAGCCCTCGGGGTTGCGGTTGGGGCGAAGGCCTGAGTATTGGGTGATGGTGTCGCGCACGTTGACGTTGGGAATGAGGTTGCGAACATCGTTGGTGATGCTGGCAAGACCCTCGGCAGAGGTGGATTTATCCTCTTTTGAGTCTTGGTCCTCAGCGGTGGGGCCAACAAGCATATTGCCGTGAATGGTGGGACACATCAGCTTGCCCTTGGTGATTTTTGTGGGGATGGGAAGCACGATGTGCTCAATCTGACAAGAGGTGTTTTTATCCAAAATAAAGAACTGGCCCTTACGAGCAACCACTTTATATTCGGCCTTGCCTACCATTTCGGCAATGGCATCGCAATAAAGGCCTGCGCAGTTTATAACGTAGGTTGTTTCAATCTCTTCGGTGGGAGTTTTTACCGACTTGATTTTTCCGCCCTCGGTGGTGATTCCCACTACGGGAGAATTGAGCAAAAAGCGCACGCCGTTTGCACAGGCGTTTTCAGCATAGGCCTGCACAAGAATGAAGGGGTCTATGATGCTTTCACGAGGAATCCACAAGCCGCCCTTAACGGCAGGGTTAAGCTGTGGCTCCATAGCCAGCAGCTCGGCACCGCTTTTATACTCGATATCGTAAACGCGATTGCGAAAAGCTTTTTCTTTAATGGCGGGCAGCTGTTCAAACTGCTCGTCGGTGATGGCAGGCAGTATGGCACCGATGCGTTTAAAGGGAACCTCCAAATCGGCACACAGCTCGTCATACATGGGGTTTGCGGCAACAACCAGCTGCGACTCCAGAGTGTCGGGGGCAGCGTCATAGCCGGTGTGGATGATTGCACTGTTGGATTTGGAGGCATCGCCGCCAATATCCTCATTCTTTTCAACCACGATAACATCTACTTCGTACTTGGAAAGCTCGCGAGCAACGGCACAACCGACGGCGCCCGCACCAATCACAACTACATCTGTTTTCAGCATAAGATACACCTTTCCTTTGCGTAGCATTACTATGCCTTGCATAATTTCCTGCACAGTATAACACATTGTCAAAACATTTGCAAGAGGTTTTCAAAACATTTTCAAAACAAAGAAAAAATATGTGGCAATCGGTAAAAACACAACTGCCACATATCATAATTTTGGTTATTTTGCAACTATTACCTTTGTGCCTGCCTGCTCCAGCTCTTTTATCGCTTGCTTTCGGGCGTCGTAATCGGTTATTACAAAATCTATTTTATCAAGCTTGCACACGTTGTTCATAGCGCGCACACCTATTTTGCTTGAATCGGCCAGGGCGATGGCCTGATGGGCGTTGAGCACCAGCTTGCGGTGAAGCTGCGCCTCGCCGATATGAAAATCGGTGATGCCCTCTTCGGTAATGCCGCCAATGCCAATGAAGGCCTTGTCAACGTTAAAGTGGGTCAGGTTTTCTTCAGCAGGAAAGCCCGACAGCGTAAGCTCCTTTGCTCTGAGGGTGCCACCGGGTAAAACCACGGTGCAATCGGGAATTTCGCTCAGCTCAACAGCCGTACGGAAGGCGTTGGTAAAGACGGTTATGGGACCGATTCCGTGCATATATTGCACCATTGCCTGCACGGTTGTGCCTACGCCCAGATAGATGGTGTCGCCCGGGCTTATCAGCTTGACGGCCTCTTTGGCGATGGCATCCTTTTGTCTGAAATTGATTTGTGAGCGGCTGGCATACTCGGGCTCCGAATTAAGAGAAAGGTTAACCACTGCACCGCCGTAAACCTTGCGAAGCACACCCTGCTTTTCCAAATAATCCAGGTCGCGTCTTACCGTTTCTATAGAAACACCGAAGCGAGACATAAGCTCTTCATTTTTTACGGTGCGCTGCTGTTTGATGAGGTCGGTTATCTGACTTCTGCGTTCTGTTTTCACGGTTATCCCCCTTGACGGAATGTTGTCAAAATATTGTCATATTTAGAATGCCATATTATCAAACATTTGTCAAGTTTGGCTTTGCAGAAAAGAGTGGCGGTTGCAGAATTGGTTGAATAGTGCAAATTATTTTCTTTTTGGTCTGTTGAAGTCTCGGCCGGTTTGTGCTACACTCAAATTAAGCACGCTTTTTCGAAAGGAGAAAAAAATGAGCATAATAAAGATATCGCCCAAAATGATGGGCGAAAATGCTACCCCCATCCTTGAAAAAATCATTGCCGATGCTCCCGACGGAGCTACCGTTCACTTTGAGTCGGGCACATATATTCTTGCCGAAACCGTAAAAATTACGGGAAAACGCAACCTTACCCTTGAAGGTAAAGGCGTGCGGCTGGCTCCATATTTCAGCCGTGAAACGGGAGTCGATGACGGAGCAGGAGTTTTTGAATTGCTTGACTGCAAAAATCTTGTTGTTCGCGGATTCACCGTGGATGGCACCGAACCTGCAAATACTTCGGCTGTTGTGGTTAACGCCACTGACACCTACGTTGATGTTGAAATGAGTGACCACATCCCCTTGACGGGCCGCGAGCGATTCATTGCAGGTATGATTTTTAACGACGACTGGAGCCCAATGAGATATCATTGGATTTCAGCGCCTTATGATACAACACAGCGCACTGTTATCGCAGGTGAGATTGCCTGCTCTGCTCCTAAAAAGCTTGATTGCCCCCACGAATTTTTGGACGAACGAAGGGTGCGCGTTTATTCATCCAAGCTTAAATGGCAGCAGTTTTCAAAGAGCGTAAAGTGTCTCAAGCCGGGCACCAAGTGCAACATATCCCACACCTATTACGGGCTGCGCGCCTTTACCTTCAGACAGTGCGAGACCGTGCTTTTTGAGGATGTTACCATATCAAATTATGCCGGCTTTGGCTTTTTGATTTTGCCCCATTGCCGCGATTTTACCTTTAGACGGTTAAAGATGGCCTCTGCCGACCCTGCTCATCAGCCCTATGCCCTTAACAGTGACGGAATTCATCTGACAGGCCTTTCGGGTAATCTTGTGCTGGAGGATTGCTGCTTTGAAGCCATTGGCGATGACCGATTGAATGTGCACACCCAGGTTATGACGGTAAAGGCAATTGAGAGGGAAAAGCTGACATTGATTTACGACAAGGTCGGTGGCATAATTTCGCCCTATTGGTCACAGTCAGGGGATGAGCTTCGTGTTTACAATCCCGAAACTCTTGAGTTAAAAGGTAAGGTTACCGTTTTGACTGCTGATTGCGGAGATATTACTCTTTCTCCCAACGGTGTTGATATAACGGCGGGCGATTATATAACCAATGATAAGTATTATCCCGACGTAACCATTCGACGTTGCACCTTCCGTCGTAACGGTGGCAGACAACTTTGCTTGCAGGGTTCAGACAATCTGCTGATTGAAGACTGTGAATTTTATAACACCGCATCCTGCTCTCTTTATCTTTCCACCGCCTTCGACTATTGGTACGAGGCAGGCCCTCTTTCTAATGTGACGGTGCGAAACAATCTTTTTCGCGATCTTATTACCGAGGTAATTGATCAGAGAAGCACCATCCTTGTGCAAATAAACGGTGAGCGGCACCAAAATATTCCTCCCGTTCACAAAAACATAGTTATAGAAAACAACCGATTCGAAAACATCTGCGTGCCCCCCGTTATTGTCAAGCTGACCGATGGCGTGACGGTGCGCAACAATCGTTTTATCAACTGCAACAAAGAGTATGAGGCAATGACCTTTGAAAATTGCGCCAACGTAGTATGTGAAAACAACGAGGTAACATAAATGAAAAACACTTACGATTTTGAAATGGAAAAAGCTGCTCTTGTCACCCCCTCAATGACCTTTGAGTCGGGGGATTATGAGGATTGGAAGGGCCGCGCCAAAAGCAAGCTCAGGGAGCTTTTAGGAATGGACAAGTATATCTGTCCCAATACTCCTGCGGTGGTTGAATATGATGTTCAGCAGGATGGATTCAGAGAAATCCGCTTTTTGACAGAAACAGAAAAGGGGTATTTTGTGCCCTGCCATTTGTGGCTGCCCGATGGGATTGAAAAGCCCCCCGTTATCATTTGTCTGCAGGGGCATTCTCCCGGAATGCACATTTCTATGGGGCGGCTTAAATCATCCAAAGAGGCC
>JAZRNV010000003.1:0-9713 GCA_045648425.1 Acutalibacteraceae bacterium | reverse complement strand
GTTATGTATAATTACATTAAACAACCGTCAAAAATAATATGAAAAGAGGTTTGCTATGAGCATTTTTAATGTTACCGATGATATAATCTACGTTGGCGTGAACGACCACAAAATCGACCTTTTTGAGGGTCAATATGAAGTGCCCAACGGCATGGCCTACAATTCTTATGTTATTAAGGATGAAAAAATTGCCGTTATGGATTCTGTTGGCGACGGATTTACCCATCAGTGGCTTGATAATATAAGTGAGGCGTTGGGTAATAAACAACCAGATTATCTTATCGTTCAGCATATGGAGCCCGACCATTCGGCCAACATAGTATCGTTTTTAAAGACCTATCCCGACGCAAAGGTGGTAGGCAACGCTAAAACCTTTGCTATGATTGGTCAGTTTTTCGGCGACACCTTTGAAAGCAGGCAGGTAGTGGTTACCGATGGCGACACTCTGTCATTGGGCAAGCACATCCTTTGCTTTGTTTTTGCTCCCATGGTGCATTGGCCCGAGGTTATGGCGACCTATGACGTGGCTGACAAGGTGCTTTTTTCAGCCGATGCCTTTGGCAAGTTCGGCGCCTTGGATGCCGATGAGGATTGGGCCTGCGAAGCACGCAGATACTACTTTGGCATTGTGGGCAAATACGGCGCCCAGGTGCAACCCCTTCTTGCAAAAATCAAGGGTCTGCCCATTCAAACCATCTGCCCCCTTCACGGCCCCGTGCTGAAGGAAAATCTTGAATATTACATTGGCCTTTACAGCACCTGGTCATCCTACGGTGTTGAAAGCGAAGGCGTTATGATTGCCTACACCTCGGTTTACGGCAACACAAAAAAGGCCGCACTTATGCTGGCCGACACCCTGCGTGCCAAGGGCTGCCCCAAGGTGGTTGTCAGCGACCTCGCCCGTTCGGATATGGCTGAGAACGTAGAGGACGCCTTCCGCTACGGCAAAATTGTTTTTGCCACCACCACCTACGACGGCGGCATATTCCCCTTTATGTACGACTTTTTGCATCGCCTTGTTGAGCGCAATTTTCAAAACAAGCAGGTGGGCTTTATAGAAAACGGCAGCTGGGCTCCCATTGCCGCCAAAAAGATGCGTGCCATACTTGAGGGCTGCAAAAACATCACCTTTGCCGACACCACCGTCTCCCTTAAATCGGCTATGACCTCTCAAAACAAAGAACAGATTTCGGCTTTGGCAGACGAGCTGTGCAACAGTTATTCTCCTTCCAAGGTTACCACCGACCCCACCGCCCTGTTCAGCATCGGCTACGGTCTGTATGTGGTAACCACCAACGACGGCAATAAAGACAACGGCTTAATTCTTAACACCGTCACACAGGTGAGTGACAACCCCGCACGCATAGCCGTGTGCATAAACAAACAAAACTATTCATATAATACCCTTTGCAAAACAGGCCTTTTAAATGTCAACTGTCTGACGGTGGATGCACCCTTCTCGGTTTTTGAGCGCTTTGGCTTCCAAAGCGGCCGAAATGTAAGCAAGCTTGAAGGCGTATCCTTCAGCCGCTCATCCAATGGTCTGGCCGTGCTGAAGGATTATATCAACGCTTACATTTCACTTGAAGTGCTTGAGCAGGTGGATATGGGCTCCCACGGGTTGTTCATTTGCGCCATAACCCAGTCAGAGAAAATATCCAACGCAGAAACAATGACCTATGGCTACTACCACGCCAACGTCAAGCCCAAGCCCCAAGCTCAAGGCAAAAAGGGATGGGTATGCAAAATCTGCGGATATGTGCATGAAGACGAAAATCTGCCCGACGACTTTGTTTGCCCCTTGTGCAAGCACGGCGCTGAGGATTTTGAACCAATAAACTAACCGAAAGGAGGATTTGCTGTGAAATACACTTGCGATGTATGCGGTTGGGAATACGACGAGACCGTTGGTGCTCCCGATCAAGGTATCGAGCCGGGCACCAAGTTTGAAGAGCTGCCCGACGACTTCGTTTGTCCCCTTTGCGGTGTGGACAAAAGCATGTTCAGCAAAGCTGAATAATTTTTAAAGGAGGAGCATCGCTCCTCCTTTTTAAGTTAATATACCTAATTTTATCCCTCTGTTTTTGTTACAAAAAATAGTTGTTATAAAAAGAAAAATGTTATATAATTGCTCTGTACACTTAAGGAGGCAACCCTATGAAAAAGCTTTTAAGTCTAATTTTGGCAACCATCTTGATTTCCGGTTGCGTTGCTCCGGCATACGCAGCAGAGGGCAATCCCACCCAATACAGCGGTGTCTTTAACGATATCGACTGGGTTTACACCAACAGCTATAACGATAGCGGCGCCCTGCTTTGCGGTGTTGATGAAAAGGGAACGCTGGTAACCTCTGACAGAGCAAACTATACCATCACCTCGGCAGCCGATTACGATTTGGGTGCCGATTTCAGATTGGATTTTGACTATCAGGTTATAAACAACTACAACTGCAACTCTGCACAGTATCTTCAGGTTTCTGTGGGTCAGTTGCAAATCAGAATCAACAATTCAATGAAGCCGGACGAGGTTGCAGGCAGCGACTGGATTGATAACAAACGCCCCTTCGGAACCACGGTTTCAGTTTATTGGAACGGTGCTTTAGTTAAATCCGGCCCCACCTTCCGCTGGTCAAAGCTGACCGTGGGCTATGGCGTAAGAGTTGCCGACGGTAACATCACCGTTACCCGCTCGGTGGGTCAGCACGAAAAAGCTGTTCTGCGCGTTTCTGCCAAAGAGCTGAAGGCAGCAGGGGGCAACACTCAATTTGACGGTGTCAAGCTGGCCGTTTTTTCAGGAGAAAGATATAAAAAAATCAGTCTTTCAAATCTTACCGTAACCCAAAATATCGGCGCCGATAATTTTGAGGACTACGCTGATTTTATGCGCGAGGTTAAACACGGAGACGTTAACGAAGACCTGCTTATTACCCCTGCCGATTTTATCCAAATCGCTCTCAATGTGCTGGGCTGCTGCGAATTTGAAAATCTGACCACCCTTATCGCTGACACCAACCGCGACGGCAGTGTATCCAGCGCAGACCTGCTTGAAGTTAAGCAAAATATTCTGGGTCTGTCTGAACCTAATCAGATTAAGGCGATCGCTATCACCTTTGACGACGGCCCCAGCACCGACGCCACCGTCGCTATGCTTGATATGTTTAAGCAGTACGGCGGCCACGCCACCTTCTTTATGATTGGCAACCGCATTGCCGAAAAGGACTATCCCGCTATGAGGCGTATGGTAGCCGAGGGGCACGAGGTGGCTAACCACTCATACTCTCACAACACCGCATTCAAAGATCTGACTGTGGAAGAGATGATAACCGAATTTAACTCCACCCGGGAGCTTATTTACAACATAACGGGTGTTACCCCAACCCTTTTCAGAGCTCCGGGGCTCAGCTATGACGACAAGGTTGTTGACGCCCTAAACGCTGATATTATCAACGGCACCTCAGCAGGTTTGGGCACCGTTGAAAGCCGCATTGACACTATTAAAAACTCCATTGCCCCCGGAAAGCTGTATCTCTATCACGACTATGACAACAACGTTAACACCATCACTGCAATGGAAGAGATTTTGCCTTGGGTTGTGGAGCAGGGATACGCTATGGTTACCGCCAGCGAGCTGATAAGACTGTATGACTACACCATGTCTATGGATAATTCTCTTGCCACCTGGTAAGATAACCAAAGCATTTAAACCCGAACCAGCCTTAAAGGGCGGTTTTTAGGTGCTTTTCGGCTCATTGTCGCCCATAGGTCAAAACCTTATGGGCTTCGCTTCACCAAAAATCCCACAAAAAGCATCACCTTTAAGGTCGAAGAATTTTGTAAATAAAGGATTTTTTGATTGGTGAGGCAAAAACGCAGCAAATCCTGACGGATTTGCGAGTATTTTAACAAAACCAAGCAGAAAAGACTTGTTTCAAAATCTGATTCGGGTCTGAATGCTTTGGTTAAAGGATTGAGGGTATGAATAATAATTGGGAAACGCTGAAAAGTCAATGTCTGGCCTGCACCGCCTGCGACCTTTGTAAAGGCCGCACCAACGTGGTGTTTGGTGTAGGCGACCAAAACGCAAGGGTTATGCTTGTGGGCGAAGGCCCCGGCGAAAAGGAGGACCTGGCGGGTGAGCCCTTTGTTGGGCCTGCAGGCCAACTGCTCGACCGCTATCTTGAGGCGGTTGGTCTCAGCCGTGACGAGGTTTATATTGCCAATATGGTTAAATGCCGTCCCCCTGCAAACCGCGACCCCAAGGACGAAGAAATTGATTGCTGCATTGACTTTTTGCGGCAACAAACCCGTCTTATCGCGCCAAAAATCATCGTTTGCCTGGGCAGAATTTCCGCCTGCCGTATGATTGACAAGGATTTTAAGGTCACCCGTCAGCACGGCGAGTGGTTTAAGAAGGGCAGCTTTTGGATGATGGGCACCTATCATCCTGCGGCCTTGCTGCGCAACCCCAATCAAAAGCCCGATGCCCTGCTGGACTTTATCGCCCTGCGTGAAAAAATGCGTGAGTTGGGCATCTGGTCGGGCGAAATTTGAGAGGTCAAAAAAGTTGACATCTGTCAACGATTGTGATACAATACCTCCTGTGCCTTAAAGGCACAGATATTTGGAGATGTACCCAAGTGGTTGAAGGGTCCGCACTCGAAATGCGGTAGGTCGGGAGTTCCTCGGCGCAAGAGTTCAAATCTCTTCATCTCCGCCAACAGCAACCGTAATCTTCTGATTGCGGTTGCTTTCTTTTTGTGATATAACACACAATAAAGCGCCACACATCAACCTACTGTAATTTAAAATATAATTTTATCTTGCGCTTTAAGCCGCAGAGTGATATAATCCCGTTTGTACGATTAACTTAAAAGAGGTTTGACGTGGTTAAGTTTATTAAGAAAAACACTGTTTTTTGCATTGCTGCTCTGGCAGCTGTTATAACCTGCTTTTTTGTGCCCCCCGACCGAGATTATTTTGGTTATTTTGATTGGGGCACTTTGTCTTGCCTGTTTTTAACCCTTGCGGTGGTTTGCGCTTTGAGAAACATCAAGTTTTTCACCATTGTCGCGCGACGGCTGGTGGTGCTTGCAGGCAATTTGCGAATTTTGTTTTTATTGCTGATTGCAATAACCTTTATCGGCTCGATGATTATTGCCAACGATATGGCTTTAATCACCTTTTTGCCCTTGGGTTATTTTGCTCTGAGCGTTGTTAAGCAGGATAAGCATATGGCCTATCTCTTTGTTTTGCAAAACATTTCGGCCAATCTGGGCGGTATGCTGACTCCCTTCGGCAACCCCCAAAACCTATATTTATACTCTTATTTCAAGATACCCACAGGGGAGTTCCTTTCCATTATGCTGTGGCCGTTTTTGTTGGCCATTGCCCTGCTCGGTCTGGCTTGTATGCTTGTAAAGCCCATTAAATTCACCATACCTGACAACAATCAAGAAAAGCTTAACAAGCCGCGCACCTTGCTTTACTGCCTGCTTTTCGCCCTTTCGGTGCTTATTGTTTTCAGAGTTTTGCCCTTCTATGTGGGCTTGGCAATTATACCTATCGCGCTCTATATTGCAGACAAAGAATGCTTGCTGATGGTAGACTATGGCTTACTTGGCACCTTTTTCTTTTTCTTCATCTTTGCCGGCAACCTTGCGCGGATTGATGGAATAAACCGACTGATGTCTGACTGGCTTAACCGCGACACGCTGCTTGTTTCGATTTTATCTTGCCAGTTTATAAGCAACGTGCCCTCATCTATATTGCTGGCGCGATTTACTGTTGATTATCCCGCCCTGCTGCTGGGCGTTAACATCGGCGGCACAGGCACACCCATTGCATCCCTTGCCAGCTTGATAACCCTCAGCGAATTTCGTCTGCTTCAGCCCCAACAAACAAAAAAATATATGCTGATTTTTACTCTGTGCAACCTCTTGTTTCTTGTAATTATGACGGTTGCCGCCAAGCTGTTTTTTGTATGATAAAAGAAAAGAGCCAACTCTTTTAACAGAGTTGGCTCTTTTTATTAAATTACAATTTCAAAGCTGTTTTTGCCCTTGCTGTAAAGGTTTATTTTTCGTTTTTCCGTCTTGCCCTTTGCGGTAACGGTCACCTCATATTCACCGTAGAACCCCTTAAAACGCAGTGCGCCCTCTCCGTCGGTGGCTGCATCAACGTGGGTGTGCCACTTCTTTTCAATCAGATTTTTAAGGGCAAAATAGATTGGCTTGGGGCTCATATCAAAGCGAAGCATTCCTCCGCGGAATATGTTTTCACCTATGGACATATTGCCTTGAGATTTGGCTATTACCTCGTGTTTATCTGAGGGCACATAGGCGTAGCCGTCCACAAAATTCCAATAGATAATCTGCTCAACATTTTTATGGGAGAACCAAATTGTGTAAAGATTTTCAAGAAGCTTTGCCTGAATCTCTTCATCCTCGGCGCTGCCACTGTAGGCAGGCAGGGTTACCTCTGTTATCTGCAGGGGCTTGCCCAGCATAGCGTACATATCCATGCGCTGATAAAGCTTTTGCGGATTATAAAGCACCCTTGTGTTGTCATACTCATCAGCTTTTTGGCTGAATATATGATACTGCATACCGATGGCGTCCACTCGGGCGCCCTTAAGCATAGTGTTTTCTATGCAGGTATAGTATGGGTCGGTGGGACGTCCGTTTTGACACCACGCTCTTTTGGTGCTGTCGTTAATAACAAGCTGATTATGGGGAAAATACTGCTCTGCCAGCTTAAAGCACCACTCTACATAGTCGGGCTCGTCATAAAAAGCCGTAGTGCCTTGGCCCTCCGGCCAAAACATCTCGTTTGTGACCTCAATAGTGTTGATTTTATCTTTATATCTTTCAGCTATTTCACCATACCGACGCACAAGCTCCTTTTTGATTTCGGGCACCGTTGCATCTGCCAGCCATTTGGGAAAGAATTTTTCATATGCCAAGGCGTGCTCACGGGGCTCAATGCCGTGGGCCTCACAAAACTCTATGCACAAATCGATAGCCGGGCGGCGATAAAATTTGGGACTGTCTTTAGCATAGCGCAGCTTGCCCTTTTGGGGCTCGGTGGCGTTCCAATAAAAAGGCAGGGTGGCCATATTGAAAAGCTCTGCAAAGTGCTTTTTGTAAAGGGCATTCTTCTCATCCGTCTCAAGCTCGTCAAGCATAAACAGGTTGGCGCCAAAGCGAAACTCGTGGCTTAACTGCTCGACCGACACGAGAGCATCGGGAATGATATTGCCCTCGCTGTCTTTAACGGTAACGGTGCCCCATCCTTTGCGGTTGGCTTCAATGTTGGCTGCCACCGTGGTATCCATAAATTCCTTTTGAGCTTCAAAAAGCTCTAACACTTTTATTCTATCGGTCATATCTATCACCTCGATAAAAGTATAACCCTTAAGCCATAGCCGTGTACACCTGAAAATTGACATTAAAGGTTGATTTTTTGAAACAAATTTGTTAAAATATTCAACAACAGCGAGGTGTTAATCTTGATTTTCGACAATGAACAGCTATCCTTTCAGCTTTTTGACGTGCTGTATATGGACCAAGAAAACGTTGTTTCAGACAACCGCGACCGCGGCTTTGACGCCCTTTCATTTCGCTTGGAATCCGAAACCGTAGTGGAGTGTCATAACCGCTCCATCGATTTTTTTGACAACTGCATCGGCTTTTTTCCTTCAAAGGTCAACTATGTGCGGCGAGCAAAAAAAGACAAAATGATTGTTGCCAATTTTAAGCTTTTGAACTGCCACGGCAGCGAAATAGAAAAATTCGTGCCAGAAAATCCCCTTTTGTATCGCTCTCTTTTTGAGAAGC
This sequence comes from Acutalibacteraceae bacterium, assembly GCA_045648425.1. Classification (GTDB taxonomy): domain Bacteria; phylum Bacillota; class Clostridia; order Oscillospirales; family Acutalibacteraceae; genus RGIG2206. The sequence continues at coordinate 1,879 of JAZRNV010000003.1, read as the reverse complement.
TGCTTTATTGCTGGCAAAGCAAAGACACCGCCTATCAATATAAAGCTGCGGCCATTTTGAACTCTATTTTTGCCGAACTTTATAAGGATAACAAGAAAAATCTCTCACCGGGGTCAAAAATTCAGAAATCGGTAGATTATATAGAAAAGAATTTTCTTAACCCGCTCATTTCATTAGAGGAGGCGGCGGCAAAATCCTTTGTCAGCCCCACCTATTTCAGACGGCTGTTTTATCAAAGATTTGCCATGTCGCCCAAGCAATACATAATTATGCGGCGGTTAAACTATGCCGCCTCGCTTATATTGACGGGCTATTATTCTCTGCAAGAGATTTCTGAGCTTTGCGGCTATGCTGATTATAAGCACTTTTCTTCAGAATTCAAAAAAACCCACGGAGTATCTCCCTCAAAATATCCAAACAAAAGACCTTAGGTAACCCTAAGGTCTTTTGTTTTATTCTTTTTCTTTTATTTGTTCTAAAATTTCCACTATTTTTTGGGGTATGGGCACCCCAAGCAGTGCTATATTTTCAATTATGCTTATACCCTCGTTGGCAATATAAAAATAGGCCACAAGGGTGCGGAATATCCACCGACCGTCATTTATAAGGCGGTCAAGCATTACCCCGACAATAAGCATAAGCACCACAAACAGCTTTTTGGCCAAGCCCTTAAAGCCCACCTGACTTGACAGCTTTTTATTGACTATGGCATTGACTAACCCCGTAAGGTAGTCTATTACCATAAATGCTATCAAAACCGCCAGCGCCACATCCCAACCGCCAAACAAATAGGTTGCGGCGGTGCATATCAGAGTGAAAATTGAACCAAAGGTCAGTTTCACCGGGTTACCCCCATCCATTTTTTCCAACAGTTGATGCCCCACGCGCCGTCAACGGAAAGTCCTTTTTCTTTTTGCCAGGAGCGGATGGCCGACTGAGTTTTAGGCCCGCACAAGCCGTCCTGTGTTACCCCCACCTCTTGCTGCACAAGCTTGGTGAGGTTTTTGAATTTATAAGAGGGGCGCACCTTGACCACACCACTTTTTGCGGCAGCTTCAGTTTCACTGCCCCACTTGCCGTCGGCACCGTATTTAGGCAGCTTTAATCCGTCGGCAATCGCCGCCTTTTGAAAAAGCAGCACCGGGTTGGCAGCAGCAGGTGCACTGCTTTTAAGCTGTTCAAGAGGAAAGCTCTTGCCGGGGCAAGCGGTGGATTTAAGCTCACCGTGGCCCTTTATATCCTTGATGGGATATTTGCTTTTAAGGTAAGCAATCAGCTCCTGCCCTGCCGCAAGCTGGGCTTGGGGCATCTGCTCGAGCTGAAAATTGCCCTCAAAGCAAATGCCCACCGAGCGCCCGTTGTAGCTGACGGTGTGGGCGCCCACTCTGTCTTCGGGACGACCCCTCCATATCTCGCCGTTTTTGCGGATAAAAAAGTGATATCCGATTCCCGACCATCCCCTGTCAATATGCCAGCGGTGTATATCCTGCACCGTGCAGGATTTTGCCGCCGCGTGATGCAGCACTATCAGATCGGTTGTGCTGCGTTTGGTCATAATGTCAAAGGTTAAGGATGCTGTTTTAATATTCACCGCCGCTCACCTCGGTTTTTGAAAGGAAGCTTTTGGCGGCGCTTCTCATCTGTGCCACCGTAGAGGCGGTAGACATATCGTTTAAAAACTCGGTAAAGGCATCGGCATTGATAAGCTCCAGCTCGGCCTGCTCACCGGGTGTTATATCTCGATAAACACCGTTTTCATAAACTCTCATTACTGCAACCCCCAAATTTCAATTTTCGCGCCTGCCGGAATGGGATTGACATCGGTGGCCACAACCTTTATATAGCGCACCTTATCCCCTTCGCTATAGGTGATATCACC
>JAZRNV010000002.1:0-2682 GCA_045648425.1 Acutalibacteraceae bacterium | reverse complement strand
GTCTATGATGTGGACTGGGGAACCGGCAGCACACTTCTGACCCTCATTGCCGTGATTCTTGTCTATTCTCTCTTTGCCACGGTTATGGGTGCCATGTTCTGCCTCATTACCGGAGGCAAGGGCGAGGGTTTGGTGATGGTTGCGATCATTGGCTTTACCTTCCTGGCAGGCGGCTTTGTTGCCATGCCTTTGCCGGTGCTGGTGGCAGCGCCATCGTGCTGGCCTGTGGCGGCATACAAATATCCATCGCGAATGGTAACGCCATCGCCACGGCCGCCGAGTGAACGCTGAAGGTCGGTGAGAACAACGGGGTTGTCAATATCGGTAATATCAATTACCTTTCTGCATCTGTCACCCCAGATGCCGCAGTAAATGTAGTTGCCGTAAATATCAACGTCCTGAGTTTCGCCGGTGGGAGCGTTTGAAATGCCAACGGGATTGTAGATGTCAGAAATATCAAAGATGGTTACGCCGTGAGTTCTGTCTGCGATTGCACAGTAGTTGCCGCTAACGTCAACACCGGTTGCCAACTCAAGGTTGTCGATACGGCCGGCCATTTTAAGGTCAGCGGGATTGGAAACGTCAATAATATAGGTTTGTGAGGTTCTTGCAACGATAACAATTCCCTTTTTATCAGAGGTAAACTCCATCTGACGAATGCTGCCCAATCTGTTGATAGAATCAAGGTATACGGGCTTGGTGGGATTGCTTATATCGAAACTGTAAAAGGTTTTATTTGATGCGCTGATAGCGAACATATAGTTGCCGTTAATCAAAATATCGTGGCAACGATCGAGCTGGCTGGGCAAAGCCGAAGAGGTATAGTAATCGGCATAGCTTATCTGTGTCTTTTTCCAAGAGCCGTCATCCTCCATATAGTAACCACTGCGAACAAAGGTGAACTCAGAGGCAGTTGAATGATAGAACTCGGGGTTTGCAAAAAGAATCTTGGAGGCGCTGCCATCCTTTAAAGTAATGGTAACGTATGCCTCTTCACCGGTTGCGGTAAAACGCAAGCAGGTATTGGTTGCTTGGGAGGTAATCTTAAAGTCCATAGATGTAATGACACTGCCGGAGGATTTGCAGATTGCAACCTTCGCTACACCATAAACATCGGCGGTCTTCAGATCGACCGAGAAATATCCAAGGTCGCCTCTCTTGAAGGCAGAGGCGCTTTCACCGGTGGCTTCATCATAAATTTTTGCAGTTTCAATCGCACCGGCTACTGCGCTTTTTCCTTCAATTGCAATAGTTGCGGCATCGGTTTTGAAAATCTCGGTATAACCGCTGTTTTCAAGATCGTAAGCTTCCTTATCAACAAAGGTAAAGCCACGGTTGTTTGCATAGGTTTCAACGTGGCCACCCAAGGTGCCGATAAGCTTAAGAGTAGCGTTGCAGCCCTCGAATGCGTTAGAAGCAATTTTTGCTTCCTGTCCGTTAGAGGAGCCCCACATCATAGAATCGTCCTCGAAATAGACGCTCTCAAGGGCGGTGCAGCCGTTGAAGGCATTGGCACGGATGCGGCACATATTATCAGTAAAGGTAAACTTTGTAAGAGAGGTGCAGTTCATAAAGGTGCAGGGCTGAAGCATTGATACGCCCTCGGTGAAGTCAACCTCTGCAAGACTTGCGCAGTTCATAAATACCTCATAACCCATTTGAGTAACGGTATCGGGCACAACCACAGAGGTAAGACCTGAGCCCTTAAATGCGCGGTTTTCAAGGTTGGTTACAGTTGAAGGAATAGTAACCTCAGTCAGTGCGGTACAGTTGTAGAAGGTGAGTGCGCCCAAATTGGTAAGACCCTCGTTAAGGGTAATCTTTTCAAGGCGGTTGCAAAGGTAGAAGCACTCGTAGCCGATGGTTTCAACACCATCGCCAAATATTACAGTGGTAATGCGGTTGTGGCCCTTAAATGCGCGGTTACCGATGTGGGTGATGCCGTCACCGATAACAACCTTGGTAATCTGGGTGCGATACTCAGCATTCCAAGGAGCAATGTTGCCTACGTTAACGTAGTTATCCATTGCGCCGGTACCGTCGATATAAAGGGTGCCGGTTTCTGCATCAAAGCCCCAAACTGCGTTTTCACCGCAAGAGCCGCCGGGCATATCTGAAAGGTCGGGGATATCGTTATCGTCGGGGTAAATGGGAGTGATACCTGAAAGTGAATAGTTGCTGAATACGGTAGACGACTGATACCAGCAGTATGCACCAACCTTAACGGTTTGGTTCAAGGTGGTATAGCTGTCATCCCAACCCTTAAGAGCAGTAAGGTCAAGATCGGTAACGATGGGGCTGTTAGAACCGGAGCCGGTGCGAACGTAGTAAGCAGTCAGCTTGCCGTTATCGTAAACAACGCCAAAATTGTCAATCTTAGGAATAATCCACTGGGTGGTTGACTCTTCCCAATCGGCAGCTTCGATTGTATAGATGACGTCGTCGCCCATCTTAACAATTAAGTAAAGCGAACCGTTGTTGGCAATGTCAATGGCGCCCTTGTCGTTCTTATCGAGGGCAAACAAAATTGTAAGGTCGCCAACAGCAATACCGGTGTAGCCGTCTGCTGCGGTGTTGCTGTGTTTTGCTGTGAACTCGAAATAATTGAGTGAATCAAAGACGTTTTTGTTGGTGTACCAATGCTCAACCTTAAGAACGTCGGCTGCTGCGTTGGCATAAACG
>JAZRNV010000001.1:0-1881 GCA_045648425.1 Acutalibacteraceae bacterium | reverse complement strand
AGCGGTCACCATTTTGGGTAAAAACAAGCTGAACGTCTATTCGGACGGCAAGATATATCAGATAAAGGGTGAAAAGCGTTTCAACGCCCTTAAGTATGTTCATTTTTACAACCGATATAAAAATATAAGCAGAGGTGAAAGAGATGGAAAGTTTTTGGGACTCTAGTGTATGGGGTACGGTTGCTCTTATCGGCACGCTGTTGCTTAGCTTGTTGGTGGCAAATGCCCTTAAAAAGAGCATTCGTCTGTTGAGAGCATCGTTGATACCTACTTCTGTTTTGGCAGGCATTTTGTTGCTGATTTTTGCAGGTATTTTTGATGCCGTAAGCGATACCCCTCTTTTTGAAACGGCCTTTTTTAACGGCAACGGTTATCACACCCTTGAGATAATTACCTATCACACTTTAGCTTTGGGCTTTATTGCATCAACCCTTAAGCCCTCCTCCAACAAGTTTACAAAAAAGCGCAGTATTGAAATTTTCAACACGGGCGTTACCACCGTTTCAACCTATTTGCTGCAGGCAGTTCTCGGCTTTGGTATTACTATTGTAGCAGCCATGTTCTTTATGGATGGCTTTTTTGAAGCGGCAGGCGTGCTTTTGCCTTTCGGCTACGGCCAGGGCAGCGGCCAGGCGCTCAACTACGGCACTATTTATGAAACCCAGTTTGGCTTCGAGGGGGGCAAAAGTTTCGGCCTTACCATCGCCGCGATGGGCTTTTTGAGCGCCAGCGTAGGTGGTGTTATTCACCTCAACATTATTAAAAGGCGCAGCCGCAAAAATGCCGACTCACCTCACAGCAAAATCATCACCGATCGTATTGAGGGTAATAACGAAATACCTATGCAGGGCAGCATTGATAAAATCACCATACAGGTATGCCTTATCTTTGCCGCGTATCTGCTCAGCTATTTGCTGATGCATCTGCTGGGCACCCTTTTGCCGGGAATGAAGGCGGTTATTTACGGCTTTAACTTCTTGCTGGGCGTGCTTTCCGCAACCCTTGTAAAGGCAGTTATGAATCTGCTAAAAAAGGGAAAAATTGTTAAAAAAGAGTATGTTAATGACTTTTTGATGACTCGCGTCAGCAACTTCTTTTTCGATATAATGGTTGTTGCAGGCATTGCCGCCATCCGTCTTGGCATTTTGGGCAAATACTGGGGCATAATGCTTGTGCTGGGCGTTGTTGGCCTGGTTGCAACCTATGTTTATGAATATTTTGTGGCGAAGCTCCTGTTTAAGGATTATCCCGAAGAGCAGTTCCTTATGATGTACGGAATGCTTACGGGCACTGCCAGCACGGGCACCATTTTGCTTCGCGAAATAGACGGCGACTTCAAAACTCCTGCCGCAGATAATATGGTTTATCAGAATTTTCCCGCCATTGTTTTCGGCTTCCCCTTAATGCTGCTGGCCACCTGGGCACCTGAACAACCCATCCCGGCGCTTATCGTGCTTTTTGCCTTCTTCCTGGTGATGAATGTCATTCTTTTCAGAAGCTTTATCTTCAAACGCAGAAAGAAAAAAGAAAAATAAAAGGAACGGATTAATCCGTTCCTTTTTTTAACGGCAGAGCATTGCTCGCCCCTGCGGTGTTGATTTAAGTTGTCTAAGTAGGGCTTTACACCTCTCGGGTCAAGAGGATTCGGCCAATAATACTATCAGCACAAAGTAAAAACCCACCAAAGCCAAACGGCTTCGGTGGGTTTTTGCGAAAGAGCGACTAAAAGTAGTATATGTGGGGGGTAAGAACGACCAAAAGTACATCACGGTTATTTATATTGTTGCGGCAAAAGCTGTAGCAACGAGTCTGGATGAGATCCGATTATTATTTGATTAGTTACTTCAATAATTGTAAAGTCATCTTTTTGAAAACTATCAA